>CAITRH010000684.1 GCA_903894755.1 uncultured delta proteobacterium
CACCCCCCAGCCCCCTGTCGTAGTCAAGAGGGGGACGCCGATTAGTGCCGATTTGGTTCTTTTTTCCGCTTTCGACCCCCCATTTCTCACGCACGATCCCTAGTCCACCTTGTTTCAGTCAAAAATGAAGCGGACGGCGCTTGCGAGCGTGTTGAAGGCAACTTGTCCTTGCCCGAACGGGCAAGGAAGATGTCGAGGGAGAGGGGGTTGGGGGTGAGGTCTGCGCGAAATTGGGGGTGGATCGGACCTGCGGTTTTCAAGATAGGTTTGGTTTAAGAAGACCGTAACCCCCAAAGCACCGAGCATTCATCGTGGCTCCCGAACGCTCGCTGCACTAGCTTCGCCGCGATGCCGCGTTTTGCTGCCATCGATGTCGGTTCCAACGCCATGCGCCTTCGCATCGTCGAGGCCGCCGCACCGCGCCCCCTAGACAGTCCCCAAGACGCAAAAGAGACCTGGCGCGAGATCGCTAGCCTTCGCGCTGCGGTCCGTCTAGGCGGCGAGGTGTTCACCGTCGGACGCCTCACTCCGCATTCCATCGGTGAGGCCTGCAAGGCGCTCCGCGACTTCCGCACCGAAATGGACAGTGCCAAAGTCCACGCCTACCGAGCCGCCGCCACAAGCGCCGTGCGCGAAGCCGAAAACGGCTCCACCCTCGTCGAACGCGCCCGTCGCGAGACCGGCGTCGAGCTCGACGTGATCGAAGGGGTGGAAGAGGCCCGTATCATTCAACTCGCAGTCTCGCGACGCCTTCCCCTCAACGACAAACGCGTGCTCCTCGTCGACGTCGGCGGCGGTTCGACCGAGATGACCTACCTCGACTGCGGCGAGCTCGCCTTCTCCATCTCGCTCCCCCTCGGCACCGTGCGCCTTCTCGACACCTACTTGAAAGGCGCCAAAACCATCGACCGCGAACGTGAAACGCTCCTTCGAGAAGCCGTCGACCGCTCCCTCGCCGAAGCGCTCCCCTCGCTCGCCGGAGTCGACTTCGACGCACTCATAGGCACCGGTGGCAACGTCGAAACCCTCTGCGACCTGTGCCCCATGCGCGGTGGTCATTCGGGGTTTCCCAAAGCCATCGACGTCATGGCCATGCGTCTCCTCTTCGACCGTCTCGGAGCCCTCACCGCAAACGAACGACGCGACACGTTCGCCCTCCGTCAAGACCGCGCCGACACCATCGTCCCCGCCTCGGCCATCTTCCTCCACCTCGCCCGCGTGTTTCGCCAACCCGCAGTCGTCGTCCCAAGTGTCGGCCTCACCTCGGGAATTCTCGAAGAGCTGATCGACAAGTACTTCAACGTCTGGGACTCCGCAGGTCAGGAAGAAACGATCCTCGCCGGCTGCACACGCCTAGGCCGACGGTTTCACTTCGACGAGCGCCACGGACAGCTCGTGGCCCGCTTTGCCGCGCAGCTCTTCGACGACCTGCAGTCCGTCCATGCGTTCAGCGGACGCGATCGACTCCTCTTGCGCGCCGCGGCGATCCTCCACGACATCGGCGACTTCGTTCGCTACGACGGGCACCACAAACACAGTTACTATCTGATCCAACAGTCCGACATCATGGGGCTCACCCGCGACGAGCGCTCCATCGTCGCCAACATCGCGAGGTACCATCGCAAGGGACCTCCCGACCCAGACCGTCACCAAAACTTTCGTGACCTCGACAAGGAGGCTCGTGGCAAGGTCCGCGGATTGAGTGCCATCTTGCGCATCGCCGACGCTCTCGATCGGGAGCACCTGGCAAAGATCGAAGGGGTCCGCGCGGCTGTCGACCGCAGCTCCAATACGCTCCTCCTCTTCCTTCGCGGCGCCGAGGAACGCGAGCTCGAAGAGTGGACCGTCAAAGCGAAGTCCCAGCTCCTTCGCGACGAATTCGACCTGGACGTGGTCATCGCCAAAGGCGAGGTCAGACCGTGAAGAGGCTGCTCGCTCTTCTGGCCCTGGCGGCCCTGGCAGCCTGCTCGCGTGCCGTTCCGGACCCACGTGATGCCGCTCGTGTCTACGCCGAAGCGGCCACGCGGGGCGACGTCGACGCGCTCTATGCGATGATGACGCCGGCGTCCCAGAAGGAACGGACCCGCGACGATTTTCGCCGCATGGTGACCGAGACGCGTTCCGAGCTGGCCGAGCAGGCGACGGCGATCATGTCGCCGGAAGCCCGCATCGAGGCGCTCGCCAAGTTTCGCTTTGCCGACGGCGAAGAGGTGGCCCTCGACCTTCACGCAGGACGTTACGGCATGGCCGCTTCCGGGGCGCTTCCTGGTGGTGGAAGGACTCCAGCGCAAACGCTCGACCAGCTTCGACGGGTGCTGGCTCGACGCAGCTATGCAGGACTGCTCCGTGTGCTCACTCCCGCCACTCGGACTGCCATCGAGCAGGACCTGCGCAATCTAGTGGAAGGCTTGGAGCGTTCTGAAACCCTCAGCGTGCAAGTGAGCGGGGAGACCGCGACGGTGGCAGTTCCTGGTGGCCACCATGTGCGTCTACGTCGCGACGGAGCGATCTGGCGTGTGGAGACCTTCGATTGATGCGGATTCCTCTGGTCTTGGTCACGTTGCTAGCGGCGTTGTGGGCGCTCGCGCCGCATCCTGCCCGTGCTTTTGGCGATCAAGGGGCGTTCGACCCGAGGGTATTGCTGACAGGAACGCAAGTTTCCGCGGCCCGTCCCACTGCTCCGATGCGTTGGTCGTGGGAACTGATTCAGCGTACCAGTGCGCCGGCCAGGCTCCGTCCAACGGTACTGCGAGGCGATGAGCCGTCCCTGGTGGATGATCTGTTCCTGTACTGGAGCGGCACAGAGGCTGTCGCGCCCCTGACGGGCGCCGAGCTTGGACGACTACGGCGCTTCTTTGCACTGGGCGGTCTGCTGTTGGTGGATGACGCGGGGGTAGGACCAGAAGGACAACCGAGCGCGTTTGGACGGTCCGCGCGGGCCGAGGTGGCGCGGTTGATTCCGGATGCAGCGCCGATCGTGTTGGGTCCCGAGCATGTGGTGTTCAGGAGCTTTTATCTGCTTCGGAGGGCCGAGGGGCGTGTTGCAGGGCCGAAGACATTGGACGCCGTCGTGCGTGGAGGGGCTGTATTGGTGCTGTTTTCATCACACGACCTAGGAGGAGCATTGGCACGAGGACCCTCGGGAGCGTGGGAGTGGCCGGTCATTCCTGGCGGGGATACGCAACGGGAGCGGGCCATACGTCTAGCGGTCAACATTGCCATGTATGCGCTTTGCTCGAACTACAAGGATGACCAGGTGCACGCCCCCTTTCTGATGCGACGTCGCGCACTTCTTCCGGTTCCTTAGCCACCCTAGACATCCTGCCATCCATGCCTGCAACACGTTTTGCCGCGGGGACAGACCTTCCCCTTTGGGCCATGGCTCTCTCTCTTGGCCTTGCGCTGCTTAGCTTTGCGTTGCTCCTTGTGGAGCTCCGGAGACGCGAGAGGGGCGGCCTTGCCATTACCTTGACGGGCTTACTAGCCCTCACGGCGCTCTTGGCGGCGGTATTTCGCCCCGTACGAGTGACCTCACGCGACACTGTGGTAGGGGCACGGGTGGTTGTACTGGTGGACACGTCTCGCTCCATGGCGCTTGCTGCAGACGGGACCTCGACGCGTGTCGAGGTTCGCGATCGAGCGCTGGCAGCGTTGGGGCAGCATGGCAAAGAGACGCGGCTAGTCTTTCTAGGGTTTGGGGAAGGGGAGGCTGTCCCCTTTGTTCAAGGCGCGGAGGCACGGGCGTCTCGAAGTGACCTGACCGGTGCACTGCGAGCGCTGAGTGTGTCGGCAGAGGAGCGTCCAGCCGCCGTGGTGGTGGTGAGCGACGGGAGGCTCGATGATCCACCCGAGGGGGCTTCCGAGGCTTCCTTGCGGTCCCTTGGCAACGGGATGCGTCTACCGGTTCACACGGTTGCAGTGGCAAAGGCGGCTCCAAAGGATGCGAGCCTACGCAGGGTAGCGGCAGCCGGGGCAGCGGTGGCCCATGTGCCGCTTCCGTTGCGCATCGACGTTGGGTGTGTGGGGCTCGATTGCGGCGACATGGTGGTCACGGCACGGGAGCTACGCGAGGATGGTCCTGCGGAGCTGGCCAGTGGGATCGCACATATCAAGGACGGTCGAGGGGCCATCGACCTTACGGTGACCTTGGAGCGTGCGGGGTCGAGGCTGCTCGAGGTTTCCCTGGATGCCCCTGCTGGGGACACCATTCCAGAGAACAACAAGCGTTTGATTGCGTTCAATGTTGCCAGGGAACGGGTACGGGTGCTTCATGTTGCGGGTCGTCCCACCAACGACACGCGGGCGCTTCGGCAGTGGCTGAAGGGGGACGCCTCAGTGGACGTGGTGGCGTTCTTCATCTTGCGGACCCCTGCGGACAATCCGAATGCTGCAACAGACGACCTGGCGCTCATACCGTTTCCCGTAGACGAGCTCTTTACCGACCACTTGCCGTCCTTCGATGCCGTGGTATTGCAAGACTTCGATGCGCAGCCCTACGGGCTAGAGCGGCATCTTCCCGCTCTTGCACGCTATGTGAGGTCTGGGGGCGGGCTGATCATGGTGGGGGGACCCAACTCGTTTGTGGCGGGGGGGTATGCGGGGACTCCGCTTGCGGATGTCCTACCTATAACCCTTGATAGGTCCTCGTCGGCGACTGCAGCGGATCTAGCGTCGTTTGTGCCGGTCTGGACCGAGGCTGGAAAGGGGGCCCCTTTGCTGGGACCGTTGCGCGGGGTGGTGGGCGACGAGCTCCCGTCCATGCCAGGCGCCAACGTGCTCGGGGATGTGCGACCTGGGGGGCTTGTATTGTGGGCGCATCCAACACGGGTGACGGCGACTGGGGCGAAGATGCCGGTCTTGGCAGTGGGGGATGAGGGGGACGGTCGTGCGATTGCGTTGGGGGTAGACGGCGGCTGGTTGTTTCGGTTTTCGCAGCTAGGGGCGCGGACAGCGGGAAGGGGGCATGGGGCACTCTGGGATGGCCTACTGGGGTGGCTGATGAGGGATCCACGTTTCGAGCCGGCGCAGATGGAGCTGACAGGGGGATGTGTAGCGGGGCTTGCGTCGGTGTTGCGGGTGCGGATTGCACCCGGTGGGGAGTCGACAGAGATGTTGGCGATCGAGCTACGTCGTCTTGATGCGCAGGGGCAGATGGGGCGGTTCGAGGTGCCTCGTCCTGCGTCGGGCCAAGTGGATATACCTCTTGGGACATTGGCAGCCGGTGGCTACAGTGTGCGGCTGAAGGCGGGACGTGGGCCTACGACGCGTCGGGATTTTGCATGTGAGGTGGGGGGGGACGAGTGGGCGGACTCACGTCCTGATGCCGAGCGTCTCGAGGCGCTTGCTGGGGCGTTGGGGGGACGGTATGTAGAGGCAGGCGACATTGGGTCGCTTCCCATGCCACGTCCGACGGTGGTGAGTGCGGAGCGTCACAGTTTACCGGTGGCGCCACCGTGGGTCTGGACCTTGGCAGCGGCGGTGGTATTGGGGGTACATTGGTTTGTGCGTCGCAGGGGGGGATTGCGCTAAACCAAGCCCATCTTGAAAACCACAACTTTCTCTTGTCGACACGGCACCGCGACACCCGCGACCCAGG
>CAITRH010000685.1 GCA_903894755.1 uncultured delta proteobacterium
CACACGTGGTCCTTTCCAGCACGTCCCCTTACGCAACGAGAAGGCCGTGCATTGATTGGCAGCCCCGAAGGGGCGAGTCAGAACAGCCCAGGGTGGGTAACCCTGGGTAGGGGGTGATCGCGGAGTTTGAAGAGACCCCCGCGACTTAGCGGGCCGTTGTTTTGCCTCGCCCCTTCGGGGCTGCCAATCAACGCGTGGGATCCGTTCCATCGCAGGGAGGAACTGGGGTTCCCCGCTGCAACGGAGCACCAGATGAGGACGACATGCGTTGATTGGCAGCCCCGAAGAAGCGAAGCAAATCAGCCCAGGGTGGGTAACCCTGGGTCGCGAATGCTGCGGTTCAAACCTGCGGTTCTCAACGTAGGTTTGGTTTAAAGGAGCTCGGTGTCGACGCGTTTGTGAAGAAGCACGACCCGGCGCTGTTCCGATCCTTTCAATTGGAGGGGCAAACAATCGCAAACGTCGGTTCCACGCCGTGCTACCCTCGCCCCATGAAGCCGGTGGATGAAGTTGCAAGGGCATTGGCGAACGCGCACAAAAAGGCAGACCCAGACATCCGGCAGATCTACCTGATTGAGGATCCGTCCGGCAAGGAGGTCCGACTTGTGGAGGTGTCGGATTCGGTCGGCTTCACCGGCACCGTCATGCCGTTTCGTTTTGCCGCGCGTCCTGACCTCGATGTCCCTTACCCGTCGGTGCTGATCCTTCTGAGCCCAGAAGAAAAGGCACTCCTCGACCGAAAGGAACTTGACCTGCCGAGATGGCCCTTCCATCGACGCATCTGGCCATCGTCAAGCAGCTCGCCGACCCCCTGGACCCCAGAGGCCCTAAGTTGCTTCGCTTCGCACGCGAGCTGAGTAACCGCTTCGATGAACTGTTCCCTTGATGGCGCCCATCTTGGCGTCTGCCTCTCCTCCCACTGTAGGAAACCTGCCAATGACACTCAATCCCATCTCCGTAGTCCACGACGTCATAGAAGAGTACAAAAGCTACCTCCGCACCGAGTTTCGCGCCCGCGACTCGAAGCTCCGTGAAGCCCTCGATCGCGAGCTCAATGCCCCAGGGTTCCTTGCCCAAGAACCCTTCTTCCAGGCCCATCGCCCCTTCAAACCCGGTCGCTCCTGGTACAACCTCGGCCTCGATGCAACGCTCGCCAATGTCATGGAAAAACGCAGCGGCTCCCACTCCGCCTTCCTGCACCAGAGTGACGCCATCTGCCACCTGCTCGCCCCTGAGGCCACTCCCACCGTCGTCACCACCGGTACAGGCTCCGGAAAGTCTGAGTGTTTCCTGCTGCCTGTTCTCCAGAACGCTATCGAGGACGCCTCTCGGTTCAAGAAAACTGGCCTCACAGCCATCCTTGTCTACCCCATGAACGCCCTCGCCAACGACCAACAGGAGCGCATCGATTCCTACCTCCAAGACTCGGCACACACCTACGTCAAGGTCGCTCGCTACGACCGCTCCACAAAGGAAGCCGACCGGCGACTTCTCCGCGAGAACCCGCCACATATCCTGCTTACCAACTACATGATGCTCGAGTACCTCCTGGTGCGTCCTGCCGACCGCGACGGCCTCTTTGCCAACCATCGCTGCCGTTACTTCGTGCTCGACGAGGTCCACAGTTACCGAGGAAGCCTTGGGGCCAACATCGCTCTTCTCGTTCGACGTGTCGTTGCCCACCTTGCAGGGGCACGTCAGGACTGGGGAGCCGACGAGCGGAACGACAAGCAGCGGTTCCCCCCTCTCGTGCGCATTGCAACGTCAGCGACCATCAAGAGCGTCGACGAGACAGACAAGACCCCCGAAGAGGTCGCTCGCCTTCGGGACGACGCGGTGCAAGGTTTCTTTTCAACCCTCGCCGGAGTGGAGTCCAAGTGCATCAAGGTCATTGGCGAGTCGATCCGCGAGCTGGAGGTCCCGACGCAGGCCGCGTGGCCGAAGACTCCGCCGCTTGTCGACACGGCGGACCTGAGCGATGCAACCAAGCTGCAACAAGCCGTCGCGTCCCTTGCCGGAGTCCCCGCATCGACCCCCATTGAAGAAGCTGCGTCCAAGGCTGCCGTCTTGTGGTGGCTGAACGACCTGCTCGCAAGGCGTCCGCTTTCTCTCGACAAGATCACCGACCGGCTGCTCGAGGAAGTCCCGGAGCGCAAGGGGGAGACCTGGGAAGCGGTGCGTGCCGAGGTGCAGGCCGCACTGATCCTTGGAGCTGCTCTTGCCGACAGTACACCAGGCGCACTGCGGCTTCGCACCCACCGCTTCGTTCGAGGAGGATGGAAGTTCTTCCGATGCGTGGATCCCAAGTGTGGACGGCTCTATCCCATGGGGCAGGAGAGCTGTTCTTGCGGGATGATCACGGTTCCCCTCTACTTGTGCCGCGCATGTGGGACCGACACCCTGCGCTTCTATGGAGATGAGGACCCCAGTGTGACGCGCCTCGAGCCCAACGACGCGCGCTCGAACGATGGCGAATGGATGCTCTACGACCTGGATCGCATCGAGGAGCCGCTTGAAGAGATGGAGGGGGTCGAGATCGCTACGAACAAGAAGATGAAGTCCAGGTCGGTCTGCAAGGGGTCGTTCGACCCTGCAACCCGGCAGTTTTCGGCCAACGAGGCGGACCATCCGGTGCGTTGTGTACTGGCTCCAGCGCGCACGTCGTGTCTCGTGTGTGGGGGGACTGGAGGGTCGAAGAACTTGATCACGCCTGTTGCTCTTGGTACGTCCGCAGCCGTTCGAGTCCTTGCCGAGGGACTGCTCGAGGGCCTTGCACGCGAGCACCAGAAAGACCCCAACGAGGCCAACAAGAAGGAGAGGCTACTCATCTTCGCCGACAGCCGACAGGACGCTGCACATCAGGCGAGGTTCATCACCTACGCAGGACGCTACGATCGAATGAGGCGTCGTCTGATGCTGGCATTGGAATCCGAGTCGCCGCTTCCTCTTGGCACCGCCGTGGAGCGGCTGGTCGCGTTGGGGGTGGAGCACCGCGACAACGTGCACACGTCCAACCAGGGCGAGCTGAAGTACCTGAACAAGCCGGTCCGAGAGAAGGCCAGTGCGTGGGAAGAGGCGCCGCTCCTCGATGACATTGCGGTCACGGCCGGATACCGCGCCACCGTGTTGAATCTGGGTCTCGTGGGCGTGCGCTACCATCATCTGCACGACTATGTCGAGGAGCAAGGAGAGCAGCTTGCAGCGCAGCTGGGGATCTCCAAGGCCAGACTCGAGTTCATTGCACGGTGTGTCCTTGACGACATGCGCCGTCGCAGTGCGCTTTCGAGACCCATGTTGACGTACCACCCGGGCAGTGCAAGCTTCCCCGAAGCCTTTGGAGCACCGGCGGACTGGGAAAGGCGGTTCAAGAAGCCAGTGGGGTTCCCGTGCAATGCTGAGGGGACAGTTCCGCTTGGCAACGCCGACCGCGACGAGCTTCCGCAGGGCATCACTCTTCACACGTTTTGGCGCAAGGCGAAGGCGGGGGGACGTGGCCCCATGTTGGAACATCGGTTCAAGACGCTGCTCGAGCGCTTTCACGGTGCAGAGGGGACCGAGGAGCTGTTTCTGGCGCTCATAGGCCTTCTCATGCGCGAGCGTGGCCCACGGTTCATCGTGCCGACCAAGCTCTTTGGGTACAGTGGCACCCGGCTGCTTCTGCAGGTGAACGCCGAGTGTGTGCTCCTCGAGCGTCTCGGACCGCAGGACCGGTTCCGTTGCAACGTGTGCAGCGTTCGGGTCCCCTGGGTGGTGGAGGGGACGCCGTGCCCAGGATGCAAGAGCGGGACACTTCGCCCCTGGTCGAACGAGGAGGTCCATCGTAGCCGCTACGTACAGCGTCTGGTGGACGATCAGCTGGTGACGCTGGTGGCGGGGGAGCACACGGCGCAGGTGACCGGCGACAAGCGCATCGAGCTGGAAGGCGAGTTCAAGGACGAGCGTGGGCCGCTCAATGTGCTTTCCTGCTCACCGACCTTGGAGATGGGCATTGACGTTGGTGGGCTCGATGCCGTGCTACTGCGCAACATCCCACCTCGTCCTGACAACTACGCTCAGCGGGGGGGGCGAGCTGGGAGGCGGACACGTGTAGGCATTGTGTTTGGGTACGCCCGGAGCACTCCACATGATGGCTATTTTTTCGAGAAGCCGCAGGAGATGATCGCTGGGGAGGTTCCTGTTCCAGCGATAGGGCATGGCAACCACGACGTGATGCTGCGTCATCTGTACGCCATGGTGTTCGGGGCTGCGGATCCAGGGCTTGCGGGACGGATGGCGGAGTACATCGATCTGCAAGGGGGAGCGAAGACAGAGGCCATCGAGGCGTTGGTTCAAGCGCTCGAAGCGCAGTTCGATCACGGGGTAAAGCTGGCGAAGGCAGCATGGGAGCCCGAGCTTCGGCGTGCAGCGCGGCTTGAAACAGACGAGCAGCTTCGAGCGGCGTTGGATGCGTTGCCTGCGAGGGTACACGATGTCTTCGACCGTGTGCGGCGGCAGGTGATCGAGCTTCAGAACACCATCAAGACCTGGCAGGAGCTCGGTCGCGGCGACAGGCACGCAGTCGATGCCATGCGACTTGCCCGACGTATTCTTGGGATTCCCGACGACGGGCGCAATGCAGGCGAGGCGGACGACAGAACCACTGGACATCCAATGCGTCGCTTTGCCGAGTTCGGGATTCTCCCCGGTTACGAGTTTCCGTCGGAGCCTTGCACGCTACGGCTTTATGGCGATCCCTTCGAGGACGAGCCGATCGCAGTTGCACGGCGCTTTGGCCTGGCGCAGTACCAGCCCGAGGCGATGGCGCACGCGAGGGGTCACCGATGGAAAGTAGTGGGTCTTGATCGATCGTCCCCTTGGAATCCGAAGTCGCCCGAGCCGGACTGGGTCTATTCGATTTGCAAGAACTGCTCACTCAGGTACGGGACCCAGGAGCATGTACGCTGTCCGCGTTGCGGTTCCGAGCATGCGATCAACGGGCTTGCGGCGCACGCCTACGGTGGGTTTCTTGCGGTGCGGGACGATAACCCGGTCCTCGAGGAAGAAGACCGTTTTCCCATTTCGTCTCTGGTACAGGCGTTCCCGCAGCACGATGGCCATCCAGTGTGTCGCTACGACTTGCCGACGTCATGGTTTGCGGAGCTGCGGCACGGGGAGAAGATCTGTTGGCTCAACGAGTGGAAGCCGCCATCGAAGCGAGAGCTGGCAATGGGAGCGCCGTGTTTGCATCCAGAGGGACGAGGGTTCTATTTGTGCCCGCATTGCGGACGGGGGCTCGTGTGGCCCGAGGACAGCGGCAAGAAGGCCAAGGGGCAGAAGAAAGCCGCAAAAGGGACCAAAGAAGACGTGTACGGGCACGCGTCCTCGTGTCCGAACAGGGGGCAGCCGCCTGTTGCATGCGCCATCACGACGAGCGGACCGGCGACTACGCTGCGCATTTACGTGGATCTTCCAGTGGAGTGTACCGAAGTGGACTATTTGAAGTGGGGGATGTCGCTCGGCTACTCGCTGCGGACCGGCATGCGTCATCTGTACATGCTGGACGGGCCAGAGATCGAGTTCAGTTTGGAGAAGACGTGGGAGCTCAAGACTGACGAGCGGGTGCGACGTTGTGGAGCGCTGACGTTTTTGGATCCTGCTGTGGGGGGCAGTGGTTTTCTGGATCGCGCCGCAGAGGAGTTTCACCTAGTTGCACGGCGGGCGCTGGAGCACTTGGACCACAAGGATTGCGAGACGGCCTGTTACCGATGTCTCAAGTCCTACACGAACCAGCGTCACCATGGGGTTCTGTCGTGGCCGCAGGTTCTACCGGACCTTGAGCAGCTTGCAACGGCTCCACCGGCGAAGACCAGCGAAGAGAAGCACGATCCAAGGTGGTGGCTGGAGGCCTATGATGCGGGAGTAGGGTCACCGTTGGAGCTTAGGTTTCTCAGGTTGTTCGAGAAGAACGGGATCCAAGTTGACAAGCAGGTCCCGGTGGCAGCGGAGGAAGGGGCAGCGCCTATCAGTGTGGCCGATTTCGTGGTGAGGGGAACCAAGACGGCGATTTACATTGATGGCGCAGCGTTCCATCGGGGGGAGCGTCTCCGGAGGGACCGGTTGATTCGGACAAAGCTGGCAGCGGGGGGAGCGGGATGGAAGGTGTTGGCATTTGGCAAGCGTGATCTGGAGGATCCTGGGGCTGTGGTAGCGGAGGTGACATTGCATTTGAACTGAGGCAACCCAGGTCGGGAAGTGGCAACTGCAGTTTTCGATGCGGGTTTTGTGTGATTGCGCGCGTTTCTCTGCGGTTACCTGCTCCTTGGTCACGCTCGGATCCACGATCGCAACGCGCGCCTCGGAGATCGTGACGCATGCCTCGGAGATCGTGGCGCGTGTCTCGGGGATCGTGACGATGGTCGAGACGTGCGTCGCGATCCTCTCGCGTAGCGTCGCGATCCCCTCGAGTAGCGTCACGATCCTCTCGAGTAGCGTCGTGATCCTCGCGAGGTGCGTCGCGATCCTCGTGAGGTGCGTCGTGATCCTCTCGAGGTGCGTCGTGATCCTCGCGAGTAGCGTCACGATCCTCGCGAGTAGCGTCGCGATCCTCGCGAGTAGCGTCGCGATCCTCTCGCGTAGCGTCGCGATCCTCTCGCGTAGCGTCGCGATCCTCTCGCGTAGCGTCACGATCCTCGCGAGTAGCGTCGCGATCCTCGCGAGGTGCGTCGCGATCTCCTTGGCATGCGTCGAGATCTCCTTGGCATGCGTCGCGATCCCCGCGACTTCCTTGGGAGTGCCTTATCGCACGCCGCTCCTCGATCCCGTCAGCACCGGAACGCGCACTGGACGGGTCAACCACCACACGTCGAACGCGATCACCGCGGCCGCCAACAGCGCCAACCACGACCCCCACTCATTGTGCGACTCCGTGGCTGCTTTCGCCGTCGTTGTCGTGGCCGCTCCGGCTTCGAAAAGAACAGGACGTGGCCTGATGTCGCTCTCTCTCTCGCTCGTCAGGTTCGCTGCAACGAGTGCGTCCCCCACCCGCGGCGACGTCCATCGAAGACGATAGAACCCCGCGCGCTCGATGCCCGACACCACCGCAAACCCAAGTTTGGCCGACACCTCACGAGACAACATCCCGGGTCCCTCGACAGTGACCAACTGCGTTCCCGCAGGGACCGCCAGACGCAGCGGCTCGCCCGTACGCGACGGCCCCGCAGCCCCTTGCGCCCGATGAAGCCGCGCGAGCTCCACAACGTTGCGTGTGAAAAGCACGAACGACGCCTTCAACGGCCAATCGCTGTCGGCCACATCGAAGCCCAAGATCGTCACCGTTCGTCCTGGCGTCGACGCGTCCGCGATCAGCGTGCTTGCCGACGAGCGCACCAGCGACGCGCCACTCCCCTGCGCCTTGAGCTCCGTCGCCGTCGTCAC
>CAITRH010000686.1 GCA_903894755.1 uncultured delta proteobacterium
CCGCGACTTAGGCAACGAGAAGCCCGTGCGTTGATTGGCAGCCCCGAAGGGGCGAGTCAAATCAGCCCAGGGTGGGTAACGGGTGGGTAACACAGGCTCGCGGGTGACGATGTTGTCGTGGGCTGCCCCGGAGTGTCCAAGGACTTCCGCCGCGAGCTACTAGCCTGAACGCTTGCAAGCGCGGTGACCTACGACCAGGATGGCCTCGATGCGCCATTCGGACTTGCTTGCGCAGATATCTCTTTTCGAGAGCCTTTCGGACACGGACCGGAACGCGCTCGCGGAGCGTCTGACCGAGCGCGCCTACGTTCAGGGGGACATGGTCTTTTCTCAGGGCGACCGCGGATCGTCCATGTACATCGTGCTCACGGGGGCCGTGCAGGTGTTTCTTCCTGCGCCGGAGCCTGACACGCCCCTCTTGGTGTTGAAGGACCTTCGCACCGGCGAGTACTTCGGAGAGCTCTCGCTGTTCGACGACAAGCCTCGTTCGGCAAGCGTGCGGGTGCTCATGGACACGAAGCTGCTCGAGCTGACGCGGGCCGAGTTTGCCGAGCACCTTGGGCGTTCTGCGGCCGCGGCGATGGCGATCCTTGCCGAGATGTCCGAGCGTCTGCGCGAGACCAACGCGCTTCTCAGTCAGCGCGCGGCGAAGGACGTGGTCCGGGAGTTCGAAGAGAACCTGACGTGGGGGCAACGTCTTGCCGACCGCGTCGCGCAGCTCAATGGAAGCTGGGCGTTCATCTTGCTGCTCCTTGGGTTTTCGGTCTGCTGGGCGTTTCTCAACACCCTGCTGCCCCCGCCTTTCCCTTTCGATGGATACCCGTACCAGTTTTACAACTTGTTTCTGGCGGTCCTCGTGGCGCTGCAGGGCCCGCTCATCATGATGAGCCAAAACCGAGACGCGAGAAAAGAACGCGCCCAGGCCGAGACAGACTTCCACGTCAACCTCAAAAACGAGATTGGCATCGAGCGTCTCATCACCGAGCTGACAGCGTTCCGAGCCGAGACCAACAAGCGTCTGGAGATCGTCGAACGTTCGCTCCATCACGAGCGTCTTCGCGTCGAGGCCCCCATGAAGGGGCCGGGAGGCTCTAGATAACTTCTAGAAAACGGTGCCCAGGGGCGGAATCGAACCGTCGACACGGGGATTTTCAGTCCCCTGCTCTACCAACTGAGCTACCTGGGCGGCGGCTCGGGACCTTAGCCACATGCGCTCCGGTGTCAAGCCCGGTGGACTTCCGTGGGTCCTTTGGTGTTGGGGCGATGCTATAGAGCCGAGCATGCTCCGCATTTTCCTCGACGAGACCGTAGAATTCGAATCGGCGTTCACACGCCTTTGCAACCGTGGCGACGACGACTTCTCTCGTGTCGAGCTCGCTGTCAGGGCCATCCTCGACGCGGTCCGGACCGAAGGCGATCCAGCTTTGCTCCGCTTTGCCGAACGCTTCGACCGACGACATCCTGACCCGATCCTGCTTCGCGATTTCCGAGGCGAAGCAGCACTCGCAAGGCTCGCCCCGGAACACCGTGACGCTCTCGAGCTCGCCGCCAGCCGCATTCGCACGTTTCACGAGCGCCAACGCGACCCGGGCTTCTCCTACGAGCTTGACGGGATCCTTCTCGGCACTCGTGTCTCTCCTCTCGCTCGCGTCGGCGTCTACGCGCCAGGCGGCAAGGCGCGGTATCCGTCGAGTGTGCTCATGGCCGCCATTCCTGCGAAGGTCGCCGGAGTGCCCGAAATTCTGCTGGCCACGCCGCTTGCCGGTAACGAAACCGACGACGCCGTGTTTGCGGCGGCCTTCCTCGCCGGCGTCACAGGAGTCGTCGACCTCGGAGGAGCGCACGCCATCGGTGCCCTCGCATATGGGACCGCGTCGGTCCCGCGAGTCGACAAGATCGTAGGCCCCGGGAACCACTATGTGGCGTGCGCGAAGCGTCTCGTGTGTGGCTCGGTAGCCATCGACGGCATCGCCGGCCCGAGCGAGATCCTCGTACTGGCCGACCGCAAGGCCGACGCACGGGTCGTGGCGGCCGATCTGTTGTCGCAGGCCGAGCACGATGAGGCCGCGTATCCGCTGCTGGTCTGCCTTTCCGAGAGTACCGCCAAGGCCGTGTCGCGTGAGATCGAGATTCAGCTTGCGTCGCTCCCGCGTCAGCCCATTGCGCGCGTCTCGATCGAGCGAAATGGATACGCGCTCGTGGTGCCGTCACGCGAGCGTCTCGCGTCCGTCGCCAACGCGCTGGCTGTCGAGCACCTTGCGCTCCATGTGGCGCGTCCCGAAGACCTCCTGGCGCAAATCCCGAGGGCAGGCGCCGCCTTTGTGGGGTCGTGCACACCCGAGGCCGCAGGAGATTACCTCGCAGGACCATCCCACGTGCTTCCGACAGGAGGAGCCGTGCGCTTCGGTGGACCGCTAGGCGTCTACGACTTCGTAACGCGAACCTCGGTCATTCGGTATTCCCCCCAAGCGCTTGCGGCGCACGCCGGAGCGATCACGGCGTTTGCGAGGCTCGAAGGGCTCGAGGGGCACGCACGGGCGGTGGAGGCTCGGATCAAGTAGGCGTGCGCGTCAAGGCTTCTTTTGCGCCTCTTGGCACCGCCTGACGCACGTCGGATCCTTCTGGTCGCGGCAGATGCTTAGAAGCGTCGCGACCTCGGTGTCTGTTCCTTGGCCAGCGAAGACACGTGCCTCGAGACTGCGCCGATACGTCGCCATGGCTTCGGGGCTGTCGAGCGCGTGTTGACGGGAGTGGTCGCCGGTGGACTGGCCCGCGTCGCGTTTTCGCGTCCCAGCACCATCCGGTTTGGCATCGGGTTTGGTCACATCGAGAACGGCAAGCGGCAGGTCTTGCGGATTGGTTCCGGGGGCGTCGAACTGACCGATGAGAGCGCCGGCTTGACTGCGCAGGCCAGGGGAGACGTCGGTGCTCTTTGCGACGGCTGCGAGGAGCTTATTACGTCTGTCGGGGTCGGTTTCGGCTCGGGCGCGAGCAAGCATGTCGGTGGCCCAGGCATCTTCGATCTCCCTGAAGTCCTGCAAGCGGCGCAGGGGGGAGTCGACGCGAAGCTCGTTCTGGAGCTTCTCATGGGCCGTATCGAACTCACCGACTCCGCAAAGACGTTTTGCCGCACGGATCGTCTCGAGCTCCGGGTTGTCGACGGCGGCTAGACTTTGGCGCGGTGGTCCTGCGACCCAGCGCACGGTGAGCCAGGCGGCGACGGCGACGAGCAGGAGAATCCCCGCGACCAGCAGGTACGGGGCGAAGCCTGCACGACGCTGCGGGCGACGGACGGGGCTCTCGCGGGAGTCTTCGGGCCCGGGACGAAATATCTGACCGGCCCCCACGAACTTGAACTTGACGTCACCGAGCTCGATGACATCGCCGGCCTCGATGATGCTTCTCTTCAGGTCCGCACCGTTGACGCGAACGCCGTTAGCGGAGCCTTGGTCGACAATCTCGTAACGTCCGTCTCCAAGGGCATGCACCTCGCAGTGGAGACGGGAGACAGACGAGTGGACGACGGACACGTCCATGTCCTCGGCGCGTCCGATGGTGATGCAGTTTTTTTCGAGAGGGAACTCGGCGCCCGAGGTAGGTCCGGCCAGCATGACGAGGCGGTTGGGACGTTCCAGAAGGAGCGAGCCTCGCGGTACGGACGGCAAGGTTGTTTTCGCGTCGGACGCGGCGATGGTGGAGCCAGGGCCATCGGCGACGGTGTCGTCTTGGAGGAGAATCCGGTAGTCGCCGATCTGGAGGAGATCGCCGTGAGAGAGATCTTGCGACTGGATGACGCGCAAGCCGTTGACGTGGACCCCGTTGTAGCTGGCGAAGTCCTCGACGACGTAAACGCCTTTTTCGAGGCTCATGAAGAGGCGCCCGTGGGTTCGCGACACGTTGCGCTCGGTGAGGCGGATCGTGTTCCCCTCTTTTCGCCCGAGGGTATAGTCCTCGCGCGTGAGCGGCACGACGGTGCGCTTCGCTTCGTCGTCCTCGATCACCAGTTTCCACATCGGGGTCTCGCTCACACTTGCCGTTGCGCCGGGGGACTTTGAGTCTAGCGAATCGAGCGTGGGAAACGCAACGCTCACTCAACGATGGCCTCACGCCTAGTCCTTGGACACCACGACATCGACCTATCCGCAGGAAGGGGTAGCGACCAACGGGAGCGAAGGGGCGAAGCCCCTTGTTTGCCCCCCCGCAGGGGGTTGACGAGGGGGGGGGGGGCGAGTAGACGGGGGCGGCTCGATCGGGCTGTCCGACGGGTTCGGTTTATCTCGAAGCGTCGCAGAATCGGAGTGCTCCTCGCTCCAAGCGTCCGTTAGGCGCGGAACGCCCTGGTGCTGCGAGGGAGTTCACATCGTGTCCCTCTCCGGTTTCTCGTTTCAGTCGGTTGGGCAGAAGGCAGGGACCCCTGGCGTCGCCCAGGAAGGAGCCCCGTCAAGTGGCGGTGCGCCCCCTTCTCCCGGCGGCCTGCTCCCCATGCTGCTGCCGTTTCTTATTTTCGTCCCCATTTTGTTCCTCATGTTTCGCCGCCAAAAGAAGGAATCCGAGGCGCGGTCGCACCTCAAGAAAGGCGACCGCATCGTTTCGACCTCGGGACTCATCGGTGAGCTTCTCGAGATGGATGAGCGCGTGGCCAAGGTAAAGCTAGCTCCTGGTGTCACCGTCTCGATGCTCTCGAACACCGTCTCGCCGTTTACGACGGAGGGAGCCAAGCCACCCGAAGCCAAGGCTCTCGAAGCCAAGTCTTCCGGCGACAAAGCTCCTGCTTCCGCCGTCGACGCCAAAAAGTAGCTGCTGGAAATCCCGATGAATTCATCGAAGCGCAACGCGCTCATCTTGGCGCTCATCTTCGCGGTCGCCGCCTTCCTCTTCTACAAAGCGGACTCGTTCTGGGGTCTGGTGACCTCGGTGCTCATCGTCGTCTGGGCCCTCATTGGCGCTCTTGCCGTGATGGATGGCTCGTGGCGACTGCGGGTTGGGTTCGTCGCCGCCCTTTTCCTGGGCGCGTTGGTCGCACTCTGGCCCAGCATCGAGACCCTCACCCGTGGCAAAATCCCGTGTCCCGCCTACGTCAGGGACCGCATTACCTTTGGCATTGCGCCCGGCCTCGACCTGCAGGGGGGCATGCGTCTCGTCTACACCGTGGAGGTCGACGAAGCCATCGCCGACAAGCGCAACAACTTCGCTGAAGAAATGCGCCAAGAGCTCGCGGTCGCCTACCAACTCCACTCGGGCGATACGCGCCTGACGCGCGACGCCATGACCAAGCTCGAAGACAAGGTCCGCATCGCAACTCCCGAGAGCCACATCATTCGGCTCAAGTTCAAAGACCCCGCGGACATCAAGGGCAAGCTCGACGAGCGGTTCCAAAGAAAGTTCCTCCAGGAGCTTTCGCAGACGCTCGGTCCGGCCTCCGACGAGGTCACCTTCAAGATCAGGAGTGAGGTCGAATCGAGTATCCGAGAGCGCGCCGTCGGGCAGGCCAAAGACACGGTGAGCCGACGGGTCGACGAGCTTGGACTTCGCGAGGCCAGCGTCACCACCCGCGACGAAGACATCATTGTCGAGGTCCCTGGCAAGGATGAAAAAGCCTTCAACGAGATCAAGGACATCATCCGTCGCACCGCCCGCCTCGAGTTCAAGATGGTCGATGACACCAAGGACTTCTTTGGCAAGGTCAAAGATGAGGAGCTTCCCGAGGGCGAGGGGATCACCATCTACAAAGAGTTCGCGCCTGACGGCATCGGGGGCGATGGCAAAGCCAAGTCCATCGAGACCCACTATGCGCGCATTGTCCGACGCGACAACGAGACCATGGACGTGTGCAGGACCCGCTTCAAGAAGTGGGCAGCGTCGCTAAGTGTTCCTGACGACCGCCAGATTGGGTTCGAGGCCATCACCGAGTTCGATCCCGATTCGGGACGAAGCAGCGATGTTGGGTGGCGCTCGCTGTATCTGTTCAAGCGCGCCGAGGTTACGGGAGACTACATCACCGACGCACAGGTAGCGCAGGACCAGAGCTCGGGACTAGGCGGCTACTATGTAGCATTGACCTTCAGTCCGGTGGGGTCGGACCGTTTCGAGGAGGTGACAGGCGCCAATATACAGCGGCGTTTTGCGATCATCCTCGACGACATTGTGGATTCGGCTCCAGTGATCAAGAGCAAGATTGGCGGTGGCCATGCCAGCATCACGATGGGGGCGGCGGATCCGGAGCAGCAGCTTCAGAACGCGCGCAAGCTCGAACTGGTACTACGAAGCGGGGCGCTTCCTGCACAGATTACCCCATCCAACGAGTCCCTGATCGGGCCGTCCCTCGGAGTCGACGCCATCCAGCAGGGACTCAAGGGGATGGTAGTGAGCTCGGGGCTGGTGCTCATCTTCATGGTCTTTTACTACCGCAAGGCCGGACTGGTGGCCGACGCTGCAGTGCTTCTAAACATGCTGCTGCAGATGGCGATCTTGGCGAGCTTCAGTGCCACGATGACGCTGCCGGGCATTGCGGGACTTGCGCTGACCATTGGTATTGCGGTGGACGCCAACGTGCTCATCAACGAGCGCATTCGCGAGGAGCTTCGCGCTGGACGCAGTGTGCGGGCGGCGGTGGAGGTTGGATATAGCAAGGCCTTTGCGGCCATTTTGGACGGTCACGTGACGGTGTTTATTTCCGGTTTGATTTTGGCACAGTATGGGAGCGGGCCGGTGAAGGGATTTGCCGTCACGCTCATCGTGGGCATCGTGGCAAGCCTGTTTACAGGCGTCTTCTGCACGCGCCTTGTGTTTGATTGGTGGGCGCGTGGCGCCAAGGTCAAGACGCTCAGCGTCGGGGCCGAGTTCTAAGGGAGCAAGACCATGGAATTCTTCAAGCCTGGACGCACCTTCGACTTCATGGGGCAGCGGAAGTTCTGGATTCCGTTTAGCCTGTCTCTAGTCCTCATCTCGACTATCCTGGTCTTCGTGCCAGGTCCCAACTATGGCACCGATTTCCGCGGAGGGACCGAGATCGAGGTCGCGTTTAGCAAGCCTGTCGATGCCGCGTTGGTGCGCAGCACGGTGACTGCGCTTGGCTATCACAATCCCGACGTGGTGCAGGTGAAGGACCGCACCAACGACAGCCGGTTCATCATCAGGGTGCAAGAAGTGAGTGCACTCAATGATGCGTCCCGCGACCAGCTACGTGCGGCTCTTTGTTACGCAGAAGACCTGCAAAAGATGACAGCTGCTTGGGCCGACACGTGCCCGCTCGACTCGCGAGCCACGGAGGTCAAGATCAGCCCAGGAGGGGACAAGGTTGCCGTACGCTACGACGTCGACCCCAATATCGAGCAGATCAAGACGCAGATCGCGTCTGTCCCAGGTCTCAGCATGCGTCCCAGCCCCACCAACCCGCACGTGGTGAACCCACGGGATCACCGGGTTGAAATTGCGCTGCAGTCCAAGGGGGACCAGCTCCTCGACGGTCTTCGAAGCAAGCTTGGAGTCGATACGGTCCCGGAGCGTGCCTTGCGCGTCGAGTGGGTCGGCCCCAAAGCAGGAAAGCAGCTTCGCGACAGCGCACGCAACGCTGTGGCGATCGCCATCGTGTTCATCATGCTCTACCTCGCGTTCCGCTTCGACCTGCGCTTTGCTCCTGGCGTCGTGGTCGCGTGTGTGCACGACGCCATGGTGGTGATCGGTTTCTTCGTGGCCACAAGACGGGAAGTGACCCTGTCGACCATTGCTGCGATCCTGACCATAGTAGGCTACTCGATGAACGACACTGTGGTCGTCTACGACCGCATCCGAGAGAACCTCTCCAAGCACCGAGGGAAGACCTTTGCGGAAATCATCAACCTGAGTGTTTCCGAGACGCTCTCCCGGACTATCCTGACTTCAGGTACGGTGCTCCTCAGTGTGCTTGCCTTCTTTATCTGGGGAACCGGCGTCATCAAGGACTTTGCCCTAGCTATGGTCGTGGGCGTGGTAGCAGGGACCTATTCAAGCATCTATGTAGCAGCCCCCTTCACCGAGTGGATTGACGCAAAGATGGGGCGACGTGAACAGCGTGAGCAGCGAAAGGTGCCCGCTGTAACCCGTCCTGCGAAGGTCTGACAGCGTTGCTGCACTCGGCCTCTGACGGGACGGGTGCAGCGGTCTGGCTCACCCTTGCAGCTATATTGATCGCTGCAAAGATCGGCGGAGAGCTTGCGTTGCGCATCGGGCAGCCGCCGGTCCTCGGGGAGCTTCTCGCTGGAGTCGCGCTGGGCAACCTTCCGCTCTTGGGGATTCACGGGTTCTCGGCGGAGGCACCGGGGCTTGCCTTTCTAGCCGAGCTCGGGGTTGTGTTGCTGCTCTTCGAAGTGGGGCTCGAGTCGACGCTGGCGCAGATGCGCGCTGTCGGGGGATCGGCCGCTATCGTTGCAGTGGTCGGAGTCGTGGCTCCGATGCTGCTCGGCTATGGCGTGAGTTCTCTGATCACCCCTGGTGGACCGGTATTGCATCTGTTCGTGGGGGCGACGCTGTGTGCAACGAGCGTAGGGATTACCGCGAGGGTGCTGAAAGACGCGGGAGCCATGGAACGTCGCGAGGCGCGCATCGTGCTGGGAGCTGCGGTGCTCGACGACGTCTTGGGGTTGGTGGTACTGGCGGTAGTGACGGCGATCGCGCAAAAGGGGGCGTTACCGAGCGCGGGGGAGCTCGCGCGCATCGTTCTTATTGCCGTGGGATTTCTCGGTGGAGCGCTGCTACTTGGGCGGTATGGGTTCCCCGGCGTGTTTCGCATTGCGGCGCGGCTGCACACGGACGGTGTCTTGGGGGCGTTGGCCATTGGCGTTTGCCTGCTGCTTGCGGGGGTTAGTGCGCTGGCTGGACTTGCCGCGATCGTGGGAGCCTTTGCCGCCGGGCTCGTACTGGACGATGTCCATGTGAAGGAGTTTGGGTCCGAGTCGAAACATGACGTGGGCGAGTTGGTTCGTCCCATTGCAGCGGTGCTTATCCCGGTGTTTTTCGTGCGCACCGGCATGGGGGTTAACCTTGGTCAGACGAGCCTTGCGGCACTTGGGTTCGGGGTGGCACTGACGTTGGCTGCAGTGGTCGGAAAGCTGGTGACTGGGCTTGCGGTCCGTAGGGAACCCGGGATCGACCGGCTGCTCGTGGGGGTGGGGATGATCCCGCGTGGGGAGGTCGGGTTGATTTTTGCGGATGCTGGAGCGCGGCTGGTCGTGGGAGGACAACCCCTTGTGTCGCCATCCGTGTATGCTGCGCTCGTGTTTATGGTGTTGGCCACCACGGTGGTCGCCCCCCCGTCGCTGATGTGGCGACTTCGCAGGTGCCAATGAAACCCGGTGATCATCCTGAGTTCTTTCGATTCCCAGCCCCTGAGGGACGTTCCCGTGAGAGCACCATTCGGCTCGATGCTGACGGTAACTTCCACCATCATGGCGAGCCCGTAGAGCACCATGGGCTTGCCGAAGCCATGCACTCCTGGATTGCACGGCATCCCGACGACGGCCGATATATCCTGTCGAACGGTTACGACTGGAGCTATTTTACAGTCGACGATGTCCCGTTCTTCGTGCGTTCCGTGCGGGTTGACGACGACCAGGTGGTGCTTGGGTTGAACGACGGCACGGAGGAACGCTGGGATCCGCAAGGGGCGCAGCTCGGAGAACGTGGAGAGCTGTACACGCCTGTCAAGAGGAGCGCGGTTGGCGGACCGTTCGAAGCCAAGTTCACCCGCCACGCCCAGATTGGCCTAGCGCCAGTGCTCAGGGAAGTAGAAGGTGAGGTGGCAATCGTGATTGGGGGCCAGACCGTGCGTCTCGTCTAAACTAAACGGCGCCCATCTGGAAGAAATGGCGACCGCGTGGGGTGTTGCTATGTGCAGACTGTCAGTTTGATGGTCATCTAGACGTCGGAGCGTCCTCGGCGTCGTCCGAGTGAGCTCGGTCGAACATCGGCGCGCCGGGCCAAGTTCCAACGTACTTGTCCGACTGCAAGCCCGCTGGGCCTCCTGCAACGACGCTACGCCGACGGCGAGCCCGCTGATTTTTGCCCGCGTACGCCGCTCGTACGTTGAGCCTGCTGGGCGGCGGACAAGCTCGCACGGCGGATTGCAAGCGGGAACGGCGGACATCGACCTCGCCGAGCCACCTCTGAGCTCCCTTGGCGCGCGGCGAACGGGAACGTCCATGGCCAATGCCGCTGCGCCCCCTCTCAGTAAGCCAAGGCTTCTGCAAGCTCGATTATCCGCGGGCAAGTACGCCAAGCGGCGGCCAAGCGTACTCGCCCGCGGCCAAACAGGTACTAGGGAACTTCCGAGCGAG
>CAITRH010000687.1 GCA_903894755.1 uncultured delta proteobacterium
TCGCAGATGGTCGATAACTTGGTCGTGAAGTGGCGACTCCGGCATCGTTTCTTCCTCCAGAAGCCAGCGCTCCGGGTCTTCTTCCACGTCGTAGGCGAGACCGATCCGGGGACGTGCGCTTCCGGAAGGCATCGAGTGCGGCTGCGGTTGCATCATGAGCCCACCCTACGGCAAGACCCTGTGAAGTCCAGCAAAGCCGGGAACGCAACGAGAAGGCCGCGCGTTGATTGGCAGCCCCGAAGGGGCGAGTCAAATCAGCCCAGGGTGGGTAACCCTGGGTCGCGGGCGTCGCGGTTCGGACCCGGTTCGGACCTGCGGTTTTCAAGCAATGGCCCGCTAAGTTCCGGAGTTTGACGAGGCTCCGTGACTTAGCGGGCCGTTGAAAAAAAGAAGATACGTGCGCCGCCATCACGCATAAACTCCCGCGTCGCGGCCCCCGTGGACACCACCCCTTCCCCAAACTTCGCCTACCTCGCCCACCACGACCCGCGGCTCGTCGCGCTCGCGACCCAGGCCGAACAGCACTTCGCCGACGACCCCACGGTCACGCTCATCAAGCTGCGCCAGTTTGGCGAGCTGCTCGCCCAGCGCGCCGCCGCCAAGGTCGGACTCTTCCTCGACCCCGAGGGGAGCCAGCAGCAGCTCATCGACCGCCTCTGGGACCACAACGTCATCGGAGCCACCCAACGCACGCTCTTCCACGACCTGCGCCGCGTTGGCAATGCCGCCGTCCATGAGAACCAAGGGGACCACAATGAGGCGCTTCATCAGCTCCGCATGGCCCGCGAGCTCGCCATCTGGTTTCAGCGAAGCTTCGGCAACCACAGGAAATTCGACCCCGGCCCGTTCCTCCCGCCCACCGAGCCCAAGAAGGCCGAAACCGCCCTCCGCGACGAGCTGCAGCGTCTCCGCGTGGACATGGCAGCTCGAAGCCACGAGCTCGAAGCTGCACGGCGCGCGGCCGAAACCGAGCTCGCCCATAAGCTGACCGCCCAGCAACGCGAAGAAAAAGCCCGTGAGGACGCTGCCATCTGGGAGGCCCTCGCCAACGAGCAGCTCGAGACCCACCAAGAGCAACACAAGAAACTCCTCGCCGAGCTCGCCGCCCTGCAGGCCGCCGCCCAGGCCATGTCCGCAAAAGAGCTCGCGCGCACCATCAAGCGGGCCTCCGATGCCAGCGAAGCTACCGAGCTCGACGAAGCCGCTACCCGCAAAATCATCGACCGCCAACTGCGCGACGCCGGCTGGGAGGTCGACTCGCAACGTCTCACCTGCGAACGCGGCCTGCGTCCCGCCAAAGGGAAAAACCTCGCCATCGCCGAATGGCCCACACTCGCCGACAAGAAAGAGGGCCGTGCGGACTATGTCCTCTTCGTCGGACTGCAGGTCGTCGCCGTCGTCGAAGCAAAAAGACAACACAAAGACGTCATGGGAGTCATCCCCCAGGCCAAACGCTATGCAACCGGCTACGTCGTGCGAGGCGACGAGTTCCTGCCTGAAGGCAGCCCTTGGGGCGTGTGCAAGGTGCCGTTCCTATTCGCTACCAATGGACGTCCATTCCTGCGACAGCTCCAAACCAAGAGCGGCATCTGGTTCCTGGATGCCCGCCGGCCCCAGAACCATCCTGTCCCACTTGAGGGGTGGTACACGCCCGAGGGGCTCCTGGATCTACTGAAACAAAACATCGATGAGGCGCATGCAAAGCTCGACGTCGAACCCATGCCGTACATCGACCGCGCCTACCAACGCAACGCGATCCTTGCGGTCGAAAAGGGGCTCAAGGACGGCAAGCGGGAGCTGCTCGTGGCCATGGCGACCGGCACGGGCAAGACCCGTACGTGCATTAATTTTGATATAGAGATCGGTATGATCTTCAGCTTGTCCAGAAATAATTAATGGGGTTCGTGCCTCATCAATCAAAATGGAATCGACTTCATCAACGATGGCGTAGGCTAAGCCGCGCTGAACCCGCTGCCCCA
>CAITRH010000688.1 GCA_903894755.1 uncultured delta proteobacterium
GTGCACCACTGTTCCGAGCCCCCTCTCTCGAAGACGATCTTCCTTGCCCGCATGGGCAAGGAGGATGTCGAGGGAGAGGGGGTTGGGGGTGAGGTCTACGCGACATTGGGGCGCGGAAGCAGTAGATCGGACCTGCGGTTTTCAAGATTGGTTTGGTTTAGTAGCTTGCGGCGGAAGTCCTTGGACACTCCCGGGCAGCCGAGCCCACGACACCCGCGACCCAGGGTTACCCACCCTGGGCTGTTCTGACTCGCCCTGCGAACAGGACCTCATACCTCCACATCAACCCGCACACCAAGGGCCCGGAGGGTCCCCACGAACTTCGGATAGCTCGTCGTGATGGTGTCGGCGTCGCGGATCACACTCGGGCCTCTGGCAACCAGCGCAAGGACCGCCGAGGTCATCGCGATGCGGTGATCGCCCTTGCTCTCCACGTCGACCGGCTCTAGGGGCGCGTCGGTCCCTTCGATGGTGAGGCCATCGGGGTGCTCGTCGCACCGAACCCCGAACGCCCGAAGAACCTCCGTCATCGTGGCGATGCGGTCGCTCTCTTTGACCCGGAGCTCTTGGGCGTCGGTGATCCGGGTGGTCCCGGAGGCACGGGCGGCGAGGGCGCAGACAATAGGGATCTCGTCGATGGCCCTCGCAACAAGCTCGCCTCCGATGGCAAGCGCTCGAAGAGGCTCGCTCCAAGCGTGGAGCTCGGCGACCGGTTCGCCTCCGGACTGTCCGCGGTGCTCGACCGAGACCCCAGCGCCCATGTCGCGCAGGATTTCAAGGATTCCCGTACGCGTAGGGTTGACTCCAACGGTGCTGAGCGAGACGCGAGACCCCGCAACGACCTGGGCGGCGACCAGAAGAAACGCGGCGGCCGAGAGATCGCCCGGGATAGCAAAATGAAGCGGCGCAAGTTTGCCGGGCCATCCTGCGGGGTCGAGCTCCACGATCGAGCCGACGGTGCGAATGGGGACTCCGAGCGCATGCAGCAAGCGCTCCGTGTGGTCGCGTGAGACTGTGGGTTCGCGGAGGTAGGTGGCGCCATGGGCGTAGAGTCCCGACAGGAGCAGCGCACTCTTGATTTGCGCGCTTGCGACAGGACTGTCGTATTCGAGAGGTCCCAGGAAGGTCCCGTCAGGGAGCGGGCCAATGCTCAGAGGAGCGGTGATTTCGTCGGTTTTGGTCGGGTGGGGTTTCCCGTCGATCACGGCACCGCGTTGGCGAAGCGGGCGAGCGACGCGGAGCATGGGACGACGCGAGAGGGAGTGGTCCCCGACGAGGGTCGAACGAAACCGCTGCGGGCTCAGGAGTCCAGCGAGCAGGCGCATGGTGGTCCCCGAGTTGCCGCAGTCGAGGGGGCACGCGGGGGCATTGAGGCCGAAGAGGCCCACGCCATGGACACGGAGCTCGGTGGGGGAGGGCTCCTCGATGATCACGCCCATGGCGCGCAGGGCGTTGGCTGTGGAGACGTTGTCTTCGCCGTGAGAGAATGCCGTGATATGGCTGGCTCCTTCCGCGATGGCAGCAAAAAGAAGGGCTCGATGGCCGATGCTCTTGTCCGATGGGACCGGCACCTTTCCAATGAGGGGGCCTGAAGCGGGATAAACCCTAAGCGAACTCATGGGGCCATGGTACACCGCGACGTCGTGAAAGAGTGAGCGCGCGCGTGCTCCAGGAGCTTCACCCTTCTTCTTCTTCGGACTCCCAGCGCGCCAGGACGGTCAGACCGATGGCCGCAGCACAGCTTGGACAGAGCGGCGCGGGGTCGACCCGGACCACGTCGCCTCGGCTCCAGAGGTACATGCCCATTCCTAAAGGGGCTTGGTCGTCTTCGGGCTCGTGAAGCTCGGCGCCGCAGGCGTCGCAACGGTCTTCAGCGCTTTGCACAAAGAGCGCGCGATGGTCCGCGGTGACAAAGGACTTTTCTTCCGGGCGAACCGCTTTGGAAGCTGCTTCGGGCACGCGCTCTTGGCCAACACAAGACATGGACCGTACCGGCATGGCGGGAACCTAGCGCAGTCTGGCCCCCCTGGGCGATGCGTTTCCCACCCGCGGCGCTTCTGGTTAGACTCGAGCGCAATGATTCCGCGCACGCTCGCCCTCGACATCGGCGGTACGGGCACCAAGGCCATGGTGCTCGACGCCGAAGGCAATCCCCTCGGACCTCGCGTTCGGACCCGGACCCCCCAGCCAGCGACCCCCGAGGCGGTCCTGCACACCATCACCGAGCTTGTGGAGCCGTTGGGCCCCTTCGAGCGCGTCTCCGCAGGATTCCCCGGGGTGGTCATCGATGGCGTGACCCGAACCGCGCACAACCTCGATCCTGCGTGGTCCGGGTTTCCCCTCGCTCAAGTGCTCGAAGCCAGGTTAGGGCGACCGGCGAGGATCCTCAACGACGCGGGGGTCCAGGGGTACGGCATCGTGGAGGGACGAGGCGTGGAGATGCTTCTCACCCTCGGCACGGGCATGGGATGCGCGCTTTTCGTGGATGGCCACTATGTTCCGAACCTCGAGTTAGCGCACCATCCGCTCCGCAGTGGCTACACGTACGAGGAATACGTTGGGCAAGAGGCGCTCGATGCCATCGGCAAGAGAAAGTGGAACCGACGAATTGGTCGCGTGTTGCAGCAGGTCGAACCGATTTTCAATCCGCGCCGCATCTATCTTGGGGGTGGAAACGCCAGGTACCTGACCCTGGCCCTTGCCAATCACGTGACCGTCGTGGCCAACACCGCCGGACTTCTCGGCGGCATTGCGCTCTGGCGCGAGGTTCGATGACTGGGATCTGGAGGAGTGAGCCTCTCGCTAATTCTTCTTTACGACGTCGACAACCGCCTGAACACTCTTGGCGCTCTTGGCGAGCATGACGCGTTCTTCCTCGGTGAGAGGGATCGTGATGATCTTCTCGATCCCCTTGCCGCCCACGATCACCGGAACCCCCATGAAGAGATCGCTGTAGCCGTATTCGCCATCGAGGTAGGCCGCGCAAGCAAGCAGCCGCTTCTGATCAAGTAGGAACGCTTCGGCCATGGAGACCGCGCTCGACGCTGGCGCGTAGTAGGCGCTGGTTCCCATAAGGTTGACGATCTCTCCGCCCCCTTTGCGCGTGCGATCGATGATCGCGTCCAGCTTGTCTTTTCCGATGAGGTTCTGAACCCCAATGCCGTGGATCGTCGTCATCGAAAGCACCGGCACCATGTCGTCGCCGTGGCCACCAAGGACCATGGCGCGGACATCTTTGACGCTGACCCCGGCCTCGCGGGCCAAGAAGAGCTGGAACCGCGCGCTGTCAAGTACCCCCGCCATTCCTGCAACCTTCTCGCGGGCACAGCCGAGCACGCGCTTGTATTCGTACACCATCGCGTCGAGCGGGTTGGAGATGACAATGGCGAAGGCGTTGGGACAGAATTGCTTCGCGTTGTTAGCGACGTTGCGGATAATAGGCAGGTTGATGGCCACCAGGTCATCGCGCGACTGTCCTGGCTTTCGTGGGATTCCAGCGGTGATGATGAGCACGTCGGCCCCTTCGAGGTCGGCCCAGTTGGAGGTGCCGCGCACCGTGGAGTCGTAGCCGACGACCGCGGCGTTTTGTTCGAGGTCGAGGGCTTTCCCCTTGGCGAAGTTCTCCTTGGTGGGGATGTCGAAGAGCCAGACGTCGCCGAGCTCCTTGGCGGCACAGAGCCGTGCGAGCTCGCCACCGATGTTACCTGCTCCAATGAGGCCGATTTTCTTCCGCGTAGGCATGGGCTTTATCCTTCTGCGTCCGGGTACGCGAGCGGCTGTTTACCCGGGCTCGCGAGGCACAGGCAAGCAGGAACGGTATTTTTCGTTGCCAAGCTGGCCCTGCCGCGTCTAGGACGGACTTTAGAGGAGCGAGAGGTGGCGGTAGCGCCCCCCATCGATCCGAAGGAGACCAGCCCATGAGCGTCGACTCTCTAATGAAAAAACGCCTTGTTATCGTCGCCCCCGGCGACACCGTTGCCAAGGCCGCGAGGACCATGAGTGATAATGAGCTCGGAGCCGTGCTTGTCGTCGACAACGGCAAGCTGACAGGCATTTTCTCCGAGCGTGACCTTCTCAAACGCGTGGTGGCCAGTGGCAAAGACCCAACACGGACCTTCGTCGGCGAAGTCGCCACGCCCCATCCCGTGACCGTGGGAGCTACCGCGCAGATTTCTGACTGCTACCGCATCATCAAAGAAAAAGGATTCCGTCACCTTCCCGTGGTCGCAGCCGACGAGACCCCCATCGGGATCATCTCGGCCCGGGACTTCCTGCAGTTCATGGCGGTGTGCATCGAAGAGCACGCAGACATGGGCGACTTCTTCAAGAACATCGGCACCATGCGGCTGGATCCCTACGGAGCCTGATTGCAAATGCGCTTGGCGGTTCTCTTCTCCTCGGAGTGGGAAGGAACCGCCAAGACGATACGGGGACTAAGCCGAGTCCCCTCGTTTGCTTCAGCCGGCTTCGGCTTCGACTTCGGCCTCGACTGCAGCTTCGCTGTCGCTCTCCCCGTCCTCATCCTCGTCCTCATCCTCGTCTTCGTCATCATCCTGCGCCGGAGCAACGAGAACGGGAAGACGACGTCGTCCGACGGGCCCCTCATCGACATAGTCCCGCAAGGACTCCATGTCGCCGAGCGCATGCAGTTTCGCGAGCCCCTTGACCTCGACCTGGCGAATGCGCTCGCGGGTCAGGTTCATGATGGCCCCAACCTCTTCGAGCGTGGTCCCGCCGCGGTCGGCCACATCGAGGGCACATGTCTCGTTCATGTCCCAAACCTCGAGGTCGGGGAAATTCAGCTTGATGGCGCCCGTGCGCGCCGACACATCCAAATACAGATGGTGCTTGCATGACACAAAGGCGCATGGACGAGCCCCGTTGACGCAGTCTTCACGCGTCACAGGACGGTCGACATCCACCACTGGATACAGAAGCCGTCCCAGCTCCAGTTCGCGCTTGGTCATGCGCTTGACGCTGATCGTGCGGGCTCGCACCTCGCGCTTCCTTCGGGAACGTCGCTGTTCGCGACCGACCTCCGGCTCTCCAGGGCGCTCCAGTGCTAGCGGGTGCTCCTGCTCACCCATCGCCGTCGTGTCGTATGCTCTGGCAACGTCGTTCGGATCCATGCGTTATTTCCTCCGCGCCTCACCCATCAAAGGCGGTCCACACCGCCACACCCAAAAACCCCCCGATGTGTTTCATCGAGGTTCCCACTGCACCGACCCCTCAAATAGAGTGCCACCAAGGCTGTGCGTGTTACGCCCCTCAACGGCACACACCACCTCAGTCCTCTCGAAAACTCGAAAACCTGTTTCGCTTCCGAAAAGATCAACCCCAAAAAACTGTCTCCCTGCTCGTTCCTTCGCTTCGGTCAGGCAGCGAACAAGGGCGCGACCAATGGGCTCACGACACCGAAATCTCGTGAACGCTCACCAACGAGAGGTGTCACCTCTCGCCGCGCTGTCCCAGCAAGCTCTCCTAATGGAGGACCGTGGCCGCCTGGGACGACCGAGAACCTAGGCGAAGCAAAAGAAGGGGGTCAATCCATCAAGCAGCTTTTTTTTGCGGATTTGGACAAGGGGATGTCTTTCGCGACCTTAGCCAGGAACGCTGACAAACAATGTCACCCGCCAGCGCCATCCTCCCCCCGACACGTCCGTAAGAGTCCCCCCACGCGTACCTCCGAAGTAGGGCCCAGCCTCCCTGATCTGCTCAAAAATTCTCCCGTGACCTCCCCCGCGTTCTGGCCACTTTGCCCTCCGCATGCCCGCTGTCTCCACCGGTGACGCGCTGCAACATCTCGCACTCAAACGTTCGGAAAAGCTCGGAAACGAGTCGGACAGCGGTCCCACGACCCACTCGACCAAGTGGAAATGTCGCGTGCAACCTGCATCGATGCACCGTCCACTGTTGGCCCGACGCCGCCCCCTCGGTATGGTGACGCCGCCATGGCCGACCCCCTCGATCCCGTTCCCGGCGACGTCGCCGCACGAGGCGCTCACATCCGCTTCGTCGAAGCAGGTCAGGGCTCCCCCGTCCTCCTCGTCCACGACCTCTTCGCTTCCCATGACGTCTGGGACCTGATCCTCCCCCGCCTCGCTACACGCCTTCGCGCCATCGCCCTCGACCTCCCAGGCTTCGGTGACAGCGAAAAACCCCCCCCTCGACGCTTTCTCTACGGCCTAACCGCCTTCGCCGAGGCCCTCGTCGACGTCGCAGCTGCGCTTGGCCTGGGACGCATGGCCGTGTGTGGCCATGGGCTGGGCGCCGCCGTCGCCCTCACTACCGCCGCGACCCATCCTCACCTCGTCGAGCGACTCATTCTCATCGCCCCACCGGTCTACCCCAGTCGTCAAGACATTTACACCCGCCTTGTCGGAATCCCAGGCCTCGGCGCCCTCCTCCTCAAGCACATCTATGGACGTCGCCTCTTCGCTCGACACCTCGAAGCCCGCTCAAGTCCGCCGTTCCCCCACCGCATCGACCGCCTGTACCAAGCGTTCAACCATCCCGAAGCCCGCGAGGCCGCCTACGCAACCCTCCTCGCCACCACCGACCATCGCCCCCTCGCCGCAAGCATCCCCCGCATCACCTGCCCCACCCTCGTGGTTTGGGGACGGGGCGATCGAATCCTCCCCATCGACTACGGACGTCGTCTCACCCGCGAGCTGCGGTCCGGACGCATCGAGGTCTTCGAGTGCAGTCACGCTCCCCACGAAGAGCTCCCCGACGCCTTCGCCCAAACCATCTCCGCATTCCTCGGACGGCGCGACTAAACCAACCTTGACAGCCAGTTCCGCGGGCTAGCTACGTTTGGGCGAGAGCCACAGCCACGGCGACTTCAGCAGCTCCCACAACTTTGGGCTAATTAATATCTGCCCATGGGTAGATTAATATCTCCAGGCGGTAGATTGATCCCTATCCATGGGTAGATTAATATCTCCAGGCGGTAGATTGATCCCTCTCCAGGGGGGATTAATCCCCCCCCAGGGGTAGATTAATCCCCCTCCAGAGGGGATTAATCCCTTTCGGCGGTAGATGGACACCGGTGCAGAGCTACGCCTCTGGCTCGGCGGCCCGTTCCTCAGGTCACTTCAGAGCCACTTGATATAGCATTTGAGCGGCCTCCAGTTTCCTCATAATCCACTCCATCAGGTGAGAGATGGGGTTGGTTTAGAAACGGTAGGTCAAGAATCCCATCACTCGCCTGCCCACCAGCTGCCCAAAGGGATGTTGTCGGTGTTCCTGGCCGAGCAGGTTGTAGCCAACCACGCTGACATCGGCGTTGACCTTGGGAATCCGATACCCAATCCGTCCATTGAGCAGCGTGTAAGCGTCGAGATGCCACGATTTGTACACAATCTGCTGTCGCTCAAGGTCGCTCTCCTGTTCCGCCCAGGTCTGTGGCGATACATAGTGGAACGTTAGTTCGCCATCCAGTCCCACCTTGGTGCGGGCTTGCACTCCAAGGTTGAACTTGTGCACGCTGGTGCGCTTGTCGTTTACCAGCGACGCAGCTTGGGCGGCGGGACAATCCGAGTTGTCCTGCTGCACCAAGTTCAGCGTATAGTTGGCCCATATGTCGATCCCTTCGCGGGGATACGCTCGGACACCAAGCTCGCCGCCGTAGAGGTTGTAGGCCTGGCACTGGTTGTTGAAACTCCCGTATGCGGCGGTAAAAAACCCTGACGCGTAATCGAGGCCCGCCCCAGACGTAGGATTGTTCACGTCCCCAAGTCGCGATGGACGTGCCGAAGCCAGCTCGATCACGTTGTTGGTACGCGTGAAAAAAAGCGCCGTGTCGAGCGTGAAGTACTCGCTCTCTGAGTTCAGATAGCCCACCTCGGCGGAAAGTACGCGCTCGGGCTCGAGAAGAAACCCTGGACGATCGCTGTTGGTCGAATGGAACATGGCTCCGGTCTGAGGAAGCTGCACCGGTGCATCGAGGTAGACCTCGAGGAAACTCGGCGTGCGAAAGGCCGTGGCCAGAGACGCCCTCACCGTCGACTGCTTGCTTGGATGGTACAGTGCAGCTATGCGCGGCGACTGCACCAGACGCTGCAAGTACGGCACATAGTCCACGCGCCAGTCGCCAACCAAAGCAAACTTCTGCCCCAAACGTACGTCATCGTGAACATAAAAGGCTGCGTGGTTCTCGGTCCGATTGCGATCGAGGAAGGTCCACTGGACTGCCTTGAAGCGATAGTCGAGGCCGACCTGTAGACGGTGCTCGATCCCTTTGCCCGTTTCGAAGCTCCCGATCCCACGCACATCGACATCCACGACGTTGCCATCAGCCTGGCTTCGAAAGAGGCTCTGACCGGTGGACGCGGCATTGTTGGCGGTGTTTCCGTGAATGTTCGTGAGGTAGGCGCGGGCTTGGAGATGCTTCGAGCTTAGAAATGCCGTGACATCGCTCACCGAGGTCCCCTGGACAAGCATGTCGTTGATGGGGCCAATGCCGTAAGCCTCGGCGTTCAGCTGGTTGAAACCGCCGCCGATGCCGACGAGGACATCTCGGGTGAGCTGCTGCTGCGTACGGATATCCAGGCGAACTGTGCGTTGTGAGGAGTTCTGGTCGTCGGTGGCAAGGGTCAAATCACGCCGTCCAGCAGGAACCTCTCGGCTCCAACGTGGCACGTAGTCGTAGCCGGCCGACACGCGCCAACCGAACTCCGCGGCTCGTCCCGTGGCCCACAAGCTTGCATGCGTCTGGTCTTGGCTTCCATAGCCCAAACTCACGCCGCTCTTCCCCTCGCCTGGTTTCTTCGTGATGATGTTGATGACACCGTTGAAGGCGTTGGCGCCATAGAGGGCCGACCCAGGACCGCGCACCACTTCGATGCGTTCGATGTCCTCGACCCCTATGGGGAGTGCTTGCCAGAAGGTGGTGGCCAACAGGTCGATGAAAAAGCTTCGACCGTCCACCAGGATCAGCACCTTGTTTGAAAAGCGCTGGTTGAACCCGCGCAGCGAAACCTCGGAGTCCGAGCCGGTCATCTGCATGATGTCGACGCCAGCAAGACGTCGCAGAAGCTCTGGGACTTTGATGATGCCTGACAGGCGGATGTCCTGCTCGGTGACGATGGAGGTCGAGTTGGGGGCGTCGAGGGGGTTCTGGGCCTCCTTGGAAGCGGTGACGACCGACTCGGCGAACACGTCTTCGGTCTTGACTTCGCTGCCCGGCTGGACTGGGGCTACGGGCTCAGGGATCGGCGGTCGGGCGACCTTGGGGGGTTCAGGGACCGCGGGTCCCGTGGCTGGCCCGGTGCCAGGCGGGATCGTTGGGGTTTCAGCGCGCTGGGCTTCGGCGAGCTTGGCCTGTTGACGTCGGATACGCGCCTCGAGGGTCGCGACGATCTGCGAGACTTCATCGCGGTCCTTCGGGGTGCCTTCCAGGTATTTGCGATAGTAAACGACGGCTTTTTCGAGATCCCCGCTGTCGCCGTAGGCGCGGGCGATGTTGAACAGCACGTTGGCGTGAGGAAGGATCTCGTAAGCCTTTTTTAGCTCGTCGATGCCATCCTCGTAACGGCCGTTACCGATGGCTTCCATCCCTTTTTTGAAGTGCGCCCGAGCCTCTGTTCGCTCGTCAGCGCGCCCCACCCCCGAGAAACTTCCTGCCGCAGCCGCGAGACATATGCCCAGGGCAACCTTCGACCAATTCCGCACGATATCCGCTCCTTTAAGTGTGACCCATGGAGAAATGGGAAACTTGCCCCCGCCTAGTGAAACGGGACCGCTGATGCGGCGTCGAGAGTATGCCGTGGGCGGGGTCCTCGGAAGAAGAAAGCGGGGACTCTTTGCTCGACGTTGGCTATACGAGGGGTGTGGAGACCGGAGCAGCGGGGGATACCGAGGCGCTTTTCGAGTGGTTTTTCCTGCTTGACCACCTCGACTACTACGCGCTTTTGGCGATTCCCTACGACGCCTCGGACGGGGAGGTGCAGGAGGCGTTTCACACGTTTGCCGACGCGTTCCATCCCGACGGCCACGTGGGACGGTCCACAGAAGAGCGCGACGCCCTCGAGGCGATTTTCAAGCGGGGCAACGAAGCGTACGGGGTTCTCTCGGACCCGTCGCTACGCAGTGAATACGACCGGCTCCGACACAAGGCGAGCATACGTCCAAGCCGTCTTGCGCCTCGTCTTTCGAGCACGTTGCCTCCGAAGTAACCTGTCGGGAGCGCCCAGCCCTGATCGAAACCGCACCGCGCCCGACTCCGGTAAGCCGCGAGATCTACCCTTCGGTCGGGGCTGCCAATCCACGCGTGGGCTCTTGTGTGCGGGCATCGCGACCTGCAGCCTTGAAGGCTCGCCTCTCGCACACTACCGTCCCGCCGATGCGCTCCCTTGGCCGCACAGACAAGGCCTTCTTCGCTCTGATCGCCGTAGCGACGGTCCTTTTCGCCCTGACGCTCCACGTCGTGTTCTTGCGCGCCCCGGTCGAGCGCACCATGGGGATAGTCCAGAAGATCTTCTACTTTCACGTCCCCGCCGCCTACGGGATGTACCTCGGTGCCACGGCGTGTCTGCTCGGGTCCATGGCGTATCTGCTTCACCCGACCGACCTTCGCGACGCCACGGCCCGGGCAGGCGCCGAAGTCGCGGTGGTTTTCGGAGCCATCGTGCTCACCACAGGACCTCTGTGGGCCGCCAAAGCCTGGGGCCATTACTGGACTTGGGACCCGCGCCTGACGACCTCCCTTTTGAGCGTGCTCGTCTACGTCGCCTACCTGGTGCTCCGGTCGTTTGGGGGGGATGGTCCTGGCGAAAAACGCTTCTCTGCTGCGCTCGGGATCCTCGGAGCCGCCAATCTTCCCATCATCCACTTCAGCGTGCAGAAATGGAGCGGACAGCATCCAACCGTGGTCACCGCCAAGGGGGGCGGCCTGTCCCATCCCGACATGAAACTTGCGTTTATTCTCGGTCTCGTATCGTTCACACTGCTTGCACTCGCCATGTTGTGGGTCCGAGCCCGTCTTGCGGTCCTTTCGAGTCGTCTCGACCGGGCTGAAGAAGACACGTTTGCTCTCGACCTGAGGCCCCACGAATGAACCCATCCAACTCCGTTTCCCCTCCCCAAGACCGCGCCACGACCTTTCAGCCTGTCGAGGGGGGGACCGAGAGCCACAGCGGCACGGTGCTCCTCGTCGAGGCCTACGTGGTGCTCTGGGTCCTTTTGCTTGCTTGGATCGCCATGTTGTGGCGCAAGCAAAGTGTCCTTTTCGAGCGACTGGGCGAGCTCGAAAAAACCCTTGACCACGTCACCAAGACCCCGGAGGACCACTGACATGGATCTTCCCGGTCCGGAACATGTGATCTTCATTCCTGGCGTCCTCTTGATCGGGTACGTCCTGGGCTTCGTAATGGGCGCACGCGCTGGGCGTGCGCGAGTCGAGCGCGAGCGAAAGCGCGCGCGTCAGTAAAGGAGAGACCAAGCATGATCGATTTTGAGCTCACCGAAGAGCAGCGCGCCCTTGTCGACACCGCCCGTCGCTTTGCCAAAGAGCGCATCATCCCCGTTGCCGCCGAATGCGACCGCGACGCCAAGTACCCCATGGATGTCTTCGTCGACGCCTGGAAGCTTGGACTGGTCAACCCCACACTCCCCACGGAGTATGGCGGTCTCGGTCTGAGCGATGTCGACTCCACGCTCATCACAGAGGAGCTTGCCTACGGGTGCGCCGGGATCGAGACGAGCATCATGTGCAACACGCTGGGCTTCACGCCGATCCGCCTTGGCGGCTCCGAAGCGCAAAAGAAGAAGTACCTTGGATGGCTTGCCTCCGAGCCCATCATGGTGAGCTACGCCACCAGCGAGCCCAATGCGGGGAGCGACGTAGCTGGGATCCAGACCCGCGCGGTCAAAGACTCCGGCGGCGGCTATGTGCTAAACGGTGCCAAGCAGTGGATCACCAACGCGACCCACGCGAGTTTCTACTGCATCTTCGCCAGTGAGGACCCGTCCCTCAAGCACAAAGCCATGGCTGCCTTCATTGTCGAACGCGACCAAAAAGGGGTGCGCATCGGCAAGCACGAAGACAAGCTCGGACAGCGCGCCAGCGACACCGCTCCCATTCTGCTCGAGGACGTACACATTCCTGCTTCCCAGGTACTTGCAGTCCCAGGCCAGGGATTCAAGCTCGCCATGGAAACCTTCAACCAGACCCGTCCCGAGATCGGCGCCATTGCCGTTGGTATCATGCGACGTTGTCTTGAAGAGTGCATCGCCTACGCAAAGGAGCGCAAGACCTTCGGAACCGCCATTGCCAACCACCAACTTGTCGCCGCGATGATCGCCGAGATGGCCATTCGCGCCGAAGCGACCCGTCTACTTGTGCGCCAGGCCGCCTGGAGTCTCGACCAAGGCAAGCGGCGTCCCATCCTGTCGGCCTACGCCAAGGCTTTCGGAGCAGACGCCGCCATGCAGACGGCGATCGACGCGGTGCAAGTGTTCGGAGGCTACGGCTACGTCAAGGACTACCCTGTAGAGAAGCTAATGCGCGACGCAAAGCTTCTACAGATCTACGAGGGGACCAGCCAAGTCCAACGCATCGTCATTGCCAAGCAGCTCTTCAGCGACTGACACGAGTTCATCGCAGCAGCGTCCGGTAGACGTTTCTTCTCATCCTCCTAAACCAAGCCCATCTTGAAAACCGCAGGTCCGAACCGAAGACCTCACCCCCCCAGCCCCCCTCTCCCTCGACATCTTCCTTGCCCATGCGGGCAAGTA
>CAITRH010000689.1 GCA_903894755.1 uncultured delta proteobacterium
CGGATCAAGAGTCTACCGAGACGGATCGAGAGTCTGTCGCTCAACGTCGCTAGGTGGTCCTAGCCCTTGAAACTCTTCTACTTTATATCAGGATGGTCGCGACCACGTAGGCCTTCCCTGCCCTCCCTGGGTTTGGGGTGTCGAGGTTGTCAGCCCGCGCGAGAATACGTGCGCGCCAAGGAGGTCGAGACTCGCAACCTGCCAATAAGTTACCGAACCAGGACCTTGGCCGCCGGTCTGGTGAGGTGCGGAGCGCTCACGTAGAGCGGTTCGAGCCATGGGCTAGCCAGCCGGTTGAACGCAAGCCGTCCAAGGTTCGACGCGCGCGGCAAGTCATGAGGAGGCTCGGTCCGAAGCTCGACATGCAGGTGTCGTCCCCCCCAATCAACGCTTCGAGCGATCTCCCCCACGGCAACGGCGGGGCCGAACCCCTCGAGACGCGCGGTCAACTCGTCGAGGGACCAACAGCTTGGCGGGACCACCACGGCCCCTTCATGACGGACCGATACGAAGACCTCCCCTCGAAGAGCCGAAAGCAGGCTGATGACCGTGGTGTCTTCGAGCCCCTCGGCCAACGTCTCGAGGGAATTGACTCCGACGAGCTCGGCGCCGGTGGCGAGGGCGATCCCTTGGGCAGTAGCGACCCCGATGCGAATGCCGGTGAAGGAGCCTGGCCCGATGCCGACGGCCCAACGGTCGATGTCGCGCGGACTCCATCCAGTGCGGGCAAAGAGCCCCTGAAGCATCGGCAATAGCGCTTCGCCGTGGGCGTTCGAGACGCGACGGGAGTCTTCAGCCACGAGGACTTCGTGGTCGAACAGAGCCACCGATCCAAGGAGCGTCGAGGTATCGAGTGCGGCGATGCGCATGGGACCGCGCCCTCACTCGTACAAAGGGACGGCCACGAGCACGATGTCGCGTTCGCGGGCGACGACCCGGTAGCGAACGGGCCGTCCCCCCTTGGCCAAGGCTTCGGCCTCCATGCCCTGGATACGGTTTCGGAAAGCGATCTCGGTGATGTGGGCTACGGGCTCTCCGAGCGTTTGTTTTGCCTCGATGTATTCATTGTAAAGGCGGGGATAGTAGTCGACGGCGGGCTCGGCGGCGAGTCGGGCGACGTCCTCGGCCTCGAGGGGTTCGGGCTGTCCTGCATCGACGGCCAAAGCCCCGCTGAAGTGGGCGTCGGCGGATGGGAGCGAGACGCGTCCCTCGGCGTCGGAGGTGTCTTGTTCGACGCCGGTGAGCTCGTCGACGAGCTGTCCGATGCGGAAGGCGAGGCCACCGAGCTCGGGATGGCTGCTGTCGAAGGTGCGGTCTGTGTGACCGTTGAGGACAGCGAGGAGTCCCTCTTCGAGCTGATTGATGGGGCGGAAGATGTAGTTTCCGAGCTGCCATCCGGCGATCACGCTGAGGACCAGACCGAGCGCTACGGCATAGAGGATCGCCGTTGCGCCTGGGTGTTCGACGGGATGTTTGGGAGCCAAGGCGATGAGTGCGGCGTGTTTTCCATCGCCTAGTGCGTCCAGGAGGGTGGTGGCGAGGAAGGCATCGGGGAAAGCGACGACGTCGGTTCGACCGGTGGAGAGCGCGGACGTGACGGAGCCTTTTGCGTCGCCTCGCACGGCGGCTTGGAACGTGAGGCTTCCTGCGTGGCCGACGACGTCGAGGCCGGCTTGACCAGGAACGACGAGGGCGAGGGGACGACCCGTGGTGGCGTCGCTGACGCGTGACAGGACGTCGTTGAGGGGGCGTCCCAAGACGATGCCGCCGAGGGTATTGCCGTTGGGGTCGCGGACGGCGACGTAGGAGACGAGGAAGCGTTCTTTTTCGACCCAGACGTCCGAGCCGGCGTTTCCCGAGTCGAGGGTTTTCTGGAGTGCGTTGGCGAGGTTTTCGCCGCGACCGAGCTCGGTCCCGTTGCGTCCGAGGATGCGTCCGCTGCGATCGACGAGGGCGACGAGGGAGGGGAGGTTTCCGTGGAAGAGGGGGGACGGGGTGGCGTCGTTGACGATCTGGTTACATCGCTCGGTAGCGGAGTCGGCTTTCGCGGTTGGAGAGGCTTTGGTGAGGGCGTTGATGGTGGCGCTTTCAGAGGCTTTGGAAGCGAGCCAGCGTTCGGTACGGATCGCGTCGAGCTGGAGTCGAGCGGCGGCTCCGTGCACGTCGTGTTTGGCCTCTGCGATCTGCTGTTCTGGGGGGGCGCTAGCCGTGGAGACGCGCACGAGCCAGTACGAAAAGAGGCCGACGACGGCCACGATGAGGGCATTGACGGCGATGATTTTGAATCGCATACGGCCTTGTCTCCTCTTTGCGCGGCCGCGGCGAGGAGCCGCAACAACACGGGATCGACGGTATCATTCGGCCTGTTAGGACGGCAACCAGCCCAATGAAGGAAAGCACCGCGATGGCACGCGCTCCGATGGCTCTATTGCTCGACGATCCGCGGTTTTCGGCGCATGTGCCGCGAGGCTATCATCCGGAACGTCCAGAGCGTCTCACGGCCGCCCGACGCGCCGTGGAGGAGGCGTCGGTTCGCTACGTGCCGGTGGCAGCGCGTGAGGCGACGCTCGACGAGCTTGTTCGGGTGCATTCCCCACGTTATCTTGAGAGTCTGGAGAAGCTACGGGGCCAGCAGGGGGATCTTGACGGCGACACGTATGTTTCACCTGGAAGTGTTCTTGCGGCAAAACTGGCTGCTGGGGGGATGGTTGCGATGGTGGATGCGATGCTGGACGGCCCGGTAGGGCAAGCGGTGGCGTTGGTACGTCCACCTGGCCACCACGCACGTCCTCAGCGCGGGATGGGGTTTTGCCTTCTCAACAACGTAGCGGTGGCGGCTGCGCACGCGCGGGCTCGAGGGGTAGGTCGGGTGCTGGTGGTGGACTGGGATGCGCACCACGGCAATGGCACTCAGGAGATGTTTTGGACCGACCCGTGTGTACTTTACATGTCGGCGCACCAGTATCCGTTTTATCCTGGGACCGGTGATGCGACGGAGGTAGGGGAGTCGGAGGGGGCGGTGTACACGGTGAACGTACCGCTGTCGGCGCATGGGGGGGATGGGGAGTACCGAAGCGCGTTCGAGAGGATCCTTTTGCCAATTGCGGAGGCGTACGCACCGGAGCTGGTGCTAGTGAGTGCGGGGTTTGACGCGTCGGCGCGGGATCCTTTGGCGCAGATGGACCTTTCGGACGACGCGTTTGGGTGGATGGCGCAGGCTTTGGCACAAGTTGCAGACCGGTCGGCCGGGGGGCGGATCGGGCTTGTTCTCGAGGGGGGGTACGATTTAGTGGGGCTCGAAGGGGGGTTGGCACGGGCGATCGAGGGGATGGTTCTCGGGGAAGGGTATGCGATGGCTTCCTCGGTCGCCGCGGGGGAGATCGTGAGAGTCAAGCGGGCGCTCGACGGTTACTGGCACGCGGCGCTTACGTAGCTAGCGATCGGGCTTGCTTATTGAGCCCCTTGGGCTTATGGTCGCCAGCGTTTTCGGTGGCCGTAGCTCAGTTTGGTAGAGCGCTGGATTGTGGCTCCAGCTGTCGCGGGTTCGATCCCCGTCGGTCACCCTAGGTTTCTGACCACAGCAGGCCGTCGAGCGTCGCAGACCGCGAGGGAGAGACTGAGAGCTGCTGTTTTCAAAATTGGTTGGTTTAGCTCGCGCTTCCTAGCGGCTCCAAGCTAGCCTCACCCGTTGGAATCTCCCCTCAGTCCCCACGGAGGACCATGCGCCGCACTCATCTCGCCTCGCTAGCTCTTGGAACAACCCTGGTTTTTGCCCCGCTTCTGCATGCCGCTTCCCCCCAGCCCGCCCTGCCCGCCCATTATGCTCGGGGCACCACGGGGATCTTTTGGTTCATGCACCTTTCCGATTTGCATATAGGAGTCAACACGCTCCTGGAGCCATCCGGGGAGTTCGCACAACAACGCCTGCTCGAGGTGCTCACCACCGGCGTCAGGGTTGTCAAACCAAAGTTCGTCTTCGCAACAGGAGACCTCAACGACGGCTCGGGCAACTCCCTCCACATCCCCACTTCGGGACAGGCGCAATGGGAATGGGACCTCTACAAAGGTATCTATACGACCGCCGGCATGCTGCCGAACTTCTACTACGATATCCCAGGCAATCACGACGCCTACGAGGACCTTCCCTTTAGCTACTACTTGAATAACTCGCTGCAAGGACAGACGAACCACAAACTCTGGGTCGACTTCTCCGTCACCACCCCCGTTGGCGAGTACTACTTCTTCGGATTCAACAGTGACGGCGACAAGCTATGGAAGGCCCTCACCAACTGCTGCCCCGAGTTCCTAGACAGCGAGCTCACGGAGTTCGAAACAAGGATCAAAGGCGCCCATGCCGGTGCGCAGATCGTCTTTGCCGCAGGGCACCACGCACTCACCTATCCGGAACCGCCCCC
>CAITRH010000690.1 GCA_903894755.1 uncultured delta proteobacterium
CACCGATCCTTATCGACGCCGCACCGATCCTTATCGACGCCGCACCGATCCTTATCGACGCCGCACCGATCCTTATCGACGCCGCACCGATCCTTATCGACGCCGCACCGATGCGGATCGACGCCGCACCGATCCTTATCGACGCCGCACCGATCCTTATCGACGCCGCACCGATCCTTATCGATGGCGCACCGATGCGGATCGATGGCGCGCCGATGCGGATGGCCGCCTCTACCGCCCGAGCAGGTAAATGGATGCCCCTTGATTTCGAGCGCGTTACCCCCTTTCACAGCGCTTCCCGGCGTATCCCCACCCCGATCACCGGAGTGATGCTTCCGTCGGACCCAACCTGCACATAGTTGAGTCCCCCGTGCAACGACGGCAAAAAGCCGAAGAAGCGCAGCGCGTCCACGTCGAGAAAGCCCCGCAGGACCAATTGCGTCTGCTCGCTCCGGGTGACCGAGTAGGTCGTCGAGCTCCCAGTACCCACCACCACACGTCTGTCGTCGCGGGTGATCTGAAGGTAGCTCAGGTCGGCCCGAAGACGCAGCGAAAGAATGTCCGGTATGGCATTCCACTGCGCCTTCATGTGCCCTTCACCACGCAAGGTCCACGGATTCTGGTCCAACAACACGGCACGCTTCACGGTCATCACGTTCAGTGCACTGTAGTCCTCGTACTGAAACCCCGCCCCTCCCCCCAAATATGCGGCAACACGCCCCGCTTGGAAGCGCAACCCCACGACGGTTACCGCTCGGCCCATAAGGGACGTCTGATCGCCAAAAGGCGAGCCTTGCTGCACCACGGTCGTGTCAAATATGGACGCGCCAACATTGCCCCGCAGATCCAACGCAGTGGCACTTCCCAGCGGCAGCAAGAACCAGCCCTCCGCGGAACCTTCGTACTGTTCCGTCTGCGTCAGCCCCGCCTGCGTCGTCAAGTCGTAACTGAGCGCAGTCCCCCTTGCCACGATGCCAAACCGCTCCCCATTGTAGCCAAGCGTGAGATCCCCATTGAGCAGAAAGTTGTTGGACGCCAGCCGTGGCCAGGACGCGTTCAGGTCCACCACCCAGCGGTCCATCCAGGGGGGCAGTGGAAGCACCAGGTCGCGCGCAGCTCGCTTCAGGTCGTCCTCGGTCCGCGCGCCTGCAAACCGGGCTGCACTGTCGAACGCACGCACCGAGCCTCGCGGCAACAGTTGCTGCGCTTCCAAGGTCTCGAGCTGTGGGTGGATCCCGGCAACAATCCGGTTCCAGTCGCCAGACACGATCGCGGCCACGAGCGGTTGGACTTCCGCAAGAAGCTCCGGTCGAAGGGGAAACTCTGGAATCCGCTGTCCAACCTCCGCGATGCGCCAGGCTTGGCGAAGGGCCTGGAGATTCTTCAGCACCAGTGGCGTCGTTATGGATGCGGCAAGCGGCTGCGGACTGTCCTTGAGACGTACGGTAAGTTCCTCGATCTCGCGAAGCAGCGCTGCAAGTTGACGAGCCCTCTCTCTGGCCTCGGTCAACGCTGGAGAGCGGATCTCGACGCCCGACAGGAGGAATCCAAGCGCATTGCCATGGTCTGGATTGCTGGCCGCGACCCGGAAGTGATCTCGGAGCACCTCCTCAGCGATATTTTCAAAGTGCTCATCGGGAAGGCCACGTCCGAACCCATCACGCAGCGACCGGGTCAGGATATCCACAGTGATCTCGATGGCAACTGTCTGCTCGGGACATGTGCCTTCCGAGCATGAGAGCGCATTGGTGAGCAACGCGGGAACTCGGTCGAGCCAGGCCCGCAAGTCGGGCGAAAGCAGCGTAAGGTCTACGAGCTCGAGGATCTGTGCGGCCCACTTTACGGGGGGCGTGTCCAAGGTGCCCGAGCGGCGAAGCTGCGTTTCCCCTATTGCCCCGAGGTCGCGCAGCAGGTTGGTCCGAAGTTGGATGAGGGAGCCATCGGGGGACGTGCAGCTTAGAGGAAACGTGGTTCCGACACCTGGCTCGATGCAAAGGCGCTCCAACAGCAGTCGGACCAGGGAACGTGCGAGGGGCCCCATAGCATCGTCCGCGGCAGTGACCGTAGGGAGCAGCGTTTCCATACGTGCTGTTTGCTGCGCAAAGACGCTCGCAGCGGTAAGCCCCAAAGGGGCACGCAGGGCATCGATGGCGTCCATGCGCACTTGTTCCTTCTTGGCCGCCAGGCGCGGCAGCCGACGCGCGCTGCAATAGGACAGAATTGCACTGCGTGTTTCTGTTTGTCCATCAATGGCGGCGGGGGCGAGGGACGCGAGCCGCGAAGCGTGGGGACACAGCTCGTCGACGGCAGGCCAGAAGGGGGAGACGGCAATGGGCGGAGCGGCGTCGGCAGCTCGAGTCGACAGGACAAGGGCAGCGCATGCGGCACTAGAGGCAAGAAGATGGCAAACGGATTTGGGGAGTGTCATGGGGCTGACGCGCAGCAGCGGAAGCCGACGGTGGGGTAGCCGATCTGTTTACGGTAGGAGGTTCCCTGGGAGCTGCAGGTGAGGTCCACGTCGATCATGGAGCCACCGCGTGCACGGCACTCGGAAGTTGCACTGGTGCCGGAGCACTCTGCGGTCCACTCGCGGACATTGCCAGCGAGGTCGAAGGCTCCTTCAGGAGTGCGGCATGCGGTTGTTCCGACCGCTGCGGTCGTACAACTCCCTGACTCGCAGCCTGTGACGGGGTTCTTTGCGCCATTGCATGCTTGTGCGTCGAGGTTCTTTCCGGTGGGATAGGGGTTCTGACCGCCGTCCGAGCAGGCCGAATAGAACATGCTAACCGTGGGATCGGCCTCTTTGGTCCAGTTTCCCTGGCAGAGCGTCTTTCCGGCCCATTCACAGTAGGCCCACGCGTCGCACCAGTCCACGCAGACAATGGGGTGATCGTCGGCCAAGGTGATCTTTGCAGACGAGTTGGCGTTGGTCTGTTCGCAGGCAGTTGTGCTGTGTGTGGAGTCCGCCTCGCAGCCTGGTCCGACGTACCTGGCGGTGTCCGCGGCAGCGAGGAAGGTCTTGTAGTCGCTTCGAGGGACTTCGGTCTGGTCGATCCAGAAGCAGTTTCCACCTAGGAGCCCGACGTGCACCATGGGACCACCTTTTGTTTGAGGGGGAGTCCCTACGGAGCAATCAGGCATGGATGGGGCAGTATTGGCAGGAGGGGCGAGCTGGGCGCCGGAGTCGGCTCCATCGTCGATGGAGACGTTGTTGGTTTTTGAGCAATTGAGGAGGGCGAGGAGGAGAAGCGGCCATTTCTTCATGATACGTGTCCTTTGGCTTTCAGCGGTTCGGGTCATCGGTTGCATTGGTCGTTGGTTCCCGCGGCCATGCGCTTGCAGCCCCTGTCACAGCGCGCGCTTGACGCGACGGTCCCTCCCGAGCACGTCACGAGATCTGTTTGGATTCCACTGTATCCAGACAGGCTGGACGCACAGTACTTGCCGGCCGCCTTGCCGGTGCAGGGGCCGCGGGGAGCGGTGTCGCAACTGGCGCCGGTGTAGCCTCCGTTGCAGGTGCAGCGTCCACCGCTGCACTGGCCGTGGCCGGAGCAGGAAACGCCGGTGCAAGGGTCGCGGGGTGGGTTTTGGCAACGGTCACCAATGTAGTTGTCCCGGCAGACGCAGGTTCCGCTTCGGCATTGCCCGTGTGCGCCACAGTTGATGGACACGCAGGGATCGCGCGGCGGCGTTTGGCAAAGGTCGCCCGTGTAGTTGTCGCGGCAGACGCAGTTTCCGTTGGCGCACTGTCCGTGGGCTCCGCAGTTCTTGCTTGCGCAGGGGTCTCGCGGTGGCGTTTGGCACAGGTTGCCCATGTAGTTGTCGCGGCAGGTGCAGTTTCCGTTGGCGCACTGTCCGTGGGCTCCGCAGTTCTTGCTTGCGCAGGGGTCACGCGGGGGCGTTTGGCAAAGGTCGCCCGAGTAGTTGTCGCGGCAGGTGCAGGTTCCGTTTGCGCACTGTCCGTGCGCGCCGCAATTGATGGCAGCACAGCGATCGACCAGAGCAAAACACTTGGGCTCCATGCCGGGAGTGGCCTGGCAGCTGTTCGGGCAAGGCGTCACACTCACGATCTGCGAGTTTCGACAGGTGACCAGGTCGGTTTGAGTGCCCGTATACCCGACCAGGGAGGATCCGCAAGACTTCTTCTCGAAGGTAATGCCAACGCATGGTCGTATTGGAGCGGAGTCACACTCCGCGACGCCGTTGGCCCGAGTAACGCAGTCTTTGGTGCATTTCGCCTTCAGGGACATGACCCCACGGTTGCAGCTCACGAGCTCATGAGAACTACCCGGGTACCCTCGAAAGGTACCGCTGCAATACAACCCATCCGGTCTCGCGCTACACAAGACCACCGGCCGTTCCCTTGCGAGATCGGAAAAAAATGCCTCGATGGCCACGCTGGAGCCGGCCGAAAGAGATTCCTTGATTGCCACTCGCAACGCATTCTTCTTCAAGCTCCGGGTGGCTGGATCGAGCGAGGGAATCTTGTCGAGGCCTAGCTCAACTAACATCTCAATGGCGTCTTCGACCCGTTGGGGTCGACCCTGGACCACACGTACAAACTTGACGAAGGCTTCCCCGCCCGTAGCAACGTCAGAGAGCAGGGTACCGATCTCATGAATCCATGGAACAGGAATTACTGAGCACGCTGTACCGGCGATTTTGAACGGCTTGAGGAGAGCACTAAGGTCGTTGCGAGCGAAGGCCCATCCAAACAGCACACCCATGCCCCCGGGATGCTTTGCTGCGCACTTCATGAAGGCGCTCCACTCTGGCTCCCCGGCACTGCGGTACGTACTGTATTCGCACTCCATCTGCGCCGCTTCCCGAGCTGACGCGGCGGGAATGCCCGCCGCTCGCGCGTCCTGTTCCCCCAGCACGAGATCGCAGGGATCTCGCCTCGATATGGTGAAGTTCTCCCAGTAAACGTCATAGGCAGGAAACGGGCTCGTCGCTCGAAAGACGACCCGATAGGTGCCAACTGTTGGCACTTTTCCGGAACCCTGGAAGCGATTTGCGCCAACCGGGGTCAGCGGAATCGTCACCCGTGCGTCGGCAATCAGCGCTTGCACATCGAGCTTCATGGGCACGGGGACTTGGTCGCCTCCGGCCACTTCGACGGCAAACGTGAACGCCGTATCCACAGTACCTCGGGTCGGCGTGATAGAGGCATTCCGCAGGACAAGGTGCGGATCCACCTGCACGACCCCCGACTTTGACGTCCCCGCTCGATCTCTCGAGTCGTACGGGATGATTGTATAGGCCCGGCTCCCCGCCTTCGACATCACCTTCGGGAGCGACCAGTTGGTCCCCGACCCGGTCATGCTGAACTCCACGTTGGCATCCGGAAAGCGGACAACCACACGCTGGGCAGGGGAGTCGGTCGTGGCACGGAACGTCACTGTGTCATCCACCCGTACCTTGGTGCGGTCCGTCGCAATCTGGAGAACTCCGAGCGCCCGAACATCTGTGGCAATGGAAAGTAAGGGGAGTATCCCCAGCACCACCAGCCCTACGATGCGCAGGCGCGCCCCGTGATACATGGCACGTGGTCGACATGCTGTTGTCATATGCTGCTCCACTTTGGACAAAGCCTTCATAGTTTTCGTTTCTTTCCTCTGCGCTGGCTCAAGGCGGGTCGTCTGCGCAGCCCCGCACAGGCCGACGCCAGGCCGAGGGCAATCCATCCAAGTTCGCCGCCAAGATTTCCTGGGCCGCTGCTGACCGAACACCCGCTCTTCGAGCTCACTGTACCGTTTCCACCTGGGTCCAGCGACCCGCCCCCTGAGGCATCCACTTCGGTCCCCCCGCTCGAACCGTCGCCTGCCGCTGCGTCGTACACACGCACGCACCGGCCTCCCTGGCAACCATACGCGTCCGCGCAGTCGCCCACATAGGCGCATTGTTGCTGACAGGCGCCGCCCACGCAGCGGTAGCCGTTGCACGACTCTTCCGTGCCGTCTGGATTGCGCACGCTAAAGGCGGTGGAGCAGGTCATGTCTTGGAACGCGCACTCCCCCTTGCCCGTGTCGCAGGTTGCCCCTGCCGCGCAGTCGCCCGATGCAGTGCACCTCGTTGCGCAGGTTCCCATGGCGCTGCTGCATGCGTACGCTCCGCAGCTCCTCGCGTCGGACTTGCACAGGCCAAAGCCGTCGCACGCTTTCTTGATAGCCGAGTTCTGGTCGCATGTGTCGCCGCCGCACTGCGTTCCTGAAGCAGCGTACGCTGTGCAACGTCCGGCTCCATCGCAGGTCTCGTCCGCACCGCAGGGCGGACTGGACGCGCACTGCCCCTTCGGGTCGATTCTCCCCTTGCTGACCGCGTCGCACTTGCCGTTTTGGCCCGAGACCGTGTTGGCCCCCATGCAGCTTTGGCACTTGGAGGTGCAAGGTCCATCGCAACAGAAGCCTTCCACGCAGTTTCCCGAAGTGCACTGATCGGTCCCTGAACAGGCTTCTCCGTTGGCGCGTTTGCCGGTGCAGGTCCCACCCGTGCACACGTACCCGCTGGCGCATTCCGTGGACACGGAGCACGTCGTGCGGCATGTGCCGTTGGCGCAGCCAAACGGGGAGCAGCTGGCCGATCCCGACGCTTGGCAGAGTCCAGCGCCGTCGCAGATTTGCCCTGCCACTGAGTCACCACTGCAGACAGCGCCTCCACAGCTCGTTCCTCGGGAGCCGTAGTGCCCGCAGCTACCGTTCCCGTCACACTTGCCGTCGACCCCGCATATGGAATGGCCAGATGGCTTGCAGGAGCTGTTCATCTTCGCAAAGCCCACCTTGATGTTCGTGCAAGCGCCATTCGATTGACCGGTAAGGCTCCCCTGGCAGCTCATACAGTCTGACGTACATGCCTGGTTGCAGCAGAGTTTGACACCTCCTCCTTCGTCCACGCAGTTACCATGAGGACACTGACTGGCGGAGTCGCATGGTTGGCCATCCGCGGACTGGGCGATGCATTGACCACGCCCTGTGTCACAATAGTAAGTGCCCAAGCAATCTGCGGTCTTGGAGCAGCTCGTGAAACAGAAACCCGTGGCAGGGTTGCACAAGAGGTTGCTTCCGCACGCTTGAGGAGATGTGGGTGGCATACAGGTTCCTGATTCGCAATGTCCCCTTCCGGATGCAGCTCCCACGCATTGCTGCGTCCCGCACAGGGTTGTCGACGGAGCATATGCCATGCACTGTCCGGCTCCATCACATACGCCGGGTGGGCCGCACTCGGCACCGGGTGAGCAGACCTCCCGTGGGTCGAGTCCGGACTTCACGTCGTCGCAGACTCCGGAAACGCCACGCTGCGTTTTGGAGGAGTCGCAGCTTTTGCATTGACCGGCACAGGTCGAGTTGCAGCAATACCCGTCGACGCAATAAGTGCTCTGACACTCAAGGCAATTGCCTGGCGTCTTACAATCTGCCTGAAGGTCGCAGCCGCTGCCAGCCGGCTTCCGGTCCGCGCAGGTCCCCCCCCGGTCGCAGTATTGATTGGATGGACACGAAGCATCAGAGGCGCAACCACTTGGACAGGCTCCGCTCTTTCCGTCACAGAACATCCCTCCAGCGCATGCCGGGGACCCCGCTGCGCCTGCGGGGAGCGGAGTGCAAATGCCGTTTGCCGTTGCGCCCAAGGCGGTGGAGCACACGTCACATGGGCCAGAGCACGCCGTCGTGCAGCAGAAGCCCTCCACACAGCTGTAGGTCGTGGCGCACTTGGTCGAGTCCGAGCAAGCGTCGCCAGCGATGCCGGTCAACGTGAACACGTAGGCCGCGCCATTTCCCAGTGTCCCGCGTACGGTGGCACCAGGCGCGCCAATGACCACGCTGTGGTCATCCAGCGCGACGGAACTTCCGAAGTTGTCGGTGTCCACCGTGTCCGCCCCCGTAAACGTCGCTTGCTGACTCCATGTAGTCCCAGCCCGCACGAATAGGGTCCTCGAGACAACAAGCGTTTCTCCGCGGAGAGCGACTTCGCTCCCGGCTGTGATGTTGTGTTCCAAGGTCCATGTCGTGCCCGCTCGTCGGTAGACGTAGACGTTTGCAACTCCATTCGTAGCGACCGCTGTGTCCCCGTCCAACGCGACGGAGGTGCCCAGGTAGCCAGATGTGTCCGGATTGTCGAAGCGAGCCTGCTGCGTCCACGTGGTCCCGGAGCGGACGAACATGTACACGGACCCGCGACCGCCGGACGAACCGTATTCGGAGCCGATGAGCGCCGTATTTCCAGCGACCGCTACGGCGCCACCGAAAAGGCAGAGCGAAGCGGCCGATCCATCCGTCGGAACGATCTTTTGTTGCTGAGCCCAGACAGATCCCGTTCGGACGAAGACATACGCGGCGCACGGCGCGGATCCCTGGGAGTACGTTCCGACAATCGCCGTGTCGCCGTCGACGGAGACGGACACTCCGAAATGAAGATAGAGCGCGGGATCGGCCGGCAGCAATATGGCCTGCTGGCTCCACGTGGTGCCGTTTCGGACAAAGACATACGCCTTCTCCCGGCGCGTACCCACGATGGCGGTATTGGCGCTCAGCGAAACGACGGTTCCGAAAGCATCGTCGTGAGTGGCATCGTTGGCCACGAGCATCGTTTGTGGGCTCCAGTAGGTTCCACTGCGAGTGAACACCTGTACGGCCCCCTGGTAGTCAATCACCGGGGTCGATTTCGTCCCAGTGCTGGCCCGTGGAGCGCCAACCAGCAACGTGTCACCGCGAATCGCGACCGAGGTGCCGGCGTTGTCGCCATAAGGGACAAAGCTCGGTATTGCTTCCCACCTCGTCCCCGTCCAGCGCATCGCGTAGCCCATCGCCGGACTTGTGGCTGACGTCACCCCAACCGTTCCACTAATGGCGACGACGGTTCCGTAACCTTGGCCGGCAACCCCCTCCGAATAGGGGCCGACTCCGGAGCCCGGAGACCATGTGCCGCCAGACCGCGCGAAGTTCAGTACTTTGCCTGTCTTCACCGAAGTCGTGTAGAAGAAAGAACCAGGTACGCCCACGAGGGCTCGATCTCCCGAGACTGCAACCGATGTGCCGAGTTGGTCGTTCGCCGACTCACCATAAAATGCTGGCTGCTGCGACCATGTCGCACCGCTTTGGGAGAAAACATAGGCAGCTCCAACGGCTGTGCCCCACATGTTGTCCATGAAGGGGGCACCTGCGAAAATCGTTGAGCCACTTACCGACACGGAGAAGCCAAATCTGGCATTTCCGGCACCGTCGCTTGCCTTCAATTCGGCTTGCAGTGACCACGTCGTACCGGTGCGAACGAAGACATAGGCTGTCCCTCGAGTGTCCGCAGAGCCGATGAAACTCGTGTTGGGTGCGCCCACCACGGCGATGTTGCCGCTCACGGAGACGGAGGAGCCAAATCCGTTGATCCGTGCCGATGAAGTGGCGAGGAGTGTCTGTTGTAACGACCAAGACGTACCAGACCGGACATAAACAGATGCGGTGCCGTCGTAGGTCCCTACGACGGCCGTATCCCCGCTCAGCGAGAGCGATTCAACTCGGGCACTGCTAGGCAGCTTTGCCTGCTGGGCCCATACAAACGGGTAGGAGGTGCCAGTCCGCACGAAGATGTACACCGCCCTGTCCGATCCCACGAGTGCGGTGTTCCCGCTCACGGCTACGGACCAGCCGAAGTGGCCCGATAGCGGCAGATCGGCTGCACCGAGCCTTGCCTCGAAGGATGGCTGGAAGGTGTTAGTCCATGTATTGGTATACACATAAGCGGCGCCAGTCATCGCACCGACGCCTGGCTTGGTGAATCCCGGAGCCCCAACAATTACGATGTCGCCGTCCACTGCCAGGGAGTGAGCATAGTCCCAGGCTTCGTCCGTGGTACTGAGCTCGACTAGCTTCTCCTGCGTGGCAACCAGCGGGTCGATAGTGACCGGCCATTTTGCCCCCGCTGTGTTGACATGCAGCGCAATGGCTCTTTCCCCCACGCTCAGTCGCGCATCGAGCTCCGCCCCAGAGGCGTCCACTGCGTACAACCCGCCGTAGGTGGCTCGAACGACGCCCTTCTCGTCACGAAGCTCCACGTCCTGACGCTGAACAACAGGTGTCATGCCCTCCACACCAACGTCCACAACGAGTTCCGAGGAATATCCTTCGCAAGGATCTTCCGCAAAGGTGAATCCCTGCTCGACGCCAAGAGGACCATTCAAGGCCCACTCCTCGAACCGGTGGCTGCCCGCGTGACGCTCGACCCGCACGCGATTGGGCTCCCCGGGCACGTCGAGCGGCGCGCCTGCCTCCACGGTCACTCTTGTCGTACCGCAGCGAATGGCCTGAGTCGTCAATAGGGCATGCCATCCTCCCGCATCGCTCGCAACGTCGAAGCCGCCAGCGTGGAACGTCGTACTGAAGCGGTGGGCTGGGTTCAAGGCGACGAGCCCCTGTGACGAGGTCCGCACATGGTACGAGGCGTCCGCTCGGCCTTCGGCTTGGCGCGTTGAGACGTGTGCAATCAGTGCGTTCCGGTTCGGTGCAATGCTGGCGTCCATTAAGGAGCCCTGTGCGCCTGAATTGGTGTCACGCGTGCCACACATCAGACAGAAGAACACGAGAAATATAAGTGCGACAGCTGACCACGCCCTATGAGCGAACTGCCAGACGCAACGAAGAAACCCTTCGAACCTCATCGCAACCCTCCATCCGTGTCACTCGGTTTTGCATTTGAACGCACTGCCCTTCTACGGAACCGAGAGCCCCCACAGACGAGCGCCGCGATCCCTATCCAACCCATGGCGACCCCACCGCTGCGGTCCGTCCCGCCCACAGAACACCCGCTCTTCGAGCTCACCGGTCCGCTTCCCCCCGCGTCCTGCGACCCGCCCCCTGGCCCTTGGCCGCTACCTGAGGCATCCACTTCGGGCCCGCCGCTCGAACCGTCGCCTCCTGCCGCCGCGTCGTATACACGCACGCACCGACCTCCCTGGCATGCGAACGCGTCCGCGCAGTCTCCCGCGTTGGCGCATTGTTGTTGGCAGGCGCCGCCCAAGCAGCGGTAGCCGTTGCACGTCGCTTCCGTGCCGTCTGGATTGCGCACGCTAAAGGCAGTGGCGCAGGTCGTGTCTTGGAAAGCGCACTCTCCCTTGCCCGTGTCGCAGGTCGCCCCTGCCGCGCAGTCGGCCGACGATGTGCACCTCGTTGTGCAGGTTCCCACGGCCCCGCTGCATGCGTACGCGCCGCAGCTCCTCGCGTCGGACTTGCACACGCCAAAGCCGTCGCACGCTCTCTTGACTGCCGAGTTCTGGTCGCATATGTCGCCGCCGCACTGCGTTCCAGAAGCTGCGTACGCTGTGCAACGTCCGGCACCATCGCAGGTCTCATCCGCACCGCAAGGCGGACTGGACGACGGAATGTTCCTCATCATGTCCTTGCGCCTCGCCTTCCAGTGATGCAACGGCGTCCAACCACGCAGCCATTGCGGAACCATCCCCGCGGCCCCTCCAGAGCCCGCGTTCTGCTTGTCTTGTGCATCGACGCTCCAGGATCCCACAGTCCCCGGACTGACCCGGGACCGTTCGGGGCCATCATGCGCAGCGCCAGGTCGGTCCGTCGCGAGCCTCCGCAGCCCGATGCGAGCCCTGTCTCAGCGCGGCCCCCCTCGGTGCCATCGAGGAGCGCCCCCGTACGCGCGCACGCGCAGATTAGACTAACGGCGAGGCGAGGCGAGGCGAGGCGAGGCGAGGCGAGGCATAGTAGTCCCCTCGGGGAGAAAAGTCCAGTAACCGGAGCCGATTACCGCTCGCATCAAACGGCAGAACGCTGAGCAAGTCAAGCGTCGTTCAAGCAAAGGGTTGCAAATAGGTAGACCAAGGTAGGATAGGTTTGTCCGAACGTGCCGTACGTCGTTGCATACGTTTTGCGAGGCCATACCCTGGAAACCTCGAGAAATGGGCAGGGGACCACTAGGGGACCACTTGGCCATTGTGCAACAAAGCAACTTCAAGTACCGACCTCGGGATCCGTTGTGCAAAAGGTGCACAACTTGCCGAATGCGCGGCCCGCCCCGCGGACCCGCCCGCACACACCCGCGGACCCAACCGCCCGCACCGCGGAACCCGGCCGCCCGCCCTGCGGACCCAACCGCCCGCACCGCGGAACCGGCCGCCCGCCCCGCGGTACCGGGCGCCCGCCCCGCGAAACCAACCGCACACACCCGCGGACCCAACCGCCCGTACCGCGGCCCCGCCCGCACACACCCGCGGACCCAACCGCCCGCCCCGCGGACCCGCCCGCACACACCACGGCACGGCCCCTCCTTCCTGGAAGCGCCGTCGTCGGGATAAGCCCATCGCGCCCCCTGAGTCCATGATAGACAGCGTGCTCATGCCGGGAGCCCGCCACGAAGTTCCTCTGCTTCTTGTCCAGGAGCGCCCAGAGCTACTCGCCGAGCTCTTGGCCCTTGCGGGGCTCACGCGCCCAAGTGAGCTCTTCGTAGTCAATACCGCGGTCCGTTTTGCCGACGTCGCTGGCATCAACCCAGACCTTGTCTTGCGCTCCAAGGAAATTCCGTGGCTTGTGCTGGAACTGCAGCACGCAGTGGACCCGGACAAGCGACGCATCTGGCCACTCCTTGCGGCGGCGCTGCTTCAGCAGCACGGAGCCATGGGAGACATCGTTGTGCTGACTGCGTCCCGACGGGTTGCACGCTGGGCCACCAAGGTTGCCTGCGAGAAGGGACCGCTGGGTTCGAGCTTTTCTCTGGTGCCCCGCGTGCTTCACATCGACTTGGCTTTTGCCGAGCGGCTGGTGGCATGCGAGGACGTGGACCTGGCGGTCTTGGCAACGTGGGCGGTCCAGAAGCGCTTTGGTCCTCGGGCCCTGTCCATCGCGAGGACGGCGGTAGGTCGTACGGAGAAGCTCCAGGGGGCTTTGCGCGTCGGACGGCGCCGTGCGATATTTCAGATGTTCAGCACCAAGATGCTGGCCTTTTTCGAGGAGTTGCTCGTGAGAGAAGCCGAATTACCGGAGAGCCGGGGTTACCGGAAGTGGAAGAAAAAGATGTTCGCAGAAGAACGCGCCAAGTGGCTTGCCGAAGGGCTTGCTAAAGGACGCGCCGAAGAGCACACCCGCCTTTACGCGCAGCGGCTGGGGCGGGAGCTCACGGAGCAGGAACACGCGACCCTCCGTGTCCGCCTTGATTCCCTTGGCCCCGATCGTCTAGGCGCCGTGGTCCTCAACCTGGACGCAGCCCAGCTCGCCCAATGGCTCGTCGACCCAGAGGCCACGTAAGGCCCCCACCGTCTTACCGAGGCAACTGCCCGGGCTGCGTCGCTGGCTGCGTCGCCGGCTGCCCACCTGCCGGAGGCGACGGCTGGGCCGGTACTTGTGCCTCTGCTTTCTTGGGGCGGGAACGTGCCAACACCTGACGTGTCCCCGTCGCGGGGATCAGGCGCGGAGAGAGCGCATCGCGGCCGTGCGCGCCATCGAAAAGACGCATCGCATACCGCATCTCGAACAGCACCCGGCCCTCGATGCGATTGGTCGCGGCACTATCGAGCTGCCGCATCTTCGGCCCCTCGCCTAGCGCCGCGCTGCGCGCCTCGGAGAGGACCGCACGCCGCGCCTCGATATCCGCCACGAGCGCAGGATTCAGGCCCACCGATTCGGCCAGGGCCTGATCGACCGCATCGCTGCTGGCCATGCAGTCCTTGGTGCAGTCGACCAACGCCTTGAGCGATCGCAGCAACGCATCGTCGTCTTTGGAGGTGCCGGCGGCGTCGGCGATCTGCTGAACCCGGACCTCGTCCCCCTCGGCGAACGCGCTGAGCCGCTCGATCAACAGCTCGCGCCCGAGCAACGCGTCCTCGTGGGCTTTGCCGATGCTCACTTGTGCCGTGCCGACGGTGCGTCCCTTGCCGCGGTCGACCTCGATGGCGCCGCGGAGCGTGAGGATGCCTTCGAGAAAGTAGAGGAAACGCGCGGTGGTGTAGCCGAGCCCGCCGCGGGGGGCCGCGAGGGCGTCGTGGATGATGCGAGCAAAACGCTCGGCGTCGTGCAGGACATTGAGGGCCTTGGTGCGAGTCCCCCAATCGTCAGCTTTGGCCGCAGAGCACTGGCGGTCGAACGCCTGCCTCTGGGCCGGGGTGAGCGCCGGCAACGCGTCGGCGTAGGTGCGGATCAACACTCCCCCGTCGTCGTCGGGAGTGGCCGTCTGGGTGGTGATGGAAGCGACAGGTGTAGGCATGAGAAATACACGGTGCGCCCGAACAGGGCCCGATGGCAACACAGAAAAGCCGGCCACGGTCCGTTTCGCTGCGGCCCTACTCCATGATAGCAGCCGAGCCCGCGCCACCCGCGACCCAG
>CAITRH010000691.1 GCA_903894755.1 uncultured delta proteobacterium
GAAGATCACGCATGCCGTTTGCTAACCGTGGGCCTCCACATCCCCGCCCCAAATATTATGTTGAGTACCAAGCGGCTGGTTTCCTTTGCCAACAAAGAGTCGGGCCTGCTACTGCACATAACAACTTACTGTGCCTAATAGATGGAAGTGGTCTCCGGTGATTCGTGCCCGAGCCACAGCGCGATCACGGCCTGGCTGGCGCCGTGGTGAAGCAGGTCCATCGCCAGGCTGTGTCGAAGCACGTGGGGAGTCACTCGCTTGGGTGCGAGCGACGGGCATTGCCGACGCGCAGCGGGGAGATGCTTGTCGAGCATGTATTGCAGAGCATCGTGGCTCAACGCGGTTCCACGTGTGGTGGGGAATGCCGGCTCGCCAGGCTCGCCTTGGCGCTCCCGCAACCAATTGCGCAACACGACGACGGTTTCCTTACGCAGCGGTGTGCAACGACTCTTGCGGCCCTTGCCCTCACATCGCACGTGCGCGCCCGAGCCGAACATGATGTCCTCGCAGCGAAGGCCAGTGAGTTCCGCCGCCCGCAAACCCGTCTGGACAGCCAGCGTGAGAAGAGCCCGGTCACGGCGCCCCGACCAGGTCGTGAGGTCGGGAGCAGCGAGCAGCGCGTCGACTTCGACCGACGTCAGAAAGCCGACAGGACAGCGCAGATATCGCTTGCTCGGCATGGCCAGTACGCGCTGCGCCACCGCGCTGTGCTCCGGCGCATGCAGCGCCACGTAGCGGAAGAAGGAGTGGATCGCAGCCAGTCGCACGTTGCGACTGCGGGCGCTGTTCTTGCGCTCGTGCTCGATGTGCTCAAGGAACGCCGCCAGCAGCGGCGTGTCGAGGTCGGGTACCGTGAGGCTCGAGGGGGCCTTGCCCAGGCGCTGTTGCGCATATTGAAGGAGCAGGCGGAAGGTGTCGCGGTAGCTCGCGATGGTATGCGGGCTCGCCTTGCGCTGCTGCATTAGCCGATCCATGAAGAACGTCTGCATGAGCGCGGGCAACGTGCTGAGGGCGTTCATGGCCGTTGCTCTTGCTTGGAGCGCTCCACCTGCCTCAGCGCGTAGTGCAGCAGCTTGGGTGTCGCGGTCAGATACCAGTACGTATCGGTGACGTGCGCGTGCCCGAGGTAGGTCGACAACTCCGGCAGGTGCCGCTCGACGTCGACGCCGTGTTGATACCACCTGAGCAACGTATTGATGGCCAGTCGATGGCGTAGATCGTGCAGGCGGGGTCCTCGCGAGTCGCCCTCGGCGCGCAAGCCGATCTCGTGCGACAACTTGACGAAGGTCCACCGCACGCACCACTCCGTCAGCCGGGTTCCGCGGTCCGAAACGAAGAAGCTCGGCGTTTGCAGGTTGGGGCATGTTCGGTCCCGGCGTGCGGCGTAGCGCTCCAACGCGCGTTGCGTGGAGGCGTGTAGCGGCACGTAGCGCGATTTGCCAAACTTCGTGTCGCGAATGGTCAGCACTCCGTTGACGAGATCGACGTCGTCGCGGTCGAGTCGCAAGGGCTCGTTGGCCCGCAGTCCGGTGACCACGTACAGGCCGAAGAGCGTCGTGAATGTATGAGGCCGCAGACCGGAGGCGGACGGCAGGCGCCCGGCAGCCTTGAGCAGCCGCGTGATCTCCTCGTCTCGATAGAGGTACGGGGCCGGGCGGTGGTACCGGTGGGGAAGCAAGTCCTGCGGCGGCACGGTGGTGCGAGGATCGTTCGCGCTGCAGTACAGCGCGAAGCGACGCACCATCCCCAGGCGATTGGCCCACTGGGCCGGCTGCGCGGCGGCGGGCTGCGTCGCCCAAGCCAACGCGAGCTCGGAGGTGATGTAGGCAGCGCCTTGGCGATCGGCGAAGTCGACGAAGCGCTGCAGGAGGCGGCCGGATAGGCGCAGCTTGTAGCCGAGGGCGCGATGCACGGCGAGATAATTGTCGAGTGCGGCTTGCAGTTTGCTCATGACGCACCTCCGGGCCACGGCAGTGCGATGCCGCGCAGGGCCGCGATGTCCACCTTGGCGTAGATCTGTGTGGTCGTCTGCTGTTGGTGACGCAGCAGTTGACCGATCTCGCCCAGGGACGCGCCGCGGCGAAGCAGATCCGTGGCAAGAGAGTGCCGCAACAAATGAGCTCCCTTGAGCTCGGGGTTCAGCCCGGCGCGTCGGAGCGCCCGCCGAACAATGCAGCTGATGGCACTTGGGCCGGCAAGACCCTCCAGCGGCGCATTCATCCGGAGGAACACGCGACGCGTCGGGCGCGCGGGTCGGACATCACGTAGATAGCAAGCCAACGCCGCGCCGACTTCGGCGGACAGCGGCAAGCGCTCCAGCCGCTGGCCTTTGCCCCGCACGACGATCTCGCTGCGCTCCCAGTCCAGATCCTCCAAGGTCATGGCCAGCACCTCGCCACCACGCAGCCCGAGCCGGGCCAGCAGCAGCAGGATCGCGTAGTCGCGATTGCCCGTCGGTGTGCTGCGATCACAGCTCGCGAGCAATTGCTCGACCTGCTCGGGAGGCAGCGTCTTGGGCAAATGTGACAGCCTCCAGGTCGCCACCCCGGGCAGCGTGCGCGCCAAGTCGCTCTGGATGGCGCCGCGCTGCAGCAAGAAGCGCAGGAACGAGCGCAGCGCGGTGATGGCTCCCTTGCCGTGGCTGCGACTCACACGCTGGATCTCGCGAAGAATGAAGCCGTGCAAGTCCTGTGGCCGCAACCTCTCCAATTGCAGCGCCTTGCCTTCGAACCGATCCTTGAGGAAACCCCGTACGGTGTGCGAGTAGAAGTACACCGTTGAGGACGCAAGGCCTCGCTCGGCGTTGAGGAACTCTTCGAACTCGCGCGTGAGGCAGGCCACCGGCGTTCGATCGATGATCTTCTCTGGCGCCGCGATTTCCTCGAGCTCACGCAGATACTCGAGAAGCTGCTGACCCGTGGCCCGATCGCCTCGTCGC
>CAITRH010000692.1 GCA_903894755.1 uncultured delta proteobacterium
GGGAGGAGAGCCACATGTACCGCGGTTCCGAGCCCCCCTCGCTCGAAGACGATCGTCCTTGCCCAAATGGGCAAGGAGGATGTCGAGGGAGAGGGGGGTTGGGGGGCGAGGTCTGCGCGGAAAGCGGCGGTTCGGACCTACGGTTTTCGAGACGGGTTTGGTTTAGGAGGAAGCCGTGAATTTGCCTCCCCCCGATGTCTCTCGGCCGCTCTCGGTGGGGGAGCTGGCGCGTCTATTTCGTCGAGCCATCGACGGCCTCTTTGCGACGCCGGTGTGGGTGCAGGGAGAGGTCACGAGCGCTCGTCCTGCCCCAAGCGGCCACCTGTACTTCGTATTGAAAGATGAGTCCGAGGAGGCGTCCGTCGATGTCGTTTTCTACCGTGCGAATCTGACTCCTCGGGTTCAGGGGCTGCTTCGGGATGGTGCGCGGATTCGTCTCCGGGGCCGTCCATCGTTCTGGGCGCCGCGGGGACGGCTTCAGTTCAGCGCCGATCGCGCCGAACCGGCAGGACGCGGCTCGCTGCTCGAAGCCTTGGCGCGTCTCAAAGCGAAACTCGAGGCCGAGGGGTTGTTTGCCGCCGAACGCAAACGTCCGCTCCCTTCCGACCCTCGCATCGTCGGAGTCGTGACCAGCCCCACCGGAGCGGTGATCCACGACGTGATCCGCGTGGCCTTCCGTCGCGGCGGTGCACGCATCCTGCTGTCGCCCGCGGTGGTGCAGGGGGCCGATGCGGCTCGGTCCATTCGCGAGGCACTGGTCAAGATCTCCAAGGTGCGCGGCGTCGATGTCATCATCTTGGGACGAGGCGGAGGCTCTTCGGACGACCTCTTGCCCTTCAACGACGAGGAACTGGTACGTGCGGTGGCTGCGTGTCCCGTCCCCGTCGTGAGCGCGGTGGGGCATGAGACGGACAGTACCCTCACGGACTTCGCGGCCGATGCCCGCGCGGCGACTCCTTCGCACGCCGCCGAGATGGTGATCCCCGACGCGCGTGCGCGGGTCCAGGCGCTTCTGCAGCTTCGAGTGCGTCTCGAGCGGGCCGCAAAAGCGTGCGTTGCGAAGGCCGATGCCAAGGTTGCCTTGCTGGCTGGACGATTGGCGGACCCGAGGCTTGTCGTGGCGTTTCAGCAGCAGCGCCTCGATGACCGGATGGCGCGACTCGAGGCTGCGACGCAGCGGGCGTTGACCCGGCGGCGTGGACTGCTCGCGCATCTCGAGCAGCGTCTCGCGTACTTGCATCCGCAGGCAAGCATTCTTCGCGAGCGAGCGATCCTGCGACGCCTTTCGGAGCGCATCGAAGCGCTGATGACCTCGGCTCTCGAGCGTCGTCGCGCGCGCTTGGGGGCGCTCGCCGCGCGTCTGGATGTCTTGAGTCCTTTGAAGGTGCTCGGACGCGGCTACGCGATCGCGACCCGTCAAGACGGCATCGCGATCCGCGCCCGTCAGGACCTCTCGCCTGGCGATGTTTTCGTGGTGCGTGTCGCGACGGCGCGCATTGAAGCTCAGGTCCTTGCGGTGGAAGACCTCTGATGAAGCCACGGCGGTTTGCGCTCCTTGGCGATCCGGTCGGCCAGGCGTTGAGTCCGGCGGTGCATAGGGCTGCGTACCGGGCGCTTGGGATGCCGCACACGTACCGGGCCATTCGGGCGACGCCCGGTGAGCTTCCTCGTTACATACGCGAGCTTCGGGACGGCGTTTACGACGGGTTCAACCTGACGGTGCCGCACAAGACGCGCATTCTCGAGTTGGTCGACGCGGTGGATCGGAGTGCGGCCTTTGGTGCGGTGGCCAACACGCTGGTGGCGCACGAGGATGGGACTCTTGTCGCCTACAATACGGCGGCTCCGGCACTTGCCGAGGAGCTGACCCGGCTGGCCCCCGATCTTGTGCGGACATGTGGAGAGCGCGACGCGTTGGTGCTGGGGACCGGCGGTGCGGCACGTTCGGCGGTGGTGGCGCTAGCCTTGGAGCTTGGAGTTCGTCGGATTTTCGTGCGGGCCAGGGCGTTCGCCAGCGTCGGTGCAGGGGCGGCTTTCCAGCGCGAGATGAGCCTGCGCCTTGAGCAAGCGGCAGTCCGTGTCGAGGTGGTGCACGAGCCCTGGCGGGCGATCCCTTCCACCGACGAGCATGTGTCGTTCGTAGTGCAAGGGACCCGCGCGGGCATGGCCGGCATGGGGGCGGGTATCGGAGGGGAGGCGGTAGCTGGCGTAGTGACGTGGGAGGCCCTTCCTCCCAGGGCAGCGGTGCTCGACGTGGTGTACAGCCCGACGGAGACTTCCTTTGTGCGTGTTGCACGGAGCCATGGAATCCGAGCCACCAACGGCGTCGGGATGTTGGCACGTCAGGGGGCGCTGGCCTTCGAGCTTTGGCTCGGGGTTCCAGCGCCCTACAATGCGATGCTGACGGCGCTGGTGTAGACAGGAAGCCTCAGTCAGAGTCAGAGAGACGCTTCCACCACCGCTCGGAACACTTGGGTGGGGGCGGGCACACCGGTCCACAGCTCGAACTGCACGGACGCTTGCCCAAGGAACATCTCGAGCCCCTCGATGACGCGGCAGCCTCGTTGCGCAGCGTCGCGAAGAAGACGCGTGCGGCGCGGATTGTATACAGCGTCGAACACGGTAAGCCCAGGATGCAGCAGCTCGGGCAAGACCAACGTGTTGTCTTCTTTTGGATGCATGCCAACGGGGGTCGTGTGCAGCAGCAGGTCGGCGCTGGAAAGCTCGGTAGCGAGCGACGACAGGTCGCTTTCCACGACGTTGGCTTTGTCACACGCGTCGGCCACCAGTTTGGCGCGCTCAGACACATCGACGCCAATCACGGCGAGACGGGCTGGGGGGGCATGCATGGCGAGGGTCATCACGATGGCGCGGGCGGCGCCGCCGGAACCGAGGACTACGACGTTGAGTCCCTTTGGGGAGACTCCCGCGGTTTCGAGGGCACGCAAGGCACCGAGGCCATCGGAGTTGGTTGCTTTGAGGTGGCCGTTGTCGTTGACGATGGTGTTGATGCAGCCGATGGCGCGGGCGGTCTCGTCGATTTGGTCCACGCAGCTCATAGCTGCCATCTTGTGCGGGATGGTGATGCTGAGCCCGCGGTAAGCGAGGGTGCGGGCCGCGCGGATGGCGTCGGAGAGGGAGCCTGGGGCGATGTCGTGGGCGACATAGACAAAGGGGAGGTCGAGGGCTTCAAAGCCAGCGTTGTGGAGGACCGGCGACAGGGAGTGGCCGACCGGATGGCCGAAGATTGCGCAGACCCGAACACGGGCGTCGATACGAGGTAGTTTGAGGTTCACTGGAGGCTAGGGGCAATACCACGCTTACAGTCCGCGCTCGCGCACGTCGCGATCGGACTCGAGCCGCCACATCGCCCGGACACACCACGCGAGCCCTGCTGCATACACACACGCCATCCAGAGCACCCCTCGACCCAGCGTGCTTGCTGCTATGGGCTCCACGCCGAAGCCTCCATGAAACTGGGCAAAGTTTGCGCTCGTACCAAGCTGCCGCGAGAACAGCGTTGCAAGCGCTACGAGCAGCGCCAACGGCCCCGCCGCCAACCCCACCAACGCGCCAAGCCGACGCTTCCGTACAAAAGGATAGGCCGCACTTTGCCCTGCGACCGTTGCCGCCGCTCCAAGCAAAACAAAAGTAAGGTCGAGAGCGGACGGCACCCGGTGCCAGGGGACCACGTAGAGGTAGGCCCAGTCTCCGTGAAACGCGACGAAGTATCCCACCACGGGGGTGTGAATGAGCATCGCAAAGGCCACCGTGAGGCCGAAGGGACGCGACATGACCATCGGGCCATCGTCACGCGCCACCTCCGACGCCGCGGCGAAGGCAAGCGCAATTCCGACCAAGAACCCAACGAGCGGAGCAAACGGAAGCGGCATCGGCGTCGTTTGTACGTCTTGAAAAAAAAGCGTGTCGAGAATTTGTACCGGCGGCCGGGCTTCTCGTAAGGGGCCTGAGAGCGACGGCGGGTCGTTGCGGTGTTGCATTGAGCTGTTGGAGTGCCATGTGCGTCTATTGCGGTCGCACGTTGATTGTAGGAGGCTGCACGTGTCAAAGGTGATTGTCGTTACCTCGGGGAAAGGCGGAGTTGGCAAGACGACGACGTCGGCGAACGTCGCCACGGGCCTTGCGTTGCTTGGGTACCGTACGGTGGCCATCGACTTCGATGTGGGGTTACGCAACCTTGACCTGGTGATGGGCTGCGAACGTCGCGTGGTCTACGACTTCGTGAACGTCATCAAAAAAGAGGCAAGCCTTCGGCAGGCCGTGATCCGCGACAAGCGGGTCGAAAACCTGTTCATTCTCCCTGCGTCGCAGACGCGCGACAAGGACGCGCTCGACGTCGAGGGGGTCGGCCGGGTGATCGAGGACTTCCGAGCCGCCCAGTTCGATTACATCATTTGTGACTCCCCGGCAGGGATCGAACGTGGTGCGCTCATGGCCATGTACTTTGCTGATGAAGCCATCGTGGTGACCAATCCCGAGGTGTCGTCAGTGCGGGATTCCGATCGGGTGCTCGGCCTGCTGGACGCGAAAACAAGGAAAGTGGAGACCGGCGAACGGGTCAAGACGCATCTTCTGCTCACGCGTTATGCTCCTGGGCGTGTCGCGAAGGGCGAGATGCTTGGGTATGCCGACGTACTCGAGCTTTTGGGGATTCCGCTCCTTGGGGTGATACCAGAATCCAAAGCGGTGCTTCAGGCGTCGAACCTGGGGACTCCGGTGATCTTGGATCCGACGGCCGACGCTGCGCAGGCGTACCTGGACGTGGTTGCACGCTTTGTGGGCGAGGAACGACCGCAGCGTTTTCTCGACGTTCCCAAGCGAGGTTTCTTCAGCCGGCTTTTTGGAGAGCCGACCGCCTATGCGGGGTAGGACCATGGCGTTATTCGATTTCTTTCGGCGCTCCGAGCCGACGAGCGCCTCCATGGCAAAAGATCGGCTGCAGATTATCGTCACACGAGAACGCGCGGTCACCAGCGGGACTCCCGACTACCTGGCGCGCCTCAAACAGGAGTTGCTCGAGGTGATCTCGAAGTACGAAAAGGTCGACCTGGACCGCGTCTCGGTCAACCTCGAGAGAAACCATGGCTTCGATGTGCTGGAGCTGAACATCGTGCTTGCGGACGACAGTCCGCCGATGCCACTTCCAAGACCTCGTGCAGCGCTCTCGGCACCTCGAAGCTGACCGCGTCGTCGAAAGCCAGCTCCACCAGTCCGATGTTCTCGACGGCATGAATGCCCTTCATGTAAAGATGCGGCGAATGTTTCGGCGCCTTCTTGTCCCGTTCCTCTTCGCTGCATCATGCCTCGTTCCCGCCCCGCCCGCCTCGACGGCGTTCGAGCCGCTCCCGGCCGACCATGCCCAAGCGGTCGCTAGCTACACCCTCCGCGCCCAGCTCGACGCAAGTCAGCACATCGTCCGCGGCACCGGGACCCTCCACTGGACCAACACGAGTCCCGTCGAAATCCGCGAGCTATGGGTTCATCTCTACCTCAACGCCTTCAAAAACCAACAGTCCGTCTTCCTCCGTGAGCCCGTCAGCTTTCGCTCCGACGTCACCCCAGGCGATCGCGGCCACATCACCGTCACCAAGTTCGCCGTATCGGGCTCCACCCATAATCTCTGGGAGCACGCCGAGCTGCGACGTCCCAACGACGAAGACGAGACGGACGTGCGGGTACCACTTCCCCAATCGGTCCGTCCTGGCGACAGTCTCGATCTCGAAATGGCCTGGGAAAGCAAGCTCCCCTCCGTGGTTGCCCGCACAGGCTACGCTGGATCGTTCCACATGGTTGGCCAGTGGTTTCCCAAGCTCGCGCGTCTCGAGCCCGACGGACACTGGGCTCACTTCCCGTTCCACAAGCTCGCCGAGTTCTATGCCGACTATGGAAACTACGACGTCACCCTGGATGTTCCCGAGGGCTTTGTCGTAGGTGCCACCGGCGTCTTGGTCGACTCGAGCCGCAGTGCAGGACGACAACAGCTTCGCTACGTTCAAGGCGATGTCCATGACTTTGCGTGGACGGCCTGGGATAGGTTTCTCACGACCACGGAGACGATCCATGGAGTCGCTGTCACTGTGTTGCACCCATCAGGAACGGGCTTTCTGGTAGCGCGCGAGCTTCGGGCGCTACGCTTTGCGCTTCCGTACTTCTCGTCCCTTTTTGGCCCCTACCCGTATGCAACCCTCACGGTGGTCCATCCTCCGGTGGGAGCGCAGGAGGCGGGCGGGATGGAGTACCCCACGCTGATAACAACAGGGACGTCTTGGTACGAATCCTGGGTCACGCGCAATGTCGAGCACGTGACGGTACACGAGCTTGGACACCAGTGGTTCTATGGGATCGTGGGATCGGACGAGACACGTTGGCCGGTTCTGGACGAAGGGATCACGGAATACGCGACGCAGCGGGCGCTGAGGAGTTGGCTAGGACCCTCGTCGGCATTGTCCGTGGGTGCGTTTCGGGTCGATTTGAGCTCTGTGGAGGCTGGTTGGAGCCATCGGTTGGTCCATGATCAGCCCGTGGGGCAGCCGGCGCACGCGTTCGATTCCAGTGCAGCGCTGTCGGCGCTCGTGTACGGGCGCACGGCAGTTGTACTCGAGACGTTGGCGCGGGTGTACGGCGAGGAGTTGTTCGATCGGGTGCTTGGTGGGTTCGCACGAGCCCAACGTTTTCGGCACCCTTGTCTAGAGGACCTTTTCCAGGCGGTTGGGCGAGGGCTTGGAGTCCGAGCGGAGCGTGTGTTGAGGACAGCTCTCATGGAGAAAGGGTGGGTCGACTATGTGGCAACGTCGCTCTCGACGGGAGGGCCAAAGGACGGGTGGGTGCTGTTGAACCGTCGCGGGACCTTGTCATTTCCTGTGGACATCGAGCTCCGTTATGCCGACGGGAGTCGTGAAGAGCGGGTGTGGGATGGGGAATTGGAATCGACAAGGCTTGCAACGCGTCCATCGTTGGTGGCGGTGGTGATCGATCCGCACGAGAAGGTGCTGCTCGATGCAGACCGGACCAACAATCATGTGACCCATCTGGGCTGGGGAGGTGGGGCACCTAGGACGCTGGAGCGGGCGCTGTATTGGGCAGCGCTATTGGTGCAAGCGGTGACGCCGTGAAGGAGGACAACGGGTTTGCGCTGGTGGCAATAAGGGCGATGCGTGCCAGGCGGTGTTATTGGGCCATTGGCGTTGTGTGGCTTTGGGAGGTGCTTCTTGGACTTGTGATTGCGTGGCCCGTGGCGGCGATCGTGAGGGTGTTGTATGGGGGACATCCTGACGGCGACGGACCTCTTTGGAATGCGGGAGGTTTGCCCTTGGTGGACCTTCTGTTGCGACAAGGGCCAGCAGCGGCGGGAGTGCAGGCGACGCTGGCAGTCGTATTGACTATCGCGTCCATAGGGGGGTTGGTTCCTCTTGGGATGTTGTTGGTGTCGTTGGCGTACGGGACCAGGGACGGGACCTTGTTGCTGCGGGTGGCGCTGGGTCGGTCGCTGGACTTCTTTTCGAGTCTAGCGGTGCTATTGGTTCTGGTGAGTTTGCTCGAGGCGCTGTTTCTTTTTGCTGCGGTTGGGGGAGGAATTTGGCTGGTGGGGGCATTGATTCGGTCCGCAGGAGAGCCCTGGGCCTATGGGCTTGGTGCAGTTTTTCTAGGGACGGCGGCGTGTCTGGTGGCGGTAGCTGGGGTGGTTCACGATCTTGGCAGGGCGGCAGCGGTATGCTTTAGGGTTGGGGCTATTGCGGCGCTTCGGATTGGCCTGGAGGCATTTCGACAATCGAGGGGGACCGCGTTGTGGTCGTGGGCGTGGCGCAGCGGGGCGGGATTGGTTCCCATAGCAGTGGGGGCAGGCGTATGCGAGCATCTTGGAGGGCAAGGGGGGACGGCCCTTCTTGTGGTTGCAGCGATCCATCAGCTTGCGGTACTGATACGTGTCGCGCTGAGAGCCTCTTGGCTGTCTAGAGCGCTGCGGATGGTGAGCGCGTTGGGGGCGCGTCCCTAGTGACTCCCGTACCATCGTCATCCGAAGAAGCGCTCGAGCGCACTCACCAACGCCGGCACAGTGTACTGAGACGGACTCACATCGACCCGAACGCCTCGCACCACCAGTGCTTCGGTCGTCACCGGACCAATGCTCGCCACACACGTGCGCAACAGAAGCTCCGGGGCTCGCTCCCCGACAAGCTCGCACAACCCCACCGCCGTGCTCGTCGACGTCACCATCACTGCGTCGAGCTCCCCCGCTTCAAGCGACCTACACACAGCCTCGTCCCGCCCCGCCCGACGTGTCTCGTACGCAGCCACCACATCAACCGTCCATCCCGACTGACGCAGCATCTGAGGAAAAACCTCCCGCGCCTCCTTCGCTCTTGCAAGCAGTAGACGCCCCGGCGCGCTCGAACTCAGTAGCTGCTCGGCAAATCCCTCCCCACGAGACTCGCGTGCAACCAGGTCCGCTCGAATCCCATGGGCCTCGAGCGCCAACGCCGTCGCTGGACCAATCGACGCTACCTTCACGCCCGACAGCGCCCGCGAGTCCTTGCTCATGGCATGCAACTCTCGAAACGTCTGAAGCACTCCGTTGGCGCTCGTGAACGCCACCCAGTCGTAAGCTCCCATCTGGTCGAGCGCCCGCCTCAATGGCGCCGTGTCGCACGCCACAATCTCGATCGTCGGCGATACCACCACCCGTGCCCCGCGCCCCCGAAGTAACGCCGCCGTCGCCCCCGCCTGCTCCTTCGCCCGAGTCACCAAAACCCGCTTGCGAAAGAGCGGACGACCATCATCCGCCGCCAAAAGCTCCACATCCACCCCAGCACGCAATACCGTCGCAATCTCGCCGTCGTCGGCCAAAAGTGCCCCCCACTCCTCCGAACGTTCCCGCACCACCACCTTCCCCTCGCGCGCCTCGGACACCAGCCCATCGGCCATCGAGCCAACGTCGCGAACCACCCGGTCCGCTTTCGCAAGACGCTCCCGCGCCTCTGCACTCGGCGTCCGCTGGTCGGACGGCGCCACGCTCAAAAACGTTATCAAAGCCATGAAGTCAACCTCCTTCAGCAAGAGGGGAACGCTACCAAGCTCGCTCGGTGCTGTCGATGGTGTGCAATCCAAAGACGTAAGCATCTTGGGTGCCTCCCCTAAGGTAGAACACGCCTCCCCTAAGGTAAGGTACGCCTCCCCTCAAGTAAGATACACCTACCCTCGGGTAAGGTACGCCTACCCTAAGGTAAGGTACACCTACCCTCGGGTAAGGTACGCCTCCCCTCAAGTAAGGTACACCTACCCTAAGGTAAGGTACACCTACCCTCAGGTAAGATACGCCTCCCCTCGGGTAAGGTACGCCTACCCTCAGGTAAGATACGCCTACCCTCAGGTAAGATACGCCTACCCTCAGGTAAGGCACGCCTACCCTCAGGTAAGATACGCCTACCCTCAGGTAAGATACGCCTACCCTCAGGTAAGATACGCCTACCCTCAGGTAAGATACGCCTACCCTAAGGTAAGGCACGGCGATGCAAGCATCTGGCACGACGACGCAAGCATCGGGCACGGCGATGCTTGCATCGGGCACGACGATGCTTGCCGGGTGACGTTTTCTGGTCGCTTGAGGGGCGGACGGGCTCTACCTGACCATGAGACTGATAGGGTCGCTCATGTCGCCGGGACCTTCGCCATGGATCGGCTGGAACCGAAACAGATAGAGGGTTCCTGGGGTGAGGTTCGGAAGCGTACTCGTGGAGTAGCCGGTCGAGGGCCCCTGGAGGTAGGTTTTGCCGCCGTCGGAACTGTAGAACCAATGGTACGCCATGGCGCCGGCGGGCGCCGCGAGGTCGACACTCGTGGAGACATCCCCCTGCTCCGCGGAGAAGCCCTGCGGCTGGCGCACGGTGAGCTTCTTTCGACTCATTCCGGCGCTCTCGATGATCTCGCCTGCATGCGCTGGGTTCGCATCGGCGATCGCCTGGACATACGCTTTGAGCTGATGGGCTAGTGACTTTGCCGTCCTGAGCTTGCTGTCGCGGGTCCTGGCCAGCCCCTTCGTCTTCGTCTTCGCCGCCGTCTCGGACGCGTCAAGCTCGTTGATGGCCGTGAGGAACAGTGCGAGCGGCACCGTCGGGTTCGGAAACCACGTGTTGCCGTCCATCGCGGCATGGATGGTCTGGAGTTGCTTGATGACGTCCGGTACGTGGTCGGACAGGTTGAGGACTGCTGTGATTTGGTAAGTATCTTCCATGTCGGGACGATCGCATGAACAGGAGGGCGTGTCCAGTCTTTCGCACCCGCAAATAGGCAGGTTCTACTTGGACTCCCTGCAATGCCTGCAGCCGTCCGTTTGGCCGCTCACACCATCACCCGGTCTAGGAAACGCCGTGTGCGTTCCTCTCGGGGCGACTCGAGAACCTCCCGGGCTCCACCCGTTTCCACAATCCGTCCCTCCGACAAAACCGCCACGCGGTCTGCCGCCCGACGCGCAAAGCCAATCTCGTGGGTCACCAACACCAGAGTGAGCCCGTCGCGCCGAAGTACACTCAGTACGTCCAACACCTCTCCCTTGAGCTCCGGATCAAGCGCACTCGTGATCTCGTCGCAGAGCAGCGCCACGGGATCCATGGCCAGCGCACGTGCAATGGCCACACGTTGCTTCTGCCCTCCCGAGAGCTCCCTGGGAAACGCGCTCGCTCGGTCCGCCATGCCAACCCTCTCAAGTAGACGCATGCCTGTCTTGCCCGCCTCGCCCTTGGAAACGCCGCGTACGAAAACAGGGGCCTCAGTCACGTTCTCGATCACCGTCAAGTGAGGAAAGAGTTGGAAGTCCTGGAAGATGAGACTGAACTTCTCCCGCACTGCCCGTAACGTGGAGGTTGGCACTTGAACCGACACCGGCGGCAGCTCGTAGTTGTCTGCGCGGAGGCTCCCAGCATCGAACCGCACGAGACCGTTGATGCACCGCAGCAGTGTCGACTTCCCACCGCCACTCGGCCCAACCAAGGCCAGTGTCTCGCCCTTTTCTACTGTGAGGCACACCTTGTCGAGGACCACTCGACCGCCAAGGCGTATAGAAACATCAACCAGCTCGATAATAGGCATCACGCCCCCCTCGACCAACGCTGCTCGAGCCTCCTTGCGAGTGCGGCGAGTGGCATCGACATGCAGAGATAGATCGCCGCGGTGAGCAAGCCGAGCTCCAGATACCGCATGCTCGACTTGGAAAGAATCTGGTACTGCTTGGAGAGCTCTACGACCGCAATGATGCTCACGAGGCTGGTGTCCTTGAACAGTGCGACAAAGTCGTTGGTCATCGGAGGGAGCACGGTACGGATCGCCTGTGGCAAAATGATGCGCCGGAACGCCAGCGACCGCGACATACCGAGTGCCTCCGCAGCCTCCCATTGGCCCGAAGGGACCGAGAGCACCCCCGCTCGATAGATCTCGGCCTCGAATGCAGCATAGTTGAGGCCAAAGCCTAACACCGCCGCCTGTACGGGCGACAGACGAAGCGCCGTACCAAGGTGGTAGGTCTCGGCGATCGCTGGGAGTCCATAGTAGAGGAAATACAGCAGGAGGAGGACCGGGATTCCACGGAAAAACTCGACGTACCCGAGAGCTATCAGCCTCACCGGACCAGGACCATAGAGCCGAGCCACCGCCACCAACAGCCCAAGTATCACTGCCAGCGTCATGCTCGCCACGCTCAGACCGACGGTCACCACGGCACCGTCAAGAAGGAGTGGGAGCGTGCGACGCCAGGTCCACTGCTGGGCAGAGTCCGTGGTCACGTCGCCCGAAGACGCGACAGAAGTGGGAGCGGGCGCAGCAGCGGGAGACGAAGAAAGACTTGGCGGCATGGCTGCGGAGACTGCAGGACTTGGCGCAGCACCCAGCACCTGGTCGTCGTTCCACATTTTCCACTTCTCGTAGATTCGGCGCAGGTCGCCGTCCCGCGCCAGTTGGCCCAGCGCAGCGTCGAAGCGTGCAGCAAGCTCCTCGCGGTCTTTGCGGAATGCGATGACGTACTGTCCGCGGTCGAAGGGCTCTCCTACGAAGGCGAGCTTGGGGTTTTGGGCGGCATAGTAGATGGCAATGGGAAGGTCCAGAAGGACCGCATCGATCCGCTGCAGAGCGCAGTCTTGGTAGGGCTCGACCTGACCGTCATAGAGCTTGGTCTTGATCTGGCGTCGTGTCAGCAGCCGTTGCGCAGCGGTCTCTTCGAGGGTACCGACCGTGCAGTTGGCCTTTTTGCACTCGTCCAAGCTGACAATGTGTCCATCGCCCCGGCGCGCGACGAGCTGCAGTGCGTAGAAGTAGTAGGGGACACTGAGTCGGAACCGATCGGCGCGGTCGGGGGTGAGCTCGAGACCGTTCATTGCGAAGTCGATATCGCCGCGGTCCAGTCCAAGAAAGAGGGATTTGTATTCGTACTGTTTGAACTCGATGCCTTCGCCTATTGCACGCGCAAGCGCTTCAGCGAGGTCCACCTCGAAGCCGATATTGCGGTTAGGGTCTTTGGGGTCTTTGAAGATGTAGGGGGCCCCTCCTTCCGCGTCGGCTCCCCAGCGAAGCGGCGCGGCCGAGACAGCGCTCGCCGCTAGGAACATGGCGATCGCAACAAGGACTGCCCGCGTTACAGAAGACAGTTGGCTCACGGTGGGGCTCTTGAACTGGGTAGGCATCATGGGAGTAGCAGGACATTGCCCGCGCTGATCAGGTCTGGGTGAGCAATCCGGGACTTATTGAGCTCCCACAACACGATCCACTTGTTTGGGTCGCCGAGCTCCGCCTGGGCAATGATACCAAGGGTCTCGCCAGACTTGACCACGTGTTTCTTGGCCCCCATGGGGACCACACCAACGTCAAGGGAGTCTGACTTGAGGTACTTCTGAATGAGCTGTTTGTACAAGGGGCTCCCCGAGGTGTCGGCAAGGACCGCATTGAGCGCGTTGAGGAGCGCAGGGTTGCCGGCGGGCAGGCCGATTGCGTACTCGCGGGCGTTCAGGTTCAACTTGACGATGCGCAGGTCGGGGGCTTTTTTGACCTCCTCGACAGCGAACGGGTAGTCGTACAGGATAGCGTCGACCTTCTGCTCTTCAAGGATACGAAACCACCCGGTGCCATCCTCCTCGACGAGGGCACTGAACCCGACAACGTTCTCGGTGACCCACATTTTGAGCGGGTTGTCCCCCTTGTAGATTCCCACCTTGCGGCCGGTGAGGTGTCGGAGCTCACGGATTGCAGTCCCTTTGCGCACGATGAGGCAGTATCCGAACTTCAGGTACGGGTCGGACCACACCAGATTCCACTTTTTTTCGACCTCGAGGTCCGGCACCCATCCGCTCATGAAGATGTCGACTTTGCCTTCGGCGAGCATGCGGGGAAGCTCGTCGAATTTCCCCTCGACGACCTCGACGTTGGGAATCTTCATGCGTTTGGCCATATCGGAGATGAGCTCGTAGTCGAAGCCCATACGCGTCTTGGTAGCCTCATCGACGTAGTTGAGCGGCGGGGCCTCGTCTTCCACTCCAACCCGCAGTCGACCGCTCTTTCGGATGCTCGCGAGCACATTCTGGTGAGTCGGAGCGGACGACATCGCCAAAGCCGGTGCTGCGTCAGATACAGCGGAGGACTGGACTGGAGGCGTCGAGCTGAGAACACTGGGGCTGGAGGTTGCAGACTTCGACCCGACAGGCGCCGAGGATTTCAGACTTCCAACGATCAGTGCGACGATCCCAAAGAGGGCAATCATGGCAACAAGGGCCATCAGGAACGGCACGAAGAACTGGCGTTGGGGTGGATTGGCGGGCCTAGGCACTGTGGGGGGCTCCCAGCCGCTCGGCTCTTTGACGCGGGTGGGCGAGGGGGCGCGAGGAGGAAGAGGAGGAAGAGGAGGAAGAGGCTGGGCAGTCTGCTGGGAAAACCGCGCGGCGAGCATGGGCTGGAGAGCTGCGAGGAGCTCACCGGCGTCTTGAAAGCGGTGAGCTGGATGACTTGCGAGGGCTCGGGCACAAACGGCCTCGAAGAAGTCGGAAACGTTGGCTCCACGAGCGCGCGGGGTTGGGCGTTGGGGACGAACGGCGGCTTCGTACCATTCGGCTTGCTCGTCGCCGTCGTAGGCGGGACGACCGGTGACCAACTCCACGAGAATGAGGCCGAGGGCGTGGACGTCGGTCCACGGGCCTGTGGGACCAAAGCGCTTGGCGTAGAACTGCTCGGGGGCTCCATAGTTAGGGGAAAACGCAGAGAAGCCACTGGAAGTCCGTGTGGCAAGCTGTGTAGCGGTCTCCCCTTCTTGCATGGCCTTGGCAATGCCGAAGTCGAGGACCTTGAGCGTCGTGCCTCGCGGGGATTGGACTCGAAACAGATTGGCGGGTTTGATGTCGCGGTGTGCAAGTTTGAGCGAGTGGGCAAGAGCGAGCGCGTCAATGACCGGAGTCAGCAGATGGACAGCCCCCATTTCGTCGTAGGGGGGAAGGCGTCTGAGGCGGTTATCGGCAAAGATGGTGGAGAGGTCTTTCCCTTCGAGCCACTCGAGGACAAGGTAGGGGATGGTGCCGCCGATGAGTCCGAAGTCGAGCACGTGGACGACGGAGGCGTGGTCGGAGAGGCTGAAGAGCAGTTTGCCTTCTGCGCGGAAGCGCTCGCGAAACAGGCGGGAAGCCTCTGGGGTGAAGTGGGAGGGGACCTTGAGGCACTTGATAGCAATGGTTTTTTCAAAGCTGAGGTGATGGCCCCGATAGACGACACCGAAGCCCCCTTCCCCAACGACCTCGTCGATGCGGTATTTGCCGTCGATGGCGGTGCCGACAAGGGAAAACGGATCGCGTGTCATGGAGTACCCCGGAACGATGACGGATAGGAAGTCGAACGTGACTTGTCAAGCACGAGTTCGGTTATTTCAAGGGCTTATTGGCTCCCGCAGCACGTTGTCGTGCCATGTCAGCAATTCGATGGAGCCAGGGCCACGGTTGAACGCGTAGTCGTGAGGACCCGGGATGTCCGCATAATCGTGTGCAATCCCTGCTGCCCGCCAGGCCGCGCTCTGACGCTCGATGGTCTTTCGAAAGTAATCGTCGTGGCTGGTCAAGAGCCTCAAGTGCATCGCCGGATTCTTCTTGCGCGCCGCAACCGCCAACTCGACGAACTCGCGTGTTGTGGAATCCCTGAGCGCCGGCTGCAGGCTCCCCACAGCTCGAAACACCTCGGGATGGGTCAGCCCCACGCGAAGGGCCACCGCTCCGCCTAGCGATACGCCATCGATCCCGGTGGCTCCCACCACGACAGGAAGCTCCTTCTGCACCTTTGGAAGAAGGGCTCCTACGAGAAACTCCCCATAGCCACGCACCTCGGGGCCGTGCGGGTCGAGGTCGGGAACCCATGGGCACACCACAACAAGGCCACCGAAAGGACGACTCCTCAGGCGCGCGTTGAGCCCGTCGAGACGTTTCCTGTCTACGAAGCCTTCGAGGTCGGCCTCAGTGAGTGGCGGGGAAAACACCCGCTCCATCGCCCGAACGAGCGCGTAGTCGCGCGGCCAACCAAGGACCCCTTCGGACGGCGGCTTGACGGCCTCGCCACGACCGTGAAGCGCGAAAACCACCGGCACCCGCTCAGTCCGCGCGGGCATCACGATCACGGCGCGGTAGTCCCCCATCACCCACGTGTCGGTACGGATCAACGCGGCTCCCCCCAACGGGACAGCCGACGACGACACCGACGGCAAAGGCTTCGCGGAGCGCTCCGTACGGGAGCATCCCGCGGCACCGAGCCCCAACAGAAACGCTCGACGACCTAGGCTCATCGCGCAGACCGTGGAAGGGGGAGGAAGACCAATCAGGCGGTTCCGAGGGATATCCACAGTTTAGGAAGACTCCTTGACCTCGATGAACAGGTCGCCGTCGGACATCCGCAGCGTCTGCTGATCCCCATCCTTGTTCCTCAGGATCGTCAGCTTCGGCTTCGCGTCCTCGTAGACGTGCGCAATGGACGTCTGGTCCGTCGCCTGCTTGCCCATCAACAGTTGATTGCCCTGGCCATCGATCGGGGTCCGCACCCCAGGCCTCCAATCAAGAAAACCCACCACGCTCGCGTAGTCAAAACCCAGCGCCACCAGTACGCGCTCGTCCTTGTACGACGGGAAATACAGATGCCCAGGTAGCGTCACCGGCTCGAACGCCGCCACCACGACCTGACTGTCGAAAAGCGGTACCTTCACCTTGTACTGATCGATGGAGGTTGTCGTGTCCTGATAAACCTGGTAGGTGAGCTCGGCAGCCTCGCCCGTCTCACTCACAACGTTCCCCTCCACCTCGAAAGGCCATCGCGGCGTGATGGTGGCCGGCGCGCAGAAAATTGGGTTCGCCGCCAGCTCGAGACGTAACCCATAGGTGCAACGATAGCGGTTCGACTCCGCCCACATGTTGTCGCCCGCACTCCCCTGTTCGGCAGCCCCAGTGACGTGCGCTTCGACAACTCGATACGTGTTCGCCTTGCAAAAAAGCGCAGCGCTGAACCCATCGCCAAGTGCTGCAGAGTCCTGAGGCAACACCGGGCTCTCCGGGAACCCATTGAGCCAAACAAGGAGCTCGTGCTCCCGCTGGCTGGCTCGTGTCCCTTCCGTCGTCGAGCGATCGGTCAGGTCCGCTTCAACCTTCGACCGCATCAGGAAATCGCTGCGAACCCCAGTCGCCGAGCTCGCGTTGGTCCCGTCCTTGGTCCGCGTCGAGGCCTCCGTATACGAGTTTGCAACCCTCACCGTGTCGCGACGTGCGCTCGGGAAATAGGCCTCCAGTGATGCCACCTGGGCCTGATCCAGGGTCTTGCTCTTACTGGAGGTTGGCTTCGTGTCGATGATCGCATACGTGGACGCTGCAACGTCGTAGGTAACCCCCGCGTTCGAGTGACCAAGCAGCCAAAACACGAAGTCGTAGTAGCTTGCCGCGTTCTCGTCCGCGCCCAGCCCCAGTGCCAGCACCGCATGCGTCGCCGTCGACGCAGCCCAGCTATGGGTCACCGTGATGCCATCAATGGCGTTCCCAGTGAAAATGGCCTCGTAGCTCTTGTCGACGTAAAGCTGCGTAGGCCGATGAAGCTTCCAGAGCACCGACGCTCGATCGGCAAAGCGCACAAGGTAGCGCCTGGTAAGCACTGGAGCGCCCACAACCCCCGCGACAGCACGTTCGTAAACCTGCTTGGTCGTGACAACCCCGGTGACCGTCACCGCGGTTGGCGTCCCATCTTGTTGCGACAGCGTGCGCACCAGCGACAGCGCGGCAAGTCCTAGATCGCGGCCAACGTATGCGTCAAACAGCGTGTCCTCGGACGCAGCCCGACAGACAATCCAGAACTCGACCTCCCCGGTGAAGCCAAACGCGAAGATCCGCAAGTCAAAGCGCTTGATGTCGCCCGCAGCAATGGTGACCGCCGTGCTCCCAAAGGTCAACGTCAGCGTCGCACTCAGGCTGTCGAGAAACGTAGGAGGCTCGACAAGCGCAGCAAGCCCAAAGGACAGCCCCGTGTCGGTCGCGAAGAGTGGGTCCGCCATAGTCTCAGTAGTCCTAGCGTCGGCCCGCCGGGCTTGCCTTCACATCGATCTGCCGCCCCTGCAGGTCGACCACGATCTGCACCCGATCTGTAGTCTTTCGCAATCGAAGCTGCACCACCAGGCGTGAACGCTTGCCGTTGTCATCGAAGTCCTCGTCGACCTCGATGAGCTGCACCCGAGGCTCGTAGAGACGGACATTCTCGACAATCTCCGCAGAGACGATCCTCACCATCTCCTCTGGGGTCCGAAAGCCCGTGTCGCTCAGGCCAAACGTTGCAAGGAACGACCCAGTGCCTCGCTTGGTCCCAAACACATTGGTGAGGTTCCGTACGATGTCGTCGATCTCGCTGGTCGCCTTTCCGCCAATGAAGTGCTTGTATAGAAACACGCCGGCCTCCTCCTATGCTCGAAGCGTCACGCCTGTAATACCGCGATACAGGACAATGGTGTGGCCCGACGACGCCTTGTCGCGCAGCCGGTCGTAGCCCAGGTAGCCGCTTGGCTTGCCTCCTGTCTCGAGGTGCGCCCAGCTCGCGTGCTCGAGGACACGGAGCCGCACCGACAACGCCACCCGATGCACGGCCAGCATTGGCAAAAGCTGCTCGTTGAGCCGCTCACGAAGGACCGCCGCCCAACCACGCCCGCGCGCATCGGTCTCCTCCTCCGCGGTCAGCTCGATCACGAACCCGGCCGCGTCGGCTTCATGACGCATGCCGAGTACACTGCTTCCATCGAGGATCGAGATGCCCGCCCGGATCGCGTGGCTCTCGGTCTCGCTGGCAAACTCCAAGCGTTCCACATGCACTCCGAGCTCTGGAAACTGCAGTGCGGCAATCCAGTGCAGCGTCGAGATGCAAGGGACCCCCAACATCCGAACAAAGGAGCGACGCACTCCGTTCCAGTCGCGGAAAACCCGTGGGTCGTCCTCCGGGTAGAGCGCTTCCACCAGCCCAGAGATCAGCCAGTGGTCGAAGAAGCGAATGAATTCATAGAAGCGCTCGGGCTCTGGAGTGCGGTCGACGATCTCGAAGAAGTAGCTCGGGATAAGCGCTCCACTGGCGAGGAGGCCGAGATTGACCGTCAAGACCACACGCTCGATGGGGTGTTTCTCGAAACGGATTGCATCGACCAGCGACGATGCCTGCCTGGTGCTCTCGAAGAAGATATCGGAGCGTGCAAAGCCCTTGGCTCGCAGCAGATCGAGAAGCGGCTTCAGATCGAAACGGCGCGCCTCGGCAACGACCTTGCGCTCGAACTCCTGGACGGACGACGGCGGATCCACAGGGTTGCTCCGGCGCTACTCGTCGCCCACGAAGGCCTTGAGGTCGACGCGATAGAACTGACTGAGGGCGTTCCATCCGACGGACTCGCGGTCGGTCCAGTGCCCTGCCAGGTGGGTGATGTGCTGGCTCATGAGGGCGCTGAAACGGGAGAAGAGCTCTGGGAAGTAGCTGCGTGGGTCGAAGTGGTCGAGCAAGGTCATGATGTCGTTGCCAACGAGGGCGGCTTTCTGGAACTGCCCGCGCTCGACAAGCGTTTCGAAGGCTTTGAGCTTGTTGCACAGTTCTAGGAACTGATGGGAGACAGCCAGTTCGACGTGCTGTCGCATAGGTTCGAAGTGCTCGACCTTGGACGCGTCGGTGGGCTTCGGCTGTTCGCGTCGCGCTTTTGCGTTGGCCTCTGCGGTGATGGCAACGGCGGCCTTGCTGAGCAGCTCGCCATATCCTTCGAGCCAGGTTGTCAACCTTCCGAGCGCATTCTGTGAGGCGGCGAAGGGGCCTTTGGCGAAGTGCTCCCCGAGGGCGCGTGCGGTCGTGATCAGGTCTTCGATGGAGGCTTCCGTCTGTCCCTTGGTCCAAGTCTCCCACTCGTTGGTGCTCTTCTTGTGATGGTAAGTAAGGGTGTCGACGAGCGTGGCGAAGAGCCAGGAGAAGCGTCGGTCGAAGTGTTCTTCGCGCCGTTTTGCAGGGGAGATGGCGTTGAAGTTGTGGCCGAGCATGGCGTCGATGGCCGAAAACACAGTCGAAAGCGCGCAGAACCCGTCCTCAGCGAAGGCCTGATAGAGGTAGACGGAGGTGGCTCGGACATCGTAGATGCGCTCGGCAAAGAGCTGTTCGGCGCTGCGGGCGGCTTCTTCGTAGCGACGCTTGGAAGCAAGGTCGGTTACGGCGAGAAGTCGCGAGTCGAGCGCATCGATTTCGGGCTCTGCGGACGGCTCGAGTGCGGACAATAGGAAACTTAGGTCGCGTGCCATGGTTGCTCGACTCCTGTCATCTTTGGGGGCTCAATCAATCTGTCGCTAGTGCCACAACGTTGCAAGGGAATTGCCTAGGTCAGGTCCATGACCCGCTGCTCCAGACCCCGTCCCTTCGACACGCCGCTGATGCGCACCCGCGCGTTGAGAAGGATCCAGAGTACGTGTCCAATGACCGTTTCCGCGTCGATCTCTCGCCTCTCGAAGTAAACCCCTAGTTCGTGGGTTTCTCCGTCGAGCTCGACGCGCTTGACATGCGGAATCTCCCGCAGCGCCTGCAGCGGGATCTGGTTGGCGAGGGAGACTCCAGCGGTAGGAGCCACCTTGATATGAACTTCGTGGGACGATGCGGTCAGTTCCGCCATCGAACCGCTTGCCACGACCCGACCGCGATCAAGAATGGCCGCAGCGTTGCAGATCTCTTCGAGCTCGTGGAGGTTGTGGCTCGAGATCACAATGGTGCATTGTCCTCGACGCGCTTTGATGATTTGCCTTACTTCGTAGGCTACCTTCGGATCGAGTCCCGCCGTGGGCTCGTCGAGCAACACAACGTCCGGTTCCCCAAGGAGCGCCTGCGCCAAGGCAACCCGCTTGGCCATGCCGTGCGACAGACTGCCACAACGGAGGTCCCACCAGTCTTTGCCGTCGATCTCCTCGAGCACCTTGCGGACCTCCGGCAAGACTTTGTCCTTGGGGATATTCTGCAGCCGTGCCATGTGCACAAGGAACTCCCCTACCTTGTCGCCTGAAGGCAAAAGAGCGTCTTGTGGAAGCACCCCGAGCCTTCCTCGAAGCTCGTCGACCTGCTTGGGGGCAAAGCCGAGCACCTCGATGGTCCCCTCGTTGGGGGTGAGGTAGCCCGCAAGCATGGAAAACGTGGTCGTTTTGCCTGCACCGTTCGGTCCGATGAGCCCGTACACATGGCCCTGTTGGATCGTCAGGGAGATGCCATCCACGGCGGTCTTGATCCCGAAGCGCTTGACGATGCCCTTGATGCGTACCGCAGCTTCTACGGGTTTCTTCTTGGTCTTGCGCTCCTCGACAGGAGCGTCGCTCTCTACCTGCTCACCCTCGGCCATTTAGAGATCCCTCCGTGTGAACACATACGCTCCGAGTGCCGTTGTGGCCCCCGCAAACCCGAGGCAAGCCCCCAACCCCTTGGCAAACTGATCCAACTTGGGCGACAGCAAGTAGACGTCGTAATAGTTCGGGTAAATATGCATCATCCACGCGCGTCCTGTCACCCCTCCAATGACATAGACGAGCCAGATGACGAAGAAAGCGGCAAAGGTCACCAGGAGCGACAGCATCGGCGTCCGGAACTGAGATGCTACCAGTGTCGCGATGCCACACCATGCAGCTCCGATGGGAAGCGACACGAGCCAAAAGCGCAACCCCCATGAAACGCAACTTGCCAGCGTCGCCTCGCCTCGTGCCATCGTGGCAATCCAAACCACCAGGTTCAGTGCAAACGTGACCGTGGACACGACCGCCCAACTTCCAACAAACTTGCCCACATAGAACGACGCTCGCCTTGTCCTCACGGTCCAGTAGCGCACGCTCCTGTGTTGAAGCTCCCCGGAGATCCCGTCGAACCCCATCAGCGCAATAAACAGCGGGCCAACCCAGATCGTGATCAGCAACATAAGCAGAAGCACCTCGGGCGCGTCCGCTAGGTATTTCCCCTGCTCCTCCCCGTAGACCTTCGACAGGCCCGCCTCGCGGATCGCATGAAGCTGGTCGAGGGACAAGTCTGCCGCCGACTGACGCTTCATCTTTTCGACCCAGAGCAGCAGCATCGTCGTGCCGAAGCCGCCCAGAAGCGCCAACGCGCATAAGATGAGCCCCTTGATGCTCCGGAAGTTTTTCCGAAGCTCGCGACCGACTATCAAGCCTACTTCTGCCAAGGGATTCACGGCCACACTCCGCGCTAAAGACTCACCCGTCTCAACCGACGCGACCTTATCCGGAGCGGCTCACAAGGCAAAGGTTAAGGGAGTTCGCTACGTCAGGCTTTTCAGGAATGCCTCGACGGTGGGGGCAGTGGCGGCGGGACCGATGAGAGCGATGGGGTTTGGCGCCTGGAGGATCTTCTGTCGTGCACGTTTAGGGAGGGCAAAGCCCCGCGACGCAAGGACACGTAGCACGGCCTGCGCGGTTGCTTGCGTGGCGGCCTGCGTGGCGGCCTGCGCGGCAACCCACCCGTCGTTGCATCGGCGAGCCTCCGTCGGGTCGAAGAGCGCGTTGACCGGAAGCGTCGTGAGACCATGGTGATCCAGCTCGGCTACGAGAGGCACCGAGGTGCCCGGGCGGTACACGACGGAGCCCGTGCCAGGTCGGAGCACCTCGACCTCCTGCCGCTCGGCGTGGACAATCCAGGTGTTGGGCCAGTCGTGCTCAAGGTAAAGCTTCACCTTTTCTTCGAGATAGCGCTTCGACTGGGTCCCTCGGACCTCCACGGCCAGGATCGGAGTCCCCCGGTACACCTCGTTTTTGGGTTTCACCAGATCGCCCACCAGCGCCACGTCCGGTGCACGCAGGGAAGCTCCGGTGTCATCGGTCAGGTCGCAATAGACGTCGGCCATCACCGTGACCCCAGGACGCGCATGGGTGCGAAACAGTGCGGCAAGAAGCGCCATGAGGATGCCGTGGATGTCTTTGCTTCCCATTTGTTCCCAGAGCTCCCCGCGGTGCAGCTCCCACGGACTGCCGTCGTAGCAGTCGTCCTCTGTTCCGAGCCTGCGGCCAGTCGGACCGAAATCGCGGAGTTCCATGGGCCCCGTCGCGCGAGGAGGCCGTGCCAGTTGCGTCTCCATGCGCCGAACGTAGCACCCGAGTGGGAGGGTCAGCTAAACCAAACCCATCTTGAAAACCGCAACTTCGTCGCCGGCGATCCGGAGGACCTCACCCCCGCACGATCCGGAGTGTTCACAAGGTCCCCCCCCATCGATGGGGAGGGGGCGCTGTGAAAGGGCGAAATAGCGAGGGGTGAGGTCTCGGTTGGGACCTGCGGTTCTCAAGATGGGTTTGGTTTAGCTAGGTCACGTTGGCAGGAAACACATCGGTCAAAACTTGATGCTCTGTCGCGGATCTTCCGTCTGGTGCGCTGCAATCCGGTCGATCGCGAGCTCGAGATCGGCCCCTCCCGAGATCGGGATCTGCACCAAAAAGTGCACATAGAGGTCCCCCGCAACCCTCCCACGACGTGCAACCCCCTTGCCCCGAAGCCGCACCGTGGTGCCGCTCTGCGTCCGTTCGGCCACCTTCAAGTTCACTGACCCATCCACCGTCGGCACACGCACCTTCGCCCCGCGGTACGCCTCGGCCACCGTGATGGGAAGGTCGATGTGCAAGTCATCGTCCTGCCTGCGAAAATGACTGTGCGGCAGGACCCGAATGAGAAGCACCAAGTCGCCGCTCGGCCCCGTGTTGGGGGACGGGGCCCCGTGGCCGTGAAGACGTACCCGGGTTCCGTCGGACGCGCCCGGAGGAATCCGCACGGTCACAGGATCGCCAACGGGCCCGTGCGGCTGAAGATCCACCGTGGTCCCGCGCACGGCCGACGCAAAGTCAATGGTCACCTCGCTCTCCAGATCGGCTCCGCGGGCCGGCGCCTTCGCACGCCTCGAGCCGCCTCGCAGGAAGTCTCCGAAAAGATCCCCTATGCCGCCGCCGCCGCCGGCCGCCCCTCCAAAGAGATCTTCGAGATTGCCAGGAAACCCGCTGCCTCGTCCCGCCTTCGCGAAGTCGCGGTATTGACGCGTCCGCTCCGGATCGAACCCTTCCCTCAGCCCCTCTTCTCCGAACTCGTCGTAGAGCTTTCGACGCTTGTCGTCGCCAAGGACATCGAACGCGTGGTTGACCGCCTTGAACCGAGTCTCGCTCGCGGTGTTTCCAGGGTTTCGATCGGGGTGGAGCTCCTTAGCAAGCTTGCGATAGGCCTTTTTTATCGCCTCCGCATCGGCCGTCTTGCCAACCCCTAGGACCGCATACAAGTCTTCCGCCATCGTGAACGGAAGGTAAAGCGCTCCGGCCCGCGTAGCAACAGGACTGAACGACCCCTTGCTTCTTTGCGAGCGGCGGGCAAAGGAGTCGACCATGTTCACCTGGCCGCGCCTGCTCGCTTCGGGGCTCGTCACGCTTGCCGCATGCGGCGGTGCGAGCTCCTCGGATCCGTACGACGCTGGCGACACCGCATCGAGCAGCGTCGATGGAGGCTTGGGGGTCCCGGATGCGCCGGAGTTTGACCCCGGTCGCTTCGCCACCCGCGTGGTGTCGTTCACGCCGGGAGCCTGCGCAGGCTTTGGTCAAGACCACTTGCCAGACATCGTGCTGGGGCCGCCCGAGGGAGGCGGTGGGATCAAAGGAAGCCTCGATGTGCTCTCGCTAGGCAACGGCGGAGTCGTCACCGTCGCCGTGGAGGGGCTGGTGGACCTTCCCGGGGCAGACTTTATCGTGTTTGAAAACCCGTTTTTCATCGGGGGCAACGCCAGCCGCGTGTACGCCGAGCCGGGCGAGGTCAGCGTGAGCAACGACGGGATCACATGGGCAACGTTCCCGTGCGACCCGACCCTGAGCACGTCCCCGGGATGCGCCGGGAGGCGTCCTGTTTACGCAAGCGAAGCGAGTGGGATTTCACCGTTCGACCTTGAGCGTGCTGGGGGAGATCCCTTCGATCTTGCGGACATTGGGGTCACGAGCGCGCAGTTCGTACGAATCCGAGATCGCACGGAACAGCCTTGTTCGACAGGACCTGGAGCTCCCACGATGAACGGCTTCGATCTCGATGCCATCGCCGTGTTGCACGCGCCGTGAGGCTCCCGAAAGCTACAGCGGACCGATAGTCACCAAAGCGCTGCGGATGGTCACCAAAGCGCTGCGGATGGTCACTAAAGCGCTGCGGATGGTCTCCGAACCTCTGCGGATGGTCTCCGAACCTCTGCGGATGGTCACCAAAGCGCTGCGGATGGACTCCAAAGCGCTGCGGATGGTCACCAAAGCGCTGCGGATGGTCTCCCGCCCCCCCAGCAGCCAGTGCCCATTACCTCCGCAGAAGCCCCGTGGACACCAGCGTAAGCCCCAGCTCCTCGGCACGCTGCTTGGCATCGGGATAGATGGCTCGCCCGATGAGCACGGGAAAAAAAGCCCCGTTCACCAACGCCCGCACCCGCTCGGCCTTGCTCCAGAACGCATCGACCTCCCGGGTCCGCACGCGGTTCTTGGCTTCCGCAAGGATCGTGATCTTGCCATTGGGCCCGTCACCTTCCCCAAAGGCATCCAGCTCCTCGTCGCCTAGCTCGGAGAGGAAACAAGGACACTGGAGGTCTGCGTGGATCTGGTGATGACGATGCAGCCAGGCGGGCAGGTCCGCGGAAACAATTTCTTCCACATCGAGCCCTACGGTAGCTGCCAGGGCGCCGACCTCTTTCCGTAGGGCAGCGGTGCTCTTTTCTGAGGACACCATGAAGCGTTCCAGCGTTGTCTCGATCCGGATTTGGGCGTCGCGGAGCTCTGCGACGTTTTCGCTCAGGCGGTCCACGGTCCGATCGGTTCGGGTCTGGGCCTCGATGAGCACCTTGATCGTCTGATCGGTTCGGGTCTGGGCCTCGATGAGTCCCTCGACCTTCTGATCCAGTCGTTCGACCTTTTCATTCAGTCGTTCGACCTTTTCATTCAGTCGTTCGACCTTCTGATCCAGTCGTTCCACGGTCAGATCGGTTCGAGCCTGGGCCTCGGAGAGCCTCTGCACCATCTGATCGGTCCGGGCCTGGGCCAGGGTGAGCCGATCGATGGCTTCGGAAAGGAGGCCGATGCGGCGGTCCATGTGACAGAGCGTCGCCTCCACCTGATGGAGGGCTTTCACGAGGTCCGGAAGCCCTAGAAGCTGCTTCAACTCCCCGAGGACTGCAGGGTTTCGTACTTGGGCGAGGAACTGCTCGGAGGTCACGGGCCACAAGATAGGACTCCGCGGGTCAAAAGCCACAACGGAAAACTCATGAAACTCTAGGCTCGCCTATTTCCCAATCGCTCCGCGGTAGATCCAACCTTCGGAACCAAGGTCCGTACCGTACTTCACCTGGTACCAACCATCCTTCATCGGCCCCACCTTGACCTTGCTTCCGCGGGGAAGCCTCGCAACGATCTGTCCTGTCCTGGGAGCATCCCGCACAATGCCCGCCTCCCAGACCACCTTGGTCTCTACAGCGTCTCCGCGGTCCTTACCCGGAGTGTCGCCGCCCGACGACACCAGCACGACAGAATAAAGCAGGTTGTAGCGACTGTGGGGATGGTCGAGCCCTCCCAGCGGTGCCCCCTGGAACGTTGCCTTCAGACACGCGATCAGCGGTTCGGGATTGGGAACCGTGGTTGCCCGTCCTGCCTCCATGCCGATGTGGTTGCTGGCAAAGTCGACAGCAAACACCACGGCAAGCTTGCCCGAAACCCCGTCGGCCGCAGGACACTGGACAAGACGTGCCACGCGTGGGTTCACAAGGCCGTCAAAGCCAGCAAGAGAGCCGCAAGCTGCCCCCTTCTTCGAGTCCCCCTCGGCGGTCTTGCACGACAACACGAACCCATGACCGGTCGTCACGGTCGGAGGAGCTGCCAGCACTGGAGCAGGGGCAGGACGGAACGTGGCCGCACTCGTCGAGAAGCTCGGAGTAGGCGCGGATGACGCCGCCGGTGGGGCCGTTACCCGAGCACTCGCCGAGGAGTGCTCGGGAGCATTGGGTCCTATCCTCACGCCTGCAAGACGTGGCCACACGATGCCGATGACGAAGCCAAGCGCGGCAATCACACCGACCTTCACCCACGATGGGCGATCGTCCCCCGGCGAGGGGACATGAACGCGAAGAGGAGCGTCGGGAGAAACCATGCGGCCAGACGAGTAGCATGGCGCTCTGGGCGAAGTGAAATCCGCTACGAACGAGACGCGCGGAGCGTATGGATCGCAATGGTCGGAGCGGCCCCGAGACGCATGGGAGGTCCTGTGGTCCCGAGACCTGGGCTGACATAAAGGAGAGAACGTCCCTTGCGGTAGAAGCCCACATGGAAGTGGTGGGTGAGATGCGACAGGGAAAGACGCCGGCTAAAAAACGGCATCGCGATCTGCCCGCCGTGCGTGTGTCCACTTAGCGTGAGGTCCACTCCGAGCTTTGCGGCGGCTCGAAAACGCTCCGGATCGTGAGCCAAAAGGACCGTCGGCATCCCCTCGGGACGCTCCCTCAGTGCCGCGGTGAGGTCGTCACGTCGGGTCCAGGTGTCGTCGATGGCGGCTAGGAAAAACTTGGCCCCTCGACGCTCGATGAGCACGCCTTGGTTGCGAAGTACGTGCGCCCCGACGTCCCGAATCTTCGAAAGGAGCGGCTCGCCCTCCCCAAAGTAGTCGTGGTTGCCAAAGGAGACGAACACGCCATCGGGGACTCGAAGCGCTCCGATCACTTCGGCAACGTCGTGATGGAACTCGGTGCCGCTGGTGATCAAGTCGCCGGTGACGACGGCGAGGTCGACATGGCGTCCCTCTAACTTGCGGACCCAACGCATCCCCCAAGCTCGAGGAGTGAGGGCTCCGATGTGGAGGTCGGAAAAGTGAGCGATGCGGTAGCCGTCAAGACGGCTGTCGAGTCCTTCGACCACGATGTCGTGCTCTCGAACGACCACCCAGCGTCGTCGGACAAGGATCCCGTAGCCACAAACGACCAAGCCAAGTGCGTAGACCGACGCATACAGCGCGTGGGGAAGGCCGACGGGAAGGCCTCGACCTAGGTCGACGAGGGGGACGACCGCGGTGGCAACGACGGAAGGAATGAGGGTGAAAAGGCAGGCGCACCAATGGACGTAGTAGGGGACATCGACGCACCAGACCATGAACCCGGAACGTCGTCGGTCGGGCATACCGGCGCGGGCGCGACCTATGAAGAAGAAGGTGAGGGCCGCGGTAAGGGTGAGGGCGAGGGGGACAGGAGAAGGGAGCTCGAGTCTGCGGGCTACGAAGAGCGTGCCCAGTGCGAAGGGGACGTGGATGAGGACCGTGACGGCGATGAGGAAGTAGAGGAAGCGCGACATACGAGGCCGCTCGCCCACGGCCCGAACGGCACGTTTTGGAGGGGCCACAGTAGGGATCGGCCTCTCGTGGGCGGCGCCGGCCATGGAGGATCAGTCTACCAACAGTTTTGCGAGCGCGTCCCTGACGTTGGGGGAGGCTCCGACGTGACGGCCGGCTTCCTTGCCGTTGCGGAACACGATGAGGGTTGGGACTCCGCGGATGCCGAACTGGCGTGCGACCCCAGGGGAGTCGTCGATGTCGAGCTTGCCTACGCGGTAGCGTCCAACCCCTTCATCGGCGAGCTTGTCGACTACGGGAGTGATGGCTTTGCAGGGCCCGCACCAAGTCGCGCTGAAGTCGAGCAAAAAGGTTTGATCGGACTTGAGCACTTGCTGCTCGAAGTTGCCGTCGTTGATATCCAGGACATTTTTTCCCATCCGAAAGGCTCCTTGTGTGGTGCGAGATTTTCTTAATGCTCCGATGCTCCCTTGTCGATGGACGGCGCGCGGTTTCGGGTCGGACGGTCGTGGGGGGGGAGCGGGGAACCGCCGGCATCGGACAGGGAGCGGGATTCGGAGAGCACCTCGCCGAGGGCATCGACGAGTTTGTCCGTTGGGACATGGGTACGAGCGGAAAGCGACGTGTCTTTCGTGGTGGCACTGAAGGAATCGATGAGGGGACCGAGTCCAAGAAGCCGAAGGGCGATGTTTTGGGACAGGACGAAACGCTGCCTGTAGAGGAGTTTTTCGACCTCGCCACAGGCCGCAGGGCTGTCGCAGCGGAGGGAAAGGGCGAGGGAGGTGACGGACGGACCCACGTTGACGGCGAGGGCGGCCTGGGAAACCCCGAGGACCCCGGCCATCGGACCGTTAGCGCCAGGAGCACCGAGCTCTGCGCCCATTTGTTTTCGAAGCTTGGAGCGGAGAGGCTCGGGAAGAATGGCGGTCGCCACGACAGCGCCTTCGAGTCCCTCACGGAGCTTGCGATGGGGACTGGTGGGGTCGAGTCGAGGTTTTTTCCCTTCGAGGGTGGCGAGGATTTCTTCGAGCCAAGGACCACGTCCAACGACGGCGGGGCCACCCTGGCGAAGGGCGAGCACGGGACCGGGAGCCATGTTGTCGCGGGCCTCGTCGACGAGGGTGAAGGCGCCACGGGTTCGGATGTTGGCTTTGAGTCCTCGCTCTTCAAGGAGACGTTGGGCGCAGGAGAGGAACGCGGTCTTGTCGATGGGGCCGAGGGCAATCACGGCGAATTCGGAGGTTTCGTGGCCTTCGGGGACTGCGACGACGATGTGGCGCACTTGTTCGAGCGGCTCGAAGCCGCAGCGTTGGGAGACGGAGCGGACGTTGGCGGCGTCGTTGGCGAGGTCGAGGAGGCGAGGACCCAAAGGGGAGGCGGCGAGCGGGCGGACATCGACGGTAACGATCAAGAACGCCGATGGCGGGACCGCGTCGAGGGGCGAGTCGAAGCTTTGACTGGGAGAAAGCAGGAGGGACGCGAGGGCGAGGGCGGCGAGGGCGGCGAGGACGAGGAGGTTACGACGTCGTGTGGTCACGTTCTGCAGGGGTTACCATTGGCGGGAGCGACGTGGGGCATTGACAGCGTGACGGGACGATTGGACCCTAGAGGACGTGGCTGTATCGATTCTGCTTATCGCGGTGGTTGCTATCGTGGTGGTCGCTCTGGGGACCGTGGCGGTAGTTTTTCTTGCACGTACGCAGGCACGTCAGGAGGGGCCACCGCCAAGCAAGCCGGGGGACTTTTTTGCTCCGGTGAGCTCGGGGGGCTACCGGTTTCGCAAGACTGACGAGAGTCTCGACGAGTTTCATGCGAGGGTTGCGAAGGAAAACGCGGAGCTTGAGCGGCAAAGGGGGAGGTGACGAAGGGGGACGTTACGGTTTGACCTGGAAACCGCAGAAGAGGGCACCGTCACCGAACGTTTTTCCGCCGATGAAGACGTATTCGCCGGGGCCTGTGGTGACGTCGATGCGGGACTCATTGTTGGGGGCGGCGATCTCGGCGCGGAAGTGAAATCGCTGCTCTTTGGTTTCGAGGAGACTGAGCGCGCAGCGTGCACCGCCAGCGACAGAGACGGTGAGAGGTCTTCCTGTTTCGAGAGGGCCATCGCCTCTGCCGAGCAAACGATAGGTGTTGTAGGTGTTCAAGGGGGGCCGGTTAAGCTGCGGGAGTATGCCGATTTTCGGGTCGATGGCTCCCGCGTCGGTCTTCGACCCGAGCAACACCAGCACTGTGCCCTGGGGTTTCTTGGCTTCTGCGTGTGCCTGTGCAAACAGGGGCAGAGAGGCTCCGAAGGCGGTCAATACGAGAAAAGCTCGACGGATATTCTGCCACATGGCGACTACTTTCCTCCTGCGGGATCATCTCCAAGCCAGATCACAACACTTGCGGCCCCCGCACCTGGGAACGAGCTCATGTAAAAGACCGAGACATTGTTCGGTGTCTCGACCTCATGGACCTCCACCCCTGGGGTTGGGTCCGTCGGATAGGCGCTGGCCAAAGGCGCTTCTGTCACCGCGGTTGTTGCGACGGCGACGGGCAGGCGACTGACGTGAGGAGCTATGATCTGCACGCCCGCACTGCGCTCCGTCTGGACATAAAGGAGTATCCCAGCAGCCAGGGCCAGCGCTCCTCCTGCTGCAGCGCCGAAGCGGATTGCCTGGGCCCGCCTCTTACGTGCTGCGTCAAGACGGACAACGGGAGCAGGTGCCATGAGACGGGCCATGACGCGGTCGGCAACTTGGTCTGCTCCAGCGTCGATGGCTCGCTGGGTCTCGCTTTCGACCAGTGCGACGCGAAGGGCATCGGAAGCAAACAGATTGAAAATCTGTCGGGCTTCTGGATCGGAGGCAAGGAGCTTTTGGACTTGGTCCGAGGCTTCTGCATCGAGCTCTCCGTCGGCGTAGGCCATGAGCTCAAGAATAGTTTCTTGGGGGTATGTCATAACTCGTCCTCCTGGTGTTCCCCCCCGCGCACCGGCAGCTCGCCGATCTGCTGTCGGTAGCAGTCTGCAAGAGCCCGCTGAAGCTTCAGACGAGCATGAAAAAGCCGGCTCATAATAGTTCCCTTCAGTACGCCCATGGCTTGGGCCATTTCCTCGTAACTCAATCCTTCGACTTCACGAAGGATGATGACCGTCCGGTGGTAACTTGGAAGCGTATCGAGCGCAGTCTGGATACTGGCTTCGATTTCGTGCCGGCGAAGGACTGCAAAAGGGTCCCCTTCGACACGTCCCCACAAAGGAAACACCGCATCTTGCGACTCGTGGAAATCGCCCTCGCCGGACTCGATGTCCGTGGCTGGGAACCCAGGCCGACGAATATGGTCGATGCTGAGGTTGGTGATGATGCGGTAAAGCCAGGTAAAAAAGGACGAGGTTCCTTGGAACGTGTGGATACTTTTGAAGACCCGAATGAATGCCTCTTGCACGAGCTCTTGGGCGTCGTTGTCGTCACGCACCAACGTGAGTGCAATGGAGAAGGCGCGGCGCTGGTAACGTTCGACAAGACATCGAAACGCCGCCATGTCGCCTGCTTGGGATCTGGAAATGAGTACACGGTCTTCCTCGGCCTCTTTTGCTCGCTGCTGCTTATTCGACGCGAGCCGAGGCGTCCTATTCAAGGAAGGCACAAGATCGGTTCGAGACAGACGCGGTGGCGCTTGTCCGGTCTCGTTGGCTTCCGCTTCGGTCTGGAGGTCCACCGCAGGATTGCTTCGTAGGCCCGTCATTTCAGGGAGGATAGTCCGGCCTGGGCCGGAGAGCATGTCGGAGACGGAAATAAACCGCGTCCAGATCGAGACCCGCCATTTCTGCCAGACGAGGCTTTGGCCGAGGAGCCCCGCAGCGTACTCAAAGTACGTGAGCAGGCACCGCAGGCCAAAACGGAGTATGGCGGGTTTCGATCTGGACGCGGTTTAGTCTCTTCAGCGACGTCGGCCACCGGCTTCAAGCTGACCAAGGGTCACCTTGACGTCGACCGTCTTGCCGTCGCGTAGCACCCGAAGGGACGCGGTCTTGCCAACGCCTAGGGTGCTTGCAAGCCAC
>CAITRH010000693.1 GCA_903894755.1 uncultured delta proteobacterium
AAATTTCGTTCCAATTTAGACGGAACGGCTTCGGCGCACCTCGATCGTTTGCGCGTGGTCTGCTCACCGCATCGTCTCGCTTGGCGCCCAGGTGCGCATGTCAAGCGACAAATCCATCTCCCCTCCGTCGTCCCCGAGCTCGGTTCCTCCGATCGGCTCCTAACCCCTCGAATTAATAGGGAATCTCCGCGTCCTACGTGCCTTCGCGCCCGACACCGTTCAGGATATGCCTTGCCCGCGCCCCTCGGAAAAGCGATACCTCTGCCCGTTGTATCCCGTGCAGCCGTAGGTCCCCGCGACGAGTGTGGCGACCATGTTGGGCTGGGGAAACTCCGAGTTGCTCTTGGGGATGCAGGAAAGCTCGAAGGTCCCGTTCTCCGTGCCTCGCGTATACGTGGCTTTCGTGGAGCCGTCGAAGCTCACCCGGAGAGACCCTGGCCCGGCGGCGGACCCAGCGTCGAGGGACGGGATCGGACGGCCACCATCCTGTTTGGGGCGGGGTGTCATGACCGCTTCTCCGCCCACGGAACATCCGGCTGCGCACTTGGTGAAGCTCTTCAAGGTCAGCTCGTAGTCCTCCGGATCTCCAAGGAGGTTCCAGCCCCCCTCCAGGGAAACGCAGGACGTCTCCGCGTTCTTCACCGCATGCACGTACCCGTTGGCGTTGATGATGGCGAAGACCGGCACGTACGTCACGATCTTGATCTTGTCTTCGTAAACGATGTCGAGGGAGACGGCGTTCCGTCCAGTCCCGGTCACGACCGGTGTCGGCGCGACCGTGACCCTAGCCTCGTAGGTGATGTTGATGGCGTTTTCTCCGAAGAGGAACCCCGCCGAGAGACTGTCCGTCACGACGTCGACGACGAGCTTTCCCCCCTCCACGTGGAAGGTCGCGTGGATGCTCTCTTGGATGTCCGCAGCGCCATAGGGACCGGTGCATTTGTTGTTCAGGACGACGTTGAGGGTCATGCCGGTCGCGGGAGCTACCGCCTCGGAGCACGATGTGGCGACCGTGCAGGTGTTGGCGAATTGTCCGCACTTGGGGTCGGGGTCGGGCAAGATCAGGTTCTTGGCGGGCAACGCGAAGTACTTGGAGATCTTCCCGGCAGCGAGGGTACACACGCGCTCCATCGACGTGCTCGGGTCGAAGGTCTCGGGGAGGAGCGAGTCGAAGATCGCCGTCTCGAGGGAGATGACGTCAACGAGCTTTTGCGTCGCCTGGACCTGCGCCTGGGTCGTGCTGGCCGACTGCGCCGTTACGGCCGTGGTCGAGCAGGACGGGAGCAGGAACATCGCAAGGAAAACGCAAGGCCAAACCCATCGAAAGCGACGTGTCCATTTCGTGGCGCCCATCATCGTGCACATCCTTTGTCGCGGTCTCGCGCCGGAAGCGAGATTGTTCTGGAGCAAGGATAAACCAAGCCCAGCTTGAGAACCGCAACTTTCTCCTGTCGATCGAGCATGGGGTCACTCGGCGGAGGCACTTCGGGTGATCCGAAGCCTCCTCGCCGATGTGGCGGATGCACTTCGGGTGACCCGAAGCCTCCTCGCCGACGCGGCGGATGCACTTCGGGTGACCCAGAGTGACCTGTTCCCCTCGGCGGAGGCACTTCGGGTGACCCAGAGTGACGTATTCCGATTTCCGATCACTTCGCGACCGCGACGGCAGGCCAAAATGACCTCACGGGACCCGGTACTGTTGCACACCGCCGGTAAAGTCCGTGTCCTGAGCGTTGAAAGTCGCACAATCGGTGTACGGTCCTCCGCTCGGGAGCTTTGCGAAGTCGATCATGCCCAGGATGGGTACGTAGAGGTGCCCATCTGCCCCCATCAGCGGTGAGTTGATGCTGTCATCGGGGGACGGGACGTTTCTCCAGAGCACCGCGCCGTCACTCCTTCGCACCCCAACCAGCTCATGTTGCGTTTTTACCGCAATGGGCAGCGGCATCTTGAGCTCCTGCTCCACCGTCGGTACGCACAGGTGCGTGATCGTCCCCACCACTATGTTGTCCAGCACGAGTGCCGTGGACGACCACTCGGTGGAAAGCTGCTCCGGTCGTGGACAACTGAACCCTGCCTCCGAGGCCGGGAAATTGGACGACCACTTGACTCGGCCCAAATTGGAGCTTCCGTTCCGCTCCACCGCCAACAGCTCCGGCTCGTCCGGCACCTCCGGGGCGTTCTGCTGCCACGCATAAACCACCCCGTCCTCGTCGATGGAAACGTGCGCATTGAGCGCCTTGCCGTTCAACACGTAGGTCCACGCCGGCGGACAGCTCGGAGGGACGTTCCCCGCATTGGCGTTGCACGCGGCAATGTCCGCCACCACGAGGCGCGCCCGGGGCTCGCCACCGTCCACGGAGACCGTGTCCGTGATCACCACCCACCGTCCGGACGGGTCCACAGTGGGGGACGAACCGGTCGCACCGTTGCTCTCCATGTACCAGTGAAGATCGAGGGTCGGCGGGGTCCCTGGGGTGATCTTCACCGCCACCAGCGCTCCATTGACCGCCGTGCCCGCATCTCCCGCCGGACCTCCTCCCACGACGAAGAGCAGATCCCCCACATTGGCAATGGAGTTGTCCGTGTATTGACCCGAACCTCCCGTGCCTCCCGCAAGAGAAGCCAGCAGAATCTCCATCGGGATGGAGTCACCAAGGATGCGCTGGAGCCTGCACTGGAGATAGAATGGAACGCCCGAATCGGGGATCGTCACTGCGCTCTTCGAGGGGAGCGCTGCCAGCGAGCTCTTGGACGTCCGACGGGTGATGTCGAAGTCGGCGAGGATGGCGCCCGTGTTACGGTTCAACAGCACGACGTGACCGTCGCGTGTGACGACGGCGGCGTAGGGTGACCTCGTAGAGCTTGCAGCCGCTGGTGCGGGCGGCGATGGCGTACAGGTGGTGCGTGGCCACGGTGACAGGATTGAAAACGAGACGATCGGGCAGGACGGACCATCCGGGCGTCGGCGCGGTCAGGGGACCGCTGCAAGGGATCCGCTCCGCGTTGGAGGCGGTCGCGTGGAGGCCGGGGTAGGGAGAATTCATGTAGGGATCGAGTTGCTGCACCTGACAGCGCGGGCCGCTGTCCGGTCCAAGGGCATCTCCCGTTGTGGCGTCTTGGACGGCGGCATCTGCGCGAGCGTCGACGACGGTGGCGTCCGTTCCGGCGTCGGACGGACTCGACGTGCTGCTACCGCTGCTGCAAGAAACCAGGACCGATGCGGCCCCGGTCGCCCCAAGAAATAGTGAAAGCGCGAAACCACCGCGAGCAGTCTTCATGACCCTTGCCTCCCAAAAAGCCGCCAGTGCTCCGGTCCGATTTCGTCGGTCATCATGACGTCGTCCCAATCCACCGGGGACCGCCCAAGCGGCAAAAGCAGGGGCAGTGTCGCGCACGTCAGTGGCGGGTGCAAGGCACACCAAGACGCTAGCGAGCATTTGCGTTTTCCTTCAAGGGTTTGCTATCCATCCGCGACGCTGGGCCACACTCCAATCACCGTGACGCAATCCTTGTGCTCGGTGGTGGTGGGGACAGGGAGGGACGCTGAAGAGGAAGGAACGGGGCCGTGTGCTTGACCATGTCCACGACAGGCTCTGACCTCGGCTCGTCGGCCAGGAGCAGCCCCGCACCTGCTTCTCGCGGGCTTCGCGCACCCGCGCCAGCTCCGCTTCGCCTTGTCGTGGCTCCGGCTCAAGGGACTCTCCTTCGACGGGCCTTGTAGATCGAACCGCGTCTCCTGATCACCGTGGAGACCATGGCGCCGATCGGCTACACTGGCCGCCATGGGAACTCGCGAAACCGGTGTGCTCCTTTTTTCGCTGGCCTTTGCCTCGTGCAGCTCGAGTACGTCGACTTCGAACCCGTATTCGCCGTCCACGACCAAGGTGATCCTCGAGGTCGACTACGCCACCGGGGCCGCTCCGTACACCGGCCCGGTCGGGGGACGAGGCGACCTCTGGAGCCTCTTCGAGAGCAACGCGCAGCGCCTTTTTCAAGGCAAGCAGCTCGAGATCCCGCACGACCTGGACCACATGGAGGAGCTCACGGACGTGGCGGCGGGCGACTACACCGCGGACCAAATCCTCCAGATCGCGAGCAAACACCGCGCGACCGCGTCGAGCGGGTCCAGCATCGCGTATTACGTGGTGTGGCTCCCCGGGTACTTCAACGACGGGACCGAAGTGAACAAGGCCGTGCTCGGGGTCAACCTCGGTTCGTCCGGGGTCATCGCCATGTTCAAACCGGTGATCCTGTCGTCCTCGGGAACCCCGCTGATCCAGAAGTACGTGGAGCAGTCCACGCTGATCCACGAGTTCGGCCACGTCGTCGGATTGGTGAACAAGGGGATCCCGCTCACGTCGGCACACCACGACGCGGCCAACGGAGCCCACTGCACCAACACGGATTGCGTCATGTACTGGCTCAATGAAGGGGCCGCCGATGCGGTGAAGTTCATCGAAAAACGCGCGACGGAGAGCACTACGGTGCTCTTTGCGGACGACTGCCTCGCCGATGTCGACGCGGTCACGAAATGAGCCGGACTCACGTGCCGTGTCCTCGGTGGAGGGTCCCCATGAGTGGCGCTTGCAGCGGCGTGGTGGCAACAGGGCAAGACTCTTATCGGCCAATAGCTGTTGCTGACACCAAGAGATGCAAAAGGCTTACGAAGACAACCGGCAACGGCCTCATACGTTCGCGGAGAGCGCACGCAACGTAATCCATGCGGTCGTGTCCCCAGAACAGCTCCGTGCCTACCGCAAAGGTGGGGACACCAAACACACCGCGCGCTGCAGCGGCCTCCGTTCGCGCTTTGAGCTCCGTCTTCACCCACGGCGCGTCGAGATCACTGGCCACACTCGGAGCGATTCATAACTTCATGGTAGGCGCCAAGCAAGTGCTGCTGCTCGGCTGCACCCGCACGGCCGGCGATCCCGTGGAGGCATCGACAAGAGCCACCCTAGGTCAACGCGCTCCACGGGTCCAGGAGTATGGCCCTCGATCTCGATGTGCTTGAAAAAACGAAGCGCGATGTCGAGAAAAAGGAGCGCTGGCCGTAGCGGAGCAAAGGGTGATCGATCATTGGACTCGCCATGTGCACCGGAGACCAGAGCGGACCGCGAGAGCCGAGCGCGGAGGGGCGGTGACTGGTGGCGGTGCGCTTCGACCCGCTTTACCCCGACTCGCCCCTATTGTGTTTCCCCTGAGGCCCCAAGGCTAGCAACCCCAATGCTTACCGTGACGAAGTCCAAGCGACCGTCGGGGGTCTCACCGGGTGCTCACCCAGCTGTGCTCCAAGTTGTCTCGAACGGAGCCCGGCTACTGCTTAGCAAGCCGGAGGCGCTTCAAGCTGCCATCGGCGTGCAGATTTCCACCAGAAAGCCATCCGGATCGGCGACATAGGCCACGGTCTGCCCCCACGGCATTTGCGCGGGCTTCTGAATCAATGTTGCGCCAGTAGCCAGCGCGCGCGTCACCCCGGCCGCCACGTCGTCTGTGGCAAAAGCAATCTCGAAACTCGGGGCTTTTGCGTCTGCCCGGCTGGGGTTCTTCTGCAGCTCGGTCATCAGCCGTCGCGAGGAAAACGCCAGCGCGGTGTTACCGGTTTCCAGCTCACCAAAATCACCGCTTTCATGCCGATATCTGATCTTCAGGTCAAACGCCTTGGCATAAAAGTCCAGGCTGCGCCCGACGTCCTCAACATACAAGATGGTGTACGCAAGTTTCATAAAGACTCCTCAAGGTCATGGATGATCAACCCCGGCAAGATAACGCCGGCGGGCCTTGCTGTCTCGAAGAAATCCGGCATGACCGTGACATACGCTCGCAGGTCGTCCTGCGTCAACTCGCTTCGTAGGGGGTGATCGACGCCCTCGAGCGCAGTCAGCTGGCTTAGAGCCTCAGTAAACAGCGATAATTGATCTTGACAAGGTCAACGGGGGACTTTCGAAGGGAAGCGGCCGACTTAGAAAGGTCAACGGGGGACTTTCCGAAGTCAAAGTTGACCTTGGGAAGGTCAACGGGGGACTTGGCAAAGTCAAAGTTGACCTTGGGAAGGTCAACGGGGGACTTGGGAAGGTCAACGGGGGACTTTCCGAAGTCAAAGTTGACCTTGGGAAGGTCAACGGGGGACTTGGGAAGGTCAACGGGGGACTTTCCGAAGTCGAAATCGACCTTGGGAAGGTTAACGGGGGACTTGGGAAGGTCAACGGGGGTCTTTCCGAAGTCAAAATCGACCTTGGAAAGGGCAGCGGGGGCATTTCAGGCGACCACATCGATAGGGAGCCACCTGCGTCATCGCCATCTGCTATCCTTGTGGGGTGCGCCGGACACTTGAT
>CAITRH010000694.1 GCA_903894755.1 uncultured delta proteobacterium
GTCTCCGTAGACTCTCGATCAGTCTCCGTAGACTCTCGATCAGTCTCCGTAGACTCTTTTTTCCGTCTCGGTCGACCCTCGATCAGTCTCCGTAGACTCTCCATCCGTCTCCGTAGACTCTCGATCAGTCTCCGTAGACTCTCGATCAGTCTCCGTAGACTCTCGATCAGTCTCCGTAGACTCTTTTTTCCGTCTCGGTCGACCCTCGATCAGTCTCCGTAGACTCTCCATCCGTCTCGGTAGACTCTCGATCCGTCTCCGTAGACGGATGCAGGGTCAAGGCCCTTCGCGGACACCCAACTATCGCTCGTAGACGAAGCAACAGTGCTTGCCCATTGCCTTCGTATCGTCGACACTACTCTCTCGGGTCGTTCGTTGTCGCGTGGCATCATCGACCCTCATGCTGACGAGGCCCATCTCATGGCGTTCACCTATTTTTTCCGCGACCAGCACACCCTCGACTTGCTCGTCGACCACGTCATGCGCTCGTTTTCCTCCCCGATCCGCGTCTGGGATGCCGGCTGCGCCATGGGCCCCGAGCCCTACACGCTCGCCATCACCTTTGCCGAGCGTATGGGCTACTTCGCCTTCAAGAGCCTCACCATCGACGCCACCGATCTGGATGGCTCCAACCTCTTTGCCGACATCATTGCTAACGGCATTTACGATGAGACCGAGCTAAAAAGGATCCCCAAGGCCATCTTCGATAAGTATTTCCACCCCACCAGCACCCCCGACCGATGGCAGATTGACGACCGCATCCGAACGCGCCTCCGCTTTCATCGTCACGACCTCCTCACGCTCCAGCCCGTGGGCGACCGCTACAACCTAGTGCTCTGCAAAAACGTCTTGCTGCACCTCCAGCCTCAGGAACGGATTCAAGTGATCCGCATGTACCACCGGGTCCTGGTCCCAGGTGGCTTCTTTGCCATGGAGCAAACCCAGAAGCTGCCCGACGAGCTGACCGGTCTCTTCGAGCAGGTGGTAGAAGACGCGCAGCTTTATAGAAGGCTAGAAACCTCATGAAAGTCAGCGTGCTGCGAGGCAACACAGCGGTCTACTCTTGCCGCTCCTACCTGGTACGGGGAACCTGGAATCGCCTCGAAGACATCAACACGCTGGTCGACGTTGGCACGGACGGGTCCATTTTGGACGAGCTCCTGGCCATCTCCACGGGCGTCGGCAAGCGACGGGTCGAGCGCATCATTCTCACCCACTGTCATTTCGACCATGTCGGCGGACTCCGGGAGGTGATCGCTCAATACCGACCCGAGGTCTATGCCTTCTCGCTCATTCCCGGCGTAACCCGCCAACTGCACAACGGTCAGATCCTGAGGCTGGGCGACCGATCCTTCGAGGTCTTGCACACACCAGGACACTCCAGTGACTCGATTTGCCTCTACGGCCCTGATGACCGCGTGCTCTTTTCGGGTGACACACCCGTGCGTATCCTCAGCCCGGGTGGCAGCTACCCACCTGACTATCGCGGGTCCATCCAGCGTCTCGCGGCGCTCAAGGTCGACACCATCTACAGCGGTCACGACGAGCCCATCACGGAGGGGGCGAAGGTTATCCTACAACGCACCATCGACAACGTTGAAGCTTGTTGACATGTTATCGATCGCGACAGATCGCAACAACCATAGCGAGGGGACATCATGCAGTGGTTCAATGACCTCACCATAGGGAAAAAAATACTTCTAAGTTTTGCTCTGCTTGCGGCCATCACCGCGGGGGTGGGCTGGCTTGGGGCGACAAGCACTGAAAAGGCTGCGGATGCCGGCAAGTACATGTACGACAACCAGCTTCTCGCTATCCGCTACCTAGCCAACGGCGAAGCGGCGTTGCTCACCCAGCGCGGCGACCTGCTGCGGATCCTCCAAGAAGACGACCCTTCCAAGGTCAGGGAGTTCCGCCAGAGCCTCGACGAGGCTACCCGCAAAATGAACGAACAGATGGACGCCTATGGCAAGACAGTCCTTGTGCAGGACGAGAAGGAGACCCTTGCCAAATACACACCGGCCAAAGACTCCTACCTGCGCGCTCGGCAGAGGACCTTGGAGCTGCTCGATCAGGGCAAGCGAGACGACGCCCGAAAGCAGTACATCGCGGAGAGCTACGAGCCCTTGACCAACGCTCTTCAGTCGCTCCGTAAGCTCGTCGAGATCAACACGCGTCTAGCCGATGACAGCATGAAAGCCAGCTCATTGGCCGCAACCAACATGGGCAAGCAACTGATCGGCGGGACCCTGGCCAGCATTCTTCTTGCCCTTGGCCTCGGGCTGTTTCTCTCCCGCCTGCTCAGCAATCCCCTCACCCGTCTTGCCGCCGCTGCCAGCAAGCTGGCGGTTGGCGATGTGAACGTCAACGTTGAATCAAGCTCCAAGGACGAGATCGGCCAGCTCGAAGTCGCCTTCGCCGCCATGGTGGCCAACACCAAGGTCATGGCTGCAGCAGCAGAACGGGTTGCAGCTGGCGATGCAAGTGTCGTTGTAACCCCGAAGTCCGACGCCGACGTGCTTGCAAAGAGCATCGCCTCGGTGGTCACTACAGTGCGTGCGATGGTTACAGACATGGCCAAACTTGCCCAGGCCGCGGTCGAAGGACGCCTCGCTACACGCGCCGATGCAAGCAGACACCCCGGTGAATTCCAGCGCATTGTCCTCGGTGTCAACGAGACCCTCGACGCCGTCGTGCGTCCTCTCAACGTTGCTGCCGACTATGTCGATCGCATCTCCCGCGGCGATATCCCGCAGAAAATTACGGACAAGTACAACGGGGACTTCAACACCATCAAGAACAACCTCAACACATGTGTCGATGCGGTCAACGCACTCGTGGCCGACGCCAACACATTGAGCAAGGCTGCTGTGGAAGGACGGCTCGATACACGCGCCGATGCAACCAAGCACCAGGGCGATTTCCGCAAGATCGTCGCGGGCGTCAACAGCACGCTCGACGCGGTCATCGGTCCCCTCAACGTGGCCGCCGAGTATGTCGACCGCATCTCCAAGGGCGATATCCCCCCCAAGATTACCGACAAGTACAACGGCGACTTCAACGAGATCAGGAACAACCTCAATCAGGCCATCGACGCGGTCAATGCGCTTGTGACCGACGCCAACATGCTCGGCAAGGCCGCTGTCGAAGGACGGCTCGACACACGCGCCGATGCAACCAAGCACCAGGGCGATTTCCGCAAAGTCGTCGCCGGCGTCAACAGCACGCTCGACGCGGTCATTGGCCCCCTCAACGTCGCTGCTGAGTATATCGACCGCATCTCGAAGGGCGATGTCCCCCCCAAGATTACCGACAAGTACAACGGGGACTTCAACGAGATCAAGAACAACCTCAATCAGGCCATCGATGCCGTTACAGCGCTCGTGATCGACGCTAACTTGCTCGCCAAGGCAGCGGTCGAAGGCAAACTTGCAACCCGCGCCGACGCGACCAAACATCAGGGGGATTTCCGCAAGATCGTTGCGGGGGTCAACGACACACTGGACGCGGTCGTCGGTCCCCTCAAAGTGGCCGCTGGCTACGTGGATCGCATCTCCAAGGGGGATATGCCACCGAAGATCACAGACAAGTACAACGGGGACTTCAACGAGATCAAAAACAACCTCAACACCTGCATCGATGCGATCAATACGCTTGTTGCCGACGCCAACGCGCTCAGCAAAGCTGCGGTCGAGGGACGGCTCGATACGCGAGCCGATGCAACCAAGCACCAAGGCGACTTCCGCAAGATCGTCGCTGGCGTCAACCAGACCTTGGACGCGGTCATTGGTCCTCTCAACGTGGCTGCCGAATACGTCGACCGCATCTCCAAAGGGGATATCCCCCCCAAGATTGCCGATAAGTACAGCGGCGACTTCAACGAGATCAAGAATAACCTCAATCAGGCTATCGACGCGGTCAACGCCCTTGTGAACGACGCCAACCTGCTCGCCAAGGCGGCTGTCGAAGGGCGACTTGATACGCGTGCCGATGCTAGCAAGCACCAGGGGGATTTCCGCAAGATCGTCGCAGGGGTCAACAGCACACTGGACGCGGTCATCGGGCCTCTCAACGTGGCTGCCGAGTATGTGGACCGCATCTCCAAGGGCGATATCCCCCCCAAGATCACCGAGAAGTACAACGGGGACTTCAACGAGATCAAGAACAACCTTAATCAGGCCATCGACGCAGTGATGGCGCTCGTGGTCGACGCCAACTTGCTTGTCAAGGCGGCTGTCGAAGGACGGCTCGACACACGAGCCGATGCCAGCAAGCACCAGGGCGACTTCCGCAAGATCGTTGCTGGAGTCAACAGCACCCTGGACGCAGTCATTGGGCCTCTCAACGTGGCTGCCGAGTATGTCGATCGCATCTCCAAGGGGGATGTCCCACCGAAGATCACGGACAAGTACAACGGGGACTTCAACGAGATCAAGAACAACCTCAATCAGGCTATCGACGCTGTCAGCGCCCTTGTAGCCGACGCCAATCTGCTTGCCAAAGCGGCTGTCGAAGGGCGCCTTGACACACGCGCCGATGCAAGCAAGCACCAGGGCGACTTCCGGAAAGTCGTCGCCGGAGTCAACGAGACGTTGGATGCGGTCATCGGGCCTCTCAACGTGGCTGCTGAGTACATCGACCGCATCTCCAAGGGGGATATCCCACCGAAGATTACGGACAAGTACAACGGGGACTTCAACGAGATCAAGAACAACGTGAACCAAGCCATCGACGCCGTGATGGCGCTCGTGGCCGACGCCAACGTACTGAGCAAAGCCGCTGTGGAGGGACGTCTCGACGTACGGGCCGATGCAAGCAAGCACCAGGGCGATTTCCGCAAAGTTGTCAATGGAGTCAACGAGACGTTGGACGCGGTCATTGGACCCCTCAACGTGGCCGCAGAATACGTCGACCGCATCTCGAAGGGGGATATCCCACCGAAGATCACGGACAAGTACAACGGGGACTTCAACGAGATCAAGAACAACTTGAACCAGGCCATCGACGCGGTAAGCGCGCTCGTGATCGATGCCAACCTACTCGCCAAGGCGGCGGTAGAGGGACGTCTGGACGTGCGGGCGGATGCGAGCAAGCACCAGGGCGATTTCCGCAAGGTGGTTGCAGGGGTCAACAGCACGCTGGATGCGGTCATTGGGCCTCTCAACGTGGCTGCCGAGTACATCGACCGCATCTCCAAGGGGGATATCCCTCCGAAGATTACGGACAAGTACAACGGGGACTTCAACGAGATCAAGAACAACCTCAACACGTGCATCGATGCGGTCACGGCGCTTGTCCACGATGCCAACACGTTGGCGCGCGCTGCGGTCGAAGGGAAACTTGCAACACGGTCCGATGCCACCAAGCACCAGGGGGAGTTTCGCAAGATCGTCGCGGGGGTCAACGAGACGCTCGACGCGGTCATCGGGCCGCTCCGCGTGGCTGCCAACTACGTCGACCGGATCTCCAAAGGCGACGTCCCACCGAGCATCACGGACAACTACAATGGGGAGTTCTCCGACATCAAGAACAACCTGAATGTTCTTATTGCGGCCATGCATCGGGTCACTGAAGTGGCCAAAGAGATTGGGGGCGGCAACCTACTTGTGGAGATCCGCGAGCGCAGTCCACAAGACGAGCTGATGAGGGCCTTGGATGCCATGGCCAAGCGCCTCATCGAGATCGTGGGACAGGTCAAGAGCGCAGCGTCCGGCGTTGCCAGCGGAAGTAGCGAGATGAACGCTGGAGCAGACACGATGGCCCAAGGCGCGACCGAGCAGGCGGCATCGGTGGAGGAAGTCTCTGCGTCGGTCGAGCAGATGACTGCGACTATCCAGAAGAACGCGGAGAGTGCGCAGCAGACAGAGCGCATTGCGGTAAAGGCAGCCGATGACGCAAGGGCTGGAGGCAAGGCGGTGGACGAGACCGTGGCGGCCATGACCAAGATCGCCGAGCGTATTTTGATCATCGAGGAGATCGCGCGTCAGACCAATCTTTTGGCGCTCAACGCAGCGATCGAAGCGGCTCGCGCGGGCGACCATGGCAAGGGCTTCGCTGTTGTCGCAAGCGAGGTTCGCAAGCTGGCGGAGCGAAGTCAGACGGCGGCGGCAGAGACCAAGGAGCTGGCAGCGTCCAGCGTGGCGGTGTCCCAACGAGCGGGGCAGATGCTCGGGCAGATCCTGCCAGACATCAACCGCACGGCAAAACTGGTACAGGAGATCAGCGCTGCGAGCGCCCAGATGAACACGGGTGCGGTGCAGATCAGCAAGGCCATGCAGCAGCTAGACAATGTCATTCAACAGAACGCGTCAGCGGCCGAGGAGATGGCGGCCACGACCGAGAGCCTCTCTGGAGAGGCCGCGCAGCTGCTAGCCACGGTGGGCTTCTTCAAGGTTGGCGAGAATGAGTCGCGCACGGCCATGGCGCCGCGTGCGCAACACGCCACGTCGAGCAAGACAGAGTCGAGAATGGCCCGCACGCCCGTGACCAAGGGCAAGGTGCTGCCGTCGCGGTCCACGTCTCGAAAGGAGACCGGGATCCATCTGGATCTCTCGAGTAGCAGCGACAAGCTCGACGACAGCTTCGAGAAGTACTGAGCCTTTCTGCCGCGTGGGATTCTCCCGCGCGGCATATTTCGTCCCCCTTCGCGCCTCCCAGTGTTGCCCTTCCAATTGCTTGCGCCTAGGGTGACCGCCTAGGGTGACCGAGACTTGGCAACGACGCGAAACCAAGGCCGAATCGGCGTAGGGCGGAAGGAAACGGAGACATCATGGCGGCTACCAAACTTGGACGGACCAATCAATACCTTACGTTCCGGCTGGGACCAGAGACCTATGCCCTCGATGTCGGCAATGCCCGCGAGATCGTGGAGGTCAGCGAGGTCACCAAGATCCCCCGTACTCCTCCCTGGATCCGGGGCGTCATCAACCTTCGCGGCACGGTGGTGCCGGTTCTCGATCTGAAGCTCAAGTTCGATATGGGAGTTACCGAAAAAACGGTCAACACCGTGGTCATCATTGTGGAGTTGCTCCTCGCCGGCGACCCCTTTGTCATCGGTGTGCTCGCCGACGCAGCCCAAGAGGTGTTCGAACTCGAAGCCAAACACATCGAGCCGCCACCCAAGTTTGGCGCACGCGTCGACACCCAGTACATGCGAGGGCTCGCCCGTCGAGGCGACGCCATCTACATTATTCTTGACATCGAGCGCGTGTTCTCCGGGGGCGACATGTCGATGGCGCAACAAGTCAGCGAGAGCCTCGAGGCGCAGACAGTCCAGGAGCTGGACGGCACAAAGCAAGCTTGATCTACACGCTGCTAACAAAGAAAACCCATGTTCAAGAACCTGTCGCTTTGGACCAAAATAGGGGGAGGTTTCCTCTTGGTCCTCGCCCTTACCGTCGTGGTCTCCGTCGTGGGCTACACCTCGACCCAGCGCGTGGCCGATCGCTCGGACAAACTGGACGCGGTCACCACGGTGCTCCGGTCGATCCTCGAAGTCCGTAAGCATGTTCGCGATTTCGTCATCAAAAAGGATGACAGCTCGCAAAGAAGCACGTTCCAGGGGCTCGACTACATCCGGCACCAGGTCGACGCGGTCCGTCCCCGCTTCACCGACCCGGTCGACCGCAGTCGACTCGACGCTATCGCGCGGGCGTCCGGCGTCTACCGCAGCGAATTTCAGACCTTCGTAGACTCCACGGACGTCGAGAACGCTTCCTCGGACCGCATGGTCACCGCCGCCCGCGAATACCTTGCCATTGCCACCGAGCTTCGAAAGTCCCTGTCCGCGCAGCTCGACGAAGCGGCCCGACAGGGGGCTCGCGTCGAAGTTGTCGTCGAGCGAGCCGCTGCTGTCGAAGCCTCCGCGCGCACGCTTATCGCTTGGCTCAACGCCCGTCGCGAAGAAAAGAACTTCATTCTCCGCTCCGATCGCAATGCACTCGCCGTTGTCAACAAGTTTCTCGTCGAGGCAAACAAGGCCACCGAGGAAATCAAAGCAAAGACCTCCCGTTCGGACGATCGTCAGCGCATCGAAAAACTCGACACTACCCTGAAAGCCTATCGGTCGACCCTTGACGAGTTCGTTGCAGCTTCGGATCGCAAGAGCGAGGCCTACGCCAAAGCGGGTGCAGCCGCAGTGATCGTCGAAGCCGAGTGCGAAAAGCTGCGTTCCGACCAACGTGGCAAGATGGACCGTGAGGTCAGCTCCGCTAAAACGACACTGATCCTGAGCACCCTAGGAGCCCTCGGCATTGGAACTCTTGCCGCGCTCCTCCTTGCAGCAGGCGTCATAGGTGCCGTCAAAAAAGGGGTTGCATTTGCGGAACAGATCACCGAGGGCGACCTCGACGCAGAGCTCGATGTGCACCAGAACGACGAAGTGGGGCAACTCGCCTCGGCGCTTGTCAAAATGGTCGAACGCCTTCGGGCTATCGTTACGGAGATCCAGGGCATTGCCGACAGCGTGGGGTCCGGGAGCGCCGAAATAACCTCTACGGCCGAACAGATGTCGCAGGGGGCCACCGAACAGGCAGCGTCGGCTGAAGAGGCTTCAGCGGCCATGGAACAAATGACCTCCAGCATCGCACAGAACGCCAACCATGCCCGGCAGACCGAGACCATTGCTATGCAGTCGTCAAGTGACGCGGAAAAGAGCGGTACTGCTGTTGTCCGCACAGTTGAGGCGATGCACGCCATTGCAAGCAAGACCTCCATCATCGAGGACATTGCACGTCAGACCAACCTCCTCGCTCTCAACGCTGCCATCGAGGCTGCTCGCGCGGGCGATCACGGAAAGGGCTTTGCCGTGGTTGCTTCCGAGGTCCGCAAGCTTGCCGAGAGAAGCCAGCTTGCCGCAGCGGAAATCAGTACGATCTCTCAGACCAGCGTTCAAGCTGCAGAGCAGGCTGGCGCGATGCTCCGGGAGACCGTGCCTGCCATCCGAAAAACCGCGGAGCTTGTCCAAGAGATCAACGCCGCAAGCCGTCAGCAAAACAGTGGGGCGCAGGAGACCAACCGCGCGATCCAGCAGCTCGATCAGGTGATCCAGCAAAACGCTGCCGCTGCTGAGGAGCTCTCCGCAACGTCAGAGCAGTTCTCGGCGCAGTCTCAGCGCCTTCGCGACACGATCGCCTTCTTCAAGTCAACTAAGTTCCGTTCGAACGACATCGATCGGAAAAGCTCGCATCTTCCTGTCCCCCGAACCGGTCCCGCAGCCAAGCCGCCCGTACGGCCCAAGCACACCCGCGCGGAATCAAACAAACGGGGGGGCTCTTTCGAAAGTTTCTAAGGGATGTTGTTTAGGGGGGCCTCCGACGCGGCGGAGGCTTTGCCCGCTATCAGCACCGCGGAGAATCGGAATACGTGATGGACTGGTTTCGAAATCTTCGAATTGCCACCAAGCTCGTTGGAGTGGTGCTGATCATCCTAGGTCTCACGGCGGGTCTCGGGGTCTTTGCTGTATTACAGCTCGAGAAGGTCAACGCTGCAGCGGTCGACGTGCGCGAGAATTGGCTCCCCACAGTCCGTCTCATCGGCGCCATCGAGAGCTCCGCTTCCTCTTTCCGTCGCCTCGAATTCAACCATGTTCTGTCGTCACGCCCCGAAGAAATGGCCGAATACGAGCGCAAAATGGACCGCACCCAAGAAGACCTGAAAAAGCAATTCGCTCTCTACGAGCCGCTCATTGCCAATGCCGAGGAGCGCCGCCTTGTCGAGTCCTTCAAAGAGGAGTGGTCCAAATACATCGATAAGCACCACCGGGTCGTGGAGCTCTCGCGCGCCATGAAAAACGAGGAGGCCAAAGCCATCGTGATGGGCGACGCCAAGCGGCTCTTCGACTCGGCCAAGGAGATCCTCGACCGCGACACGGAGTTGAACCTCCAGGGGGCGACCGACTCTGGCAAGAAGGGGGAGGCGGCCTTCAATTCCGCAAGGCAGGGGATGCTTATTGCGTTTGTGCTGAGTTTTGTCATTGGTCTCGCGTTGGCCCTGGGGCTGGCAAGAGTCATCACGGCGCCCGTTCGACAGGTCGTGGCGTTTATCGAGCAAGTCGCCGATGGCAACCTCGAGAGCCGCGAGCTCGCGTCAAGCCACGACGAAATCGGTCAGCTTTCGGCGGGTATGACCAAAATGGTCGATCGCTTGCGAGGCATTGTCGAAGAGATCCGAGCCGTCGCCGAGCACGTGTCTTCGGGGAGCGCCGAGATGACTGCGACAGCCGAACAGATGTCCCAAGGGGCCACCGAGCAGGCGTCCGCTGCCGAAGAAGCGTCTTCCGCTATGGAAGAAATGGTGTCGAGCATCAGTCAGAACACGCAAAACGCTACCGAGACCGAGAAAATCGCTATTCACGCGGCCGATGACGCAGACAAGAGCGGTCAAGCAGTCCAGAAAACCGTTGCAGCGATGCACCAGATCGCCAGCAAGACGTCGATCATCGAAGAGATCGCACGACAGACCAACCTTCTTGCCCTCAACGCTGCCATTGAAGCTGCCCGCGCCGGCGACCATGGGAAGGGCTTTGCGGTCGTGGCCTCGGAGGTCCGCAAGCTAGCCGAGCGAAGCCAGCTTGCTGCAGGCGAAATCAGCCAAATCTCTGCCGCCAGTGTGCTTGCCGCAGAACAGGCCGGCGACATGCTCAAAGCAACGGTGCCTGCGATCCGCAAGACTGCACAACTTGTCCAGGAAATCACCGCCGCCAGCAAAGAACAGAACACAGGTGCCGCGGAAACCAATCGTGCCATTCAGCAACTCGACCAGGTGATCCAACAGAACGCCTCCGCCGCCGAAGAGCTCTCGGCTACCTCAGAGGAGTTCACCGCCCAGTCGGAGCGCCTGATGTCCAATGTCGCGTTCTTCAAGATGGGAGGCCAAGAGACCTCACGCCGTCGCCCGAGCCCGCCGCAACACCCGCAACACCACGTCCCCACTGGGAAGAAGACGTCGGGTCGGCCGATCAAAGGCGGGGCCGCTACCAAGACTGGCGCTGCTACCGTCCGCGCCCGCGCCCAGACTGCACCTGCAAAAAGCGAGGGAGTCAAGCTCGATCTCGGCCCCGACGCAGAAGACGACAACTTCGAGCGCTACTGAGCAACAGTCCCCCTGCCGCGCACCAAGCCGTGTGCCCGCAACAACGATGTCGACCCTCGTGAAAATGGTCCGCTTCCTGTCGGCTGCCGACGTTTGCGCCGGCGCTGGGGCTGGGCGTATAGTCGCGCCGTGTTCATGCTGTCGCGGGCCAAGATAGAAACTGGAGGAATGCCGTGACCAATGCCCTCGAGCGACTGGTTGGACTCGTGAAACGCGAACTCGGTACTGAGGACGTGGTGGTGCTCAACGAAGGCGAGGAGCTTAAGCACGATGACCGCACGCTGGTGGCGTCCCTGGCGGACGGTCGCCACATGGTGGTTCGCTTGGGCGCGTCCGTCGATGCGACAACGTCGTCGATGCGCCGGCTCGAGATGCTCGTGGACTCGTTCGCAGACGCCATGGCGCCAGGTCGTCCACGCTCGTCTCGTCCCGCGCCGCTGACGCTTCACGAGGTGCTCTCGGCGCTTTCCCTTCGGGCCCGAGCGATCGAAGTGTTCATCATCGATGGGCACTCGCCGGTGGTGTGGGGGTCGAGTGCGGAGGGCGAGCCTCCGTTTTTTGGACTGGTGCCGCAGGCGACGGTTTCTCCGCTGCGTCCTGACCTGGCGCTTCCTCGGACCGAAGGCGACGCTGGAGAGCCGCCACCACGCCTCGCTCGAGCGGCCCTTCATGCGGTTCGCGCCAATCCGTCGCTCGCGTTGCTTCACAAAGGGGGCCACCTTCACGTTGCCCACCTCGACGCGACGTTGGGGTACATCGCCCACTCTTTCGCTGGCATTTACGTAATTGTCCTCGTGTTCGGTGCGGCCTACGACGAGCTGCGAGCCGAACGGGCGCTGGCCGACGCGCTTCCCGTGATCGAGCGGCTGGTGCTGGCGCTTCCGCCACTCGATCCCGAGCCGGAGCCGAGGGCAAGGGCGGTTCGTAAGCCGCGCTGAGCCTCATGGCGGCCTTACCCCTGTTTTCGGCTGGGGGGGGTGGGGTGGAGCGGCCGCGCTCCCCCCACATGTGACTAAGGCTCATGACGCGCCAGTGCTCGCAGCGCCGACACGATCCCGTCGCGCTGCGGCACCGACACGCGCTCGAGACTCTCTGCCAGGCCGATCCCAGGAAGATGCGCCCCCGCAAGCAGCTTCGGAGGAGCCAACAGCTCATAAAAAAGCTCCTCTACGGTCCGCCGAAGCAGATGCTCGCCAAAGTTCGTGACCTCCGTGTCCTCGTTGACAAAGAGCACCCGTCCTGTCCGCCGCACACTCGATGCGATCGCCGGCCAGTCGTACGGCATCAGCGATCGCAGATCGATCACCTCCGTCTCGACCCCTTCTGAAACAAGCTCCTCGGCCGCCGTCACCGCAATGGCCACCATGCGTCCGTAGGTCACCAGGGTCACGTCCCGTCCCTGCCGCACTGTCTTTGCCACCCCCAGCGGCACCAACAGATCCGGCGTATCGGGCCACCGCGGACACCACGACGACCGATCGCCAAGAGGAGCGTCGATCAGTTTCGAAAGCGTCCGGTCGTCGGGCACGCCGGGGACATCCTCGCCCGCAGGTGCCTTCTGCCGAAGCAGCGCTTTGGGCGCGAGGAACATCACCGGATTAGGGTCCCTGATGGCCGACAGCAGAAGCCCGTACGCGTCCCTCGGCGTTGCGGGCATCACGACTTTCCAGCCTGGAATTCTGGTCGCCGTCGCGTCGAACGAGTGCGAATGGTAGATGCTTCCGTGGATGCCCGATCCGACCGGGGTCATCAGCACCATGGGGAGTGTCCACATGCCGTTGGACGACCAATGCATTCCACCGGCGAGCTTCAGCAGGTCGATGCAGTTGAACGCGTAGTCGCAGAACTGGATCTCGGCGACGGGACGTTGTCCAGCGAGCGCGAGGCCTATGGCGGTTCCGATGATCCCTCGCTCGTCGAGAGGAGTGTTCCATGCGGTACGCAGTCCTTGGGTGGCGGTGAACACGCCGCCAAGAGGCGGGCCGACATCCTGCCCGAAGACGTCGGTGACGCCGTGACGCTCTTCGCCGACGTGGAGCGCGAGGCGGATAGCCTGCACCATGGTGCTCATGGGAGCTGGCCAGCAAAGACGTGGTCAAAGGCGGAGGGGCCTTCGGGGCCGGGCTCGTTTCGGACCTGCTTGGTAGCGTCGAGGAGCTCTCGCTCGATGGCGTGCCGCATGGTTTCGAGCTGCTCGCGGGTACGGAGGCCTTGGGCCACGAGACGGGTTTCGAACTGCGTGAGCGCGTCGACCTCATCTTCGATGAAGTTAGCGCCTGACGACGAAGAATGGCCATAGAGCCGCGAGACGTTGGCTTCGAGTAGAAAGGGGCGACGTTCTGTGCGGACGTAGTGCATGGCTTGCGACAGCTCGCGGTAGGAGATCTCGGGGTCATTGCCGTCGATGGTGCGCGCTTCGATCCCGAAGGGGGCGGCGCGGTCACTGATACGTTTTTCGCTGTGCTGGGTGGAGGCGGCGGTGGAGATACCGAAGCCGTTGTTGGTGACGATCATGAGGACAGGGAGCTCGGCGCCTGGACGGGACGACCAGATCAAGCAGGAAGCGAAGTCGCCTTCCGCGGTGCCTGCGTCGCCACCGACGACGATGGTGATGCCGTGTCCGCCGGCGCGACGTTGGGCGAGGGCGGTACCGAGGGCCATGACGAACTGGACCTCGATGGGGGAACTGACGGGGACGACGTTCCAGTGTTTGACGGCGTAGTGGCCTACGAAGTTACGTCCGCCCGAAAAGGGGTCGGTGGAGGTGTTTTTCATTTGCCGAATGGTGTCGATGGGGGGCATGCCCATGGCGAGCAGGGTGGCGGTGGAGCGGTAGTGAAAGTGAAGGAAGTCGTAGGCGAGCCCTTCGCCTTTGTGGAGCAGCAGACCGAGGGGGACGTTGAAGGCTTCTTCGCCTGGTCCTCCGACCCAGAAGTAGCCATCGCCCTGTTTTTGCATACGGATCAAGCGCTCATCGAGCAGCCTTGCACGGAGCATGCAGTCGTGCATTTGGACAAGCAACGCTGGAGCGAGCGAGTCTTTGGCTAGAGTCCCCTCGGCTGTCATTCGTTCCACCTCCTCGAAGGCCGCCGCGGTCTTAGGCGTCCATATGGTGGCGGTCCATGGATCCCTCTTCTTTTTTTGCCGCCGTCGTGCTTTTCGTACGCACCGTGGTGAACGTCTTCGTCGCGCTTGCAGTGGTCATCGGGAGCCTTCTCGCGGGATGCAGCCTGGAGGTTGGCGGAACCGGCGTTGCTGCGGACGCGCAATCGAAGGCCGACGTTTTGGTACGGGCCGATGGGGGGAGTTTCGAGGACGTGACCGAGGCCGATGCGACCTTGGACGTGATGGATGCGGCGGAGGAGCCTCCGAGCTGCGACCTGGATCGCGATGGTCATCCGGCGTGGAGCTGTGGGGGGGACGACTGCTGCGACCAGGATCCGAGCGTGTTCCCTGGGCAGACGGCGTACTTTGAAGTGCAAAGCGCGTGCAAGTCTTTTGACTACGACTGCAACGGGATGGAAGTCCCGGAGACTCCGGTCGTTGCGTGCGCGCTCGACTGGTTCCAGTGCACGGGAAGCGGCTTTGTTTCCAGCACGCTGTGTGGTGTGGAGGCGACCTACCGCGTGTGCAAGTACGCGGTGCTTAGCTGCGCGACATCGGAGGAACCACGCAGGCAACGCTGCCACTGAGCTCCCCGCTCCTCTTACGGCGTGCAGGGGCCCACCGCGGTTGCATGCGGGTCCTGGGCAGGTGCATCGGCCCGCGTCTGGGATGCATGCGGGCAAACGGACGTGCATACCTACCGCCAGGTCGGTGCATACGGGTCATTTCGAGCTGCATGCGGGTCCCGGTCATCTGCATGCGGGTCCCGGTCATCTGCATGCTGGTTCTTTCGAGCTGCATACGGGTTCTTTCGAGCTGCATACGGGTTTTTTCGAGCTGCATACGGGTTCTTTCGAGCTGCATGCGCTATCTAGGTTGACGCATGCGCATCGGTCGCATGGTCATTGTGTTTTGGTCCAATCGTTTCACCTCAATGGAGGCTCTATGTCGTTCAATCTTGATAATCTTCCTGCGGCTGCCCGCGTTCGTTACATCAAAATCGGTCGTCTGTATGGTTCGGAGGACACGCTAAAGCAAGCCAATGCCACGCTGCAGGCGCTCGAGCAGCACGGGGCCAAGCTGACGAGGCACGCGTTCAACGCCGCGGATGCGGAACGCCTCACGGAGGCTCGCGATGGGCTTGTGGCGTCGGGCGTGGGACGTGAGCACAAGAAGGTCGCCAAGAAGACGACGAGCAAGACCTTCGTTGCAGCGTTGCAGGGGGCGAAAGACGCGCGAAACACGGGGCGGGATGTCCTTGATGCGGGCCATGACGTGTTGTTGGAGAGCAATGCTCCGGAGGCGGAGGCAGTAGCGCGGTCGGTTCAGGTGGTATTGCAAGCGACGAGTGCAGCGGGCGACGATGTTGAGAGGCTGGCGCAGCAACTCGATGCAATTCGGTCCGAGCTTTTGCGGCCCGAGGTAGCCGCGGTGGTCAAGGACCGCGAGGGACCCGCAGCGGTGACGGAGCTCGAGGAGAGGGCGGCCGCGTTGCGAGCTGCTGCGGCGGTCCGTCCGGTGGAACGTGGGACTCCGGCGGAGACCGAGCAGTTGGATCTCCTTGATGGGATCATCGTGACGTTGTGTCGTCGAGCGCGCAAGGCGGCGCGAGGGGCGGCAAAGAGGCTGGGGCAGGACGCGCTCGCGTCGGCGTTCGAGCTTAGGGCGCTGAGCAGGGGACGAACGGGCGCAGTCGAGCCTACTGGCAATGACGTTGCAAAGGCGGGTGGGGGCGCATCTCCTGCTGAGAAGCCTGCAGTTGCATCGCCTGCGGACGCTACGAAGGCAACGGTGACCGGCGGACACTAAACCAAAGCCATTTTGAAAACTGCAGGTTTCCGCTCGCGCAGACCTCACCCCCCCAGCCCCCCTCTCCCTCGACATCTTCCTTGCCCATGCGGGCAAGGAAGATCGTCTTCGAGCGAGGGGGGAGGAGAGCCTCGTGCACCA
>CAITRH010000695.1 GCA_903894755.1 uncultured delta proteobacterium
ATGTGGTGGACGATGGACCTGAAGACCCCATCAAGGCTGCGTGGCAACGACAAGATCAGGGAGGTGACGATATGTAAAGCGATCCGCGTGATGCGCCAGGCGTGTGTAGCGAAGTTGTGCAGCGCAAACGGTGTGGGAGCAACGTCAGGCAGCGCAGATGTTGGCAACGGGACGTCAGGCAGCGCAGACGTTTGCAGCGGGACGTCAGGCAGCGCAGACGTTGCCGGCGGCGCGGCAGGCGGCGCAGTCGTTGGCGGTTCGAAGGCAGGCAGCGCAGAGGTTGGCGGCGGCACGGCAGGCAGCGCAGAGGTTGGCGGCCCCACGTGACAACCGCTTGCGAGGCTCGCGCATCGCACTGGCTCACGACTAAGGTGCTCCTGGTGCATCGGAATCTCAAAGAAAAGGAAACCGTCATGTCATCGTATCGATCGGGCGTCACGCAAATGAAAAAGATGCTTCTTTGTCTCGACCAATGGCTCGAAACAGGGACGTCCTATGCAAAGAGCAAGGCGTTTGACCCTAAGGTACTTCTCGACTCGAGACTCGCCCCGGACATGTATCCGTTGGTTCGGCAGGTCCAGATGGCCTGCGACACGGCGAAGTTCACCGCAGCGCGTCTTTCTGGCAAAGAGGTGCCCAAACACCCGGATACAGAAACCACGATGGAGCAGATCCGAGCGCGTATCCGTTCCTGCGTCGACACCCTCGACGCGTTCCAAGAGGCGGACTTCGAGGCGGCCGAAACACGCCGCGTGGAGCTCTCGTTTCTTCCCGGGAAATACTCTGTTGGGGACGACTATCTAGTAGAGATGGGCGTTCCAAACTTCTACTTTCACGTCTGCATGGCCTACGCAATCCTGCGTCACAACGGGGTCGCCTTAGGCAAGAAAGACTTCATTGGAGGCATGACACTCCACGATATCTAACCGGCTTGGAGGCCAGAGTATGAATTCCTTTCGCGAGGGGACAAAGAATACGGGAAGCGCTCTGGCCGACACGCAAAATGCCGACCCCGCGGGGCCAAGTTGGACCACATCGAAGGGGGGACGGACCACCGTGCTTCCCAGACTGCTTCGCCCCGAAGTGGGTCCCGATATTGACCTGCGTCCGCGCTACACGCCTATCCGTCTTCTAGGGGTTGGAGGCATGGGCGAGGTGATCTTGGCGGAAGACCAAGACATCGAGCGCAAGGTTGCAGTAAAAAAACTCCGCAACCACACGAGTCATGCTGCCGCGCTGTTTCGGTTTGCCGAGGAGATCAAGACCATCGGCCAGTTGGAGCACCCAAGCATCGTGCCTATCCACGACGTTGGGATCGACGAGCAGGGGGAACACTACTTCGTGATGAAGTACGTTCAGGGCGACACGCTCGAACAGATCATTTCAAAGCTTCGCGAGGGAGATCCGGCGTACACGGCGCGGTTCTCTTTTCCCCTCCGGACTCGCATTTTCCTCGCGATATTGGAGGCACTTCGCTACGCCCACGCGCAAGGCATCATCCATCGGGACATCAAACCCTCCAACATCATGGTGGGCCCCTTCGGTGAGGTCACAGTGATGGATTGGGGGCTGGCAAAGAGAATTCGCGCTGGTGAGGGCCTAGGTGAGGGGCGTGAGCGGGGTGAGGGGCGTGAGCGGGAGGAGCAGGGCCCGCTCGATGCCGAAGCGCTGCGAGCCTCTGGATTGAGTGCGTCGAAGCTTGTCGAGACCCAGGCTGGTGTGCTGCTTGGAACGCCTCTTTACATGTCTCCGGAGCAAGCGCAGGGGAAAAACGATCTGGACGAGCGGAGCGACATTTACAGTCTTTGCGTGCTCTTCTCAGAGTTCTTGTTTCTCGAGCATTACCTCGAACACAACTGGAACGTTCAGCAACTGCTAACGTCGCTGGCTTCCGATCCGTTGGACAGGGAATGGTTTCGGACGCGGGTTATGGCGGGTGAGGTCCCTGCGGAGCTCGGATACTTCGTGGTCAAGGGGCTCCACAAGGAACGGGACCGGCGGTTTGGGTCTGTGGAGGCGATGATCTTGGAGCTCGAAGAGATCATGGCGGGCAAGGTCCACGTGCAATGCGCGGTCACGGCACTGAAGCGGGCAAACCACTGGATGAACCGAGCCATCGACCGACACAAAGCCGGTTCTGTGTGGACCATGCTCCTTGCGGGACTCGTCACCGTTGGAGTGTTGGTTGTCCTCGTACTGCAGCTTGGCTCGAGGCGCTGAGCTCCCCGAACGCTTCTCCTCCGGATCGTGATATCTGGGAGATCCTTCCGGTGGAAATCTCGGGAAACATCACCTTGGAGTCGGTGGAGCTCACGGTCCCGGTCGCCGCCCTTGACGACGACACGGACGTTCCGTCCAGATCGAGACCCGCCATTTCTGCCAGACGAGGCTTTGGCCGAGGAGCCCGCGCAGCGTATTTAAAGTACGTGAGCAGGCCTCGCAGGCCAAA
>CAITRH010000696.1 GCA_903894755.1 uncultured delta proteobacterium
CCCCCGTGGCCTACGCACCCGCTGTTTACGCTTCGCAGTCGCCCTCACGGTGCCGGCCACGCAAAACTCGCTCTCCGGCGGCGGTCCTCAGCCTTATCGGAGCGGGACTTTCACCCGGGGTCGCATCAAAAGGTTTCAGTTATGTTCATCCTCCTCTTCCAAGCTTACCTGGCGCAACAGGGTTACCCACCCTGGGCTGATTTGATTTGACTCGCCCCTTCGGGTCTGCCAATCAGCGCATGTCGTCATCATTCGGTGCGGCTGTGCGGCGAGGGAACGGAACCGCAGTTTTTCCCTCCGATGGAACGGACCCCACGCGTTGATCGGCAGCCCCGAAGGGGCGAATCAGACCCACGGTTTGCGCAATGAGAGACGGCATGTAGGTGAGTTCTCGGGTAGAGCCAATTTCTCGAGGGATCGTGACGGCCGATGGTTGGGGCAGGGTTCGCAGTGTGCTTCCGCGGCGAGGGAAGTGCTCGCTCCGGCATTGTGGCGCATCTTCGCGAAAGTGTGGTAGCCATTATCTTCAGTGGCGCACAGTTCATCCATGGAACCAGGCAAAAAAGATTCTGTAGGCACGTCTATTGCGCGCCGGCAGGTGGTCGTGCTTGGACACACGGGCACGATGGGGCCATTCTTATGCGACTTCCTGCAGCGACGAAAGTTCCGAGTACGCGGGGCCTCGAGCCGCGAGTGCAATCTCCTGGTCCGGGATGGCGTCCAGACCTTCTTTCGGGATCTCGAACCTGGATTCGGAGTTGTCTTTTGCTCCGTCATCAACAGGTGGAAAGAGGATTCCTTCGATGCTATGACGAAAAACATGGTCATGGCGGAAAACGTCGCGCTGGCCGCGGGAAACCGATGCGGGTTCCTGGTTTACCTGAGCAGCGTAGACGTCTACGGCACCTCGCCGGCCCTGCCTATCACCGAGTGGACGCTTCCGAACCCACGCAGCTATTATGGCATCGGCAAGCTAGCCAGCGAACGCCTCCTTCTGCGCACTCTCGGAGAAAGGATTCCCGTCTCCGTTCTCCGTCTGCCCGGGGTCTACGGTGCGCACGTCCAGGAGCGCAGCACCCTCGCTCACTTCTTACGAAAAATCCGGGACATGGAGCGCGTGACTATTTTCGGCGATGGCACCGTGCTTCGCGATTTTGTCCTAGTGGACGACCTTTGCGAGGTCGTTTACGACCTTCTGGTGCGGCCGCGCGCCCTTCTACTCAATGTCGCTACGGGTTCCAGCTTACCCTTGATTGACATTCTTCGGACCCTTGGGAGAGTTCTGCAGAGAGAGCCGAACCTTGAGTTCGGTTCCCCCGACGGGAACTCCGCGGGAAACCTCGTGTTCGACATCTCTGCCCTCCAGCGAGCGATTTCCGGGCTTCGACCGACGAGCCTCGAGGTAGGATGTAGGAGCATCCTGGCGCGTCCTTGATCTGCTTGACCTTGTTTCCAATTCTGAACCGGTTTCGAAAACGGATATGAAAACTGCAATCGTCATCGGAGGGGGATTCGCGGGCTGCACGTGGAGTCACCTCCTCGCCAGGCGGGGGTTTCGCGTATCACTGTTTGAACAAGCAGAACGCTTGGGTGGCGGCTGCAAGACCATGCATTACGGTGGGCATCCGTACACGCTAGGGCCTCGCCATCTCTTTACTCCCCACCACGACTCGCTGGAATTCATTCGGAGCGTAGTGCCTCTGCGGCAGCTCCACCACTACCTTCTGACGTACGTGGAGCAGGACGGCCAATTCTATTCCTATCCTGTCCATGCAGATGACATCGACGAAATGCCCGATCGGGAGGCTATTCTTGGCGAAGTCGAACGCCGCGGAGACCCGGCCACCGCTCGCAACTTCGAGGAATACTGGATCGCTTCCGTGGGTCCAACGCTCTATGAGAAATTTGTAAAAAGTTACTCGAAGAAAATGTGGCAGATTGAATCGAATACTTTACTGACGGACTTCAAGTTCGACGGAAAGGGGGTCCAGCTCCGGACCGGGACCAAAGAAGTTCGCCCAGATTACCACGTCTATTACCCCTCAGAGCTCGCGGGCTGGGACACCTACTTCGAAATATGTGCGCAAACCCCCGGAGTCGCGACTCATTTGAGGACCCGCATCGATGAAGTCGATGTGAGGCATCCCGGCGTACGGGTAGACGGGCAATGGCATCGCGCCGATCTTTTGGTAAGCTCTCTCTCTCCGGATTTGCTTTTAGACAAGTGCTACGGGGAACTGCCATACGTCGGTAGGGAACTGCTCCTCTTGGTGCTTCCCGTCGAGCAGGTCATCCCCGATCCCATCTTCTTTCTGCACTACGCCGGCAAGCAGGCTTACACTCGGGTGGTGGAATACAAGAAGCTGACGGGGTATACTTCCCCAAGCACCCTTATCAGTCTTGAGTTTCCGTCCATGACGAACAAATTGTATCCTTATCCCATCAAGGCGGAACAAGAAAAGGCGGCCCGGTACCGGGCGGAGTGCTCCGATCGGGTGTTGTCCGTGGGGCGCATGGGGAATTATCGCTACTACGATGTTGGCGACGTGGTCCACGAGGCGCTGACAAAGATCAAAGATATCTGATGACTTGGTGTTCTTCCGAACCGGCGCCCCTTGCGAGAGAGTGTATGCATTTCATTCCCGGTCTCCCGCTTCCCCAGCCCGACAGGGAGGCTTACGACGCAAATCTCCAAAACGCCCTGGCCTCTTCGGAAAAACTGAGGCTCAATTACCTCCGCTTTCAGGACCACGCCCGGACGGAATTGCTTGACATCCTACCGACCAAGCTGGATTTCGAGAACGTCAGCCGGTGCAATTTTCGATGTCCTTCATGTCCAGTTTCCGGTTGGGAAAAGGGGCGCCGCGCATCGGATATGCAGCTGGAGGATTTCAAGGGGATCGTCGATGAACTCGGAACGCTCGTGGAAATCAAGATCCAGGGGCTTGGCGAGCCTCTTCTCGGAGGGGATACCTATTTCGAGATGATCCGGTTCGCGCGGAGTCGGCACATTTGGGTGCGAACCACCACGAATGCCTCCCTCCTGCACGCCCGGGACAACGCGGCGCGACTTATCGACAGCGACGTGAACGAGGTACAGGTTTCCGTAGACGGAGCCAATCGAGAAACGTTTCAAGCCATTCGGGTGGGGAGTCGCTTCGAGCAGGTTCGACGGAATTGCGTCTTGCTCAACGGGATCTGCCGGAAGCGGGGGATCCTTCGTACGCGGATGTGGGTCGTGGTTCAGCGGTTGAATGCGGGGGAGATGGTGAATCTCGTGGAGCTTGGGGCTGAACTGGTTTTTCCTCGCATTACGTTCGCGCTCGACATGCACGGGTGGGGGATGGGGGGGATGCGTCAGTCGAACAGCGAGAAACTGGTTCCGCTTTCCCAGATCGCGGACAATGCTCATCGTTCGGTCGAACGAGGACGGGAGCTTGGAGCGCAGGTCTCGTTTTGGCAGAACACGGCCAAGTACAGCTTTCTCCGGTCGGAGGGGCTTTGTCCTTGGCCTTTCGAGCGAGCTTTCGTATCCTCTGACCTGCGAGTCGTGCCGTGTTGCATGATTTCGGATCCGGGGGTGCTGGACCTGGGAGACGCACGGTCCTTGGGCGCGGTTTGGAATTCGGAAGCCTATCGAAGTTTTCGTGAGGCCCACATGGAGGGGCGCATTCCTGGTCCGTGTCGGATGTGCTATAGCTACCACAGCTGATTACTACCGCGCATCATATGCAACAATATCAAAAAAACTGCGGCAACTCGTTCAGAACTGCAAAGTTGGCATTTGACGCTATTGTCTACGCATGTCGCTTGCCCCCGTGGCCTACGCACCCGCTGTTTACGCTTCGCAGTCGCCCTCACGGTGCCGGCCACGCAAAACTCGCTCTCCGGCGGCGGTCCTCAGCCTTATCGGAGCGGGACTTTCACCCGGGATCGCATCAAAAGGTTTCAGTTCAGTTAGGAAC
>CAITRH010000697.1 GCA_903894755.1 uncultured delta proteobacterium
CACTGTAGAGTTAGTAACGCAGGTGTACGAAAAAGGTGTCAAATTGACTCGCGAAGCGATGAAGGCCGTCGAAGCCCGTCTCGACCGATTGCCACGCTTGGGCAAGTTGTTTGTCGGTATCTGCTCTCTAAACCAAACCTATCTTGAAAACCGCAGGTCCGACCGCTCGGACCTGCGGTTTTCAAGATGGGTTTGGTTTAGCTGGCGATGGGTAGCTCTGGTGTATTTATTTCCTGGGGAATACCTAAGTGGCCCCTTCAAGGCGCATGGCGCTCGTAATACCCCGAGCCAAGGAGCCGTACCGACACACGACCTGTGCCCACGCCGGGAAGCGTGTAGCGGACGTGGACCTGCTTGTTCTCGTCGAGCCGAAGCGCGTGGCCATCCACCTCCGCCAGCACCGAGGCAGCCCCCCCTTCGTCCGGTGCAATGAGTGCCCCTCCGCCGTCCACAACGAGCTGATCGATGGTCGCCGTCTCCGGCTGCATCTCCACCAGTCGTAACTCCACGACGCCGTTGACTGCGGGGACCTCGCCGCTAAACACAATCATGGTCGACTTGTGCGTCGGCCCCATCACGCCGCGCAGGATCTCCTGCGGTGAAGTGTAGAGCGACCTTGACGGATCGAGCCACCCGATCGTCGGGCAGTGCGTGGAACACCCCGCTGGCCAGAGATCGATCCCCATGGCGGTCAGCGGCTCCACATAAAGGTCCTGGACATTCGAGCCACACCCCCCCAACGCCACCCGGGCAAACCTCCCCGGAACCGCCGTGAGCGTTGCGGTTTCCCCTTGGTGACCTAGCCACCCCCCTTTGCCGCTCGCAACACCGGCCTGCACCAGCGGCTCCAAAGATGCCATGTCTGTGGGAGCTTTCCCCCCCGCCCATGGGAAAACGGCGCAGTCCGTCGCCTTGCATGTGACCTGTAAGGACACCGGCCTCGTGGAGCCGTCCACCAGGGGCTCATCGGCGACACACCCGTGTTGGCCGTCGGACACGCTCCCCCTCGGACAACGGTCCGCCATGACCACGGCGGAGGGGGGAGGCGCTTGTGGACGTCGACCTGGCGCGAGCACGTGACCGAAAGCCTGGTATCGGACATAGACCCGACCGGCAAAGACCCTGCGATCGCGAGCGTTGGGCTCCGGCTTTGATTGGGGCGAAAGGGGCGAATCCGCCGGTGGGTGGAAACGCGCCTGAAAGGATTTCCCACGCTCGACGACCACTCCGCGCCCGTCCACGGTCGCCAGCACGGCCCCTTCCGCAAGAAGCCGTCGCCCATTGTCTTCGAGCACAAGCTGATCGATGAACACGTCCTCGGCAAAGGAGACGACGGCGACCTCGGACACTCCCTTCGTGGCAACGGGCAGGTCCACCCAGCCGGACTCGCCCCCTCCGACCAGGGTGCGCGCTTCCCTGTAGGGGGGGGGAACCACTGCAGACGGAGCGGTTGGAGCGAACGGAGCCGCGGAGGCCAGGGCGAAGCACTCACCGCTCGGGCGGTCCATGGCGCTTCCAGGCGGGCACGAAAGGTCGGCGACGAGCGGCCCGTGCGGTCCGAGGAGCGCATCGTTGGGCGCCACCAAGGGCGGGACGTTGGACGAGGAGCTCGGTGCCGAGAAGACCGTTCCACTTGCGACGCTCGCCGCGACGGAGGTGGAGCTTGACGGCACGGCGACCGGCACGATGTTCGGCACGGTGCTGTCAGCGGGAGCTGGGGAGCGACAGGCGCCGAACGGGGCGAGCGCCGCGACGACGAGGATTCGAGACGGGGTCCACAAGGTGCGATGTGACGATGGTCTGGACATGTCATTCCTTTGGCATTTCCCAACCCCGGGGGGCTTAGGGGGACTGGCGGGGTGAGATCTGCGCGAGTGGGAAAGTTACGGTTCTCAAAGTAGGTTTGGTTTAGCTTGTGACCATGAGCACCAAGACCCAAAAGCAGCGCAGCCCCCACGTAGCGGCGAAGCTGCCGAGCGACTCCCCCTCCCTTTACACCCACTGCATGGCTATTTTGGCCGTCATAGACGACAAGGAACACTTTCCGTCTCCGTACCCGCCGATCGCCGACATCCAGACGCATTCTTTTGAACGCGCCCGCACCCACGTCGCGAAGAGCTCGCAAGACGAGACGAGAGCTTCGAGCTACTTGCGCGGCTGGTCCCAGCGATCTTGGATCAGCGGGACATCGGCTCCGCCCACCTCCCCTTTGATGGAATCGGGGTCGGACTTGCGCCCAGGTTGCTTGAGGCACACCCATGCCGCGCCGGTTTCGTCCGAGTCGAGCCCGTATTCGCCCTTGAGAACGGCGATTCCGTCGGGCCCCATCTCGTAAATGAAATACCCCCGTCCCTTTCGCGCGGCCCCGGCTCCCACCGAGCCGTAGGTGTACTCTTTCCATTCGAAACGAAAGAGGTTGCCTTTGCGCTCGCCGCTAAGCTGTCCCCATTTGCTTCCATCCGAGTGTTTCCAGCGGGCGAAAATCGCGCCGTCACGCTCGATGATATGCAAGTAGCCATACACGCGATGGTAGTAGACGCCGGTCCACTGCTGGCCCGCCGGCATCTCGCCCGCTTCGACAGCGGCAACCGCTGGCACGGAGGCCGCGCCCCCCGCACCGCACCCCACCAACGTCAAGGACAACGCAAGCAAAACAGGAGACACAACCGAACGCCCTTGAAAAAAGCTCATGGGGATACTGTAAACGACACGAAGGCGATGCGCGACTTGCTGGGGATCAAATCTCGTGGGCACGAGCCGCCGTTCGACCGCTACCTAGTATCTCGCGGCGGAAGTCCTTGGACACTCCGGGGCAGCCGGGCAGCCGAGCCCGCGACACCCGCGACCCAGGGTTGCCCACCCTGGGCTGTTAATGTTTCGCCCCTTCGGGGCTGCCGATCAACGCTCGTGGTCCTTTCCAGCGGGGCCCTTACGCAACGAGAAGGCCGTGCGTTGATTGGCAGCCCCGAAGGGGCGAGTCAAATCAATCAGCCCAGGGTGGGTAACCCTGGGTCGCGGGTGTCGTGAGTGTCCAAGGACTTCCGCCGCGAGGCACTACCTAGTAGCTCGCGGCGGAAGTCCAATTCAGCCCCTTTGGGATACTCGAGTGTCGTAAATGGCCCTGTTGGCCCCCATTTGGGATACTCACGTGTCGCAAATGGCCCCGTCGTCCCCCCATTTGGATACTCTAGTGTCGCAAATGGCCCTGTCGGCGCCCATTTTGGACACTCAAGTGTCGCCAACGGTCCTGTCGGCGCCCATTTTGGACACTTAAGTGTCGCGGATGGCCCTGTCGGCGCCCATTTTGGACACTCAAGTGTCACGGATGGCCCTGTCGCCCACCATTTTGGATCCTCAAGTGTCGCGGATGGCCCTGTTGGCACCCCTTGGGAATCCTCAAGTGTCGCGAATGGCCCTGTTGGCACCCCGTAGGGATCGTCGCGAGCTACTAGAAACGCCGCCCCCAGAGTAGATCCAGCCCCCATGCGTGTCCTGGACTCTCTGCGCCGACCCCTTCAAGGCTCCACTGCCCGGTTTGACCGACGGGAGCTCGCAGGCGCCTTTGGGGACCTCGGAACGTTTCTCCCCCTGCTCGTCGGCATGACTGTCGAAAACGGCCTCGACTTCGCCTCGGGCCTCTTCTTTGCCGGCCTCTTCAACGTCGTCACAGGCCTCGTGTTCCGCATTCCCATGGCCGTCCAACCCATGAAAGCTATCGCCGCCGTGGCGCTCACCGAAGGGCTCCGTGTCTCCGAAATCACCGCCGCAGGAGCCACAGTCAGCGCCTTCGTCCTCGTCTTGGGCATCAGTGGCCTCATCGACCGCGCCAACCAGCTCGTTCCTAAAAGCGTTGTCCGCGGCCTCCAGCTCGCACTCGGCCTCTCCCTTCTCGAAAAAGGACTCCGGATGGCTACGTCAACCCGTGTGGTCTTCGGCGCCGACAGCTACCTCACGGCAATCCTCGCCGCCCTCGTCGTGGTGCTTCTGGCTCGATCGCGGCGAGTCCCGGCCGCCCTCGTGTTGCTGGGCGGGGCAATCGCTCTTGCCATCGTTTCTGGACACGCCTTGCACCTGTCGCTCACCCCTTGGTGGCCTCGGTGGAGTCCGCCAGGGTGGCAGGACGTGGTCCAGGCATTTCCACGGGCGGCCGTACCGCAGATCCCACTGACCACGCTCAATTCGGTCGTCGCCGTCTGCGCCCTCTCTGCAGACCTGTTCCCTGATCGCGCCGCATCGCCTAGACGCGTTGCCATCTCGGTAGGGCTCATGAACCTCGTGGGAGCTTGCTTCGGAGCCATGCCCCTCTGCCACGGCGCCGGTGGCCTCGCAGGACAAGTGGCGTTTGGCGCGCGTACCAATGGGGCCGTGCTGTTTTTGGGGGCTCTCAAGATGACCGTGGCCGTGCTCTTTGGCGCCACACTGATGGAGTTCTGTCGAGCGTTTCCTGGGAGCATCCTTGGAGTCCTGCTCGCTGCAAGTGGCATCGAGCTCGCCCTGGTCACACGCGACCAAAAGACCCGCGACGACGCCTTCGTGATGCTTCTTACTGCGGGCGCCTGCACCGCACTTCACGTTGGCGCAGGCTTTGTCGTCGGTATGGTGCTAGCGGCCGTGATGTCGGCGGCCCCCCTGTTTTCGGCTGGGGGGAGTGGGGTGGAGCGGCCGCGCCCCCCCCACATGTGACTAAGGAGCTCACTTCAAACAAAGAGGCTCCTGCCCCTTGCGAAACATGCATCCCTTTTTACAGGCCTGTTTGACCAAGTAGCGGTGCCCGCGGCATACGAACTGCACTTTGCTGTCCTCGCTGCAGGTGAGGGATTCCTCGGCATCACACGGGTCGTTTTCCCGTCCCACACTCGCGTCACACGTGAGCTGCCCCGTGGTCGGATTCGGCGCACAGCCCCCAGGACCGCGGCATGCGCTGTCCGCATCGAGCTTTCCCGCTCGACAAACCAGCAGGAGACGACGGTCCCGGCTGCATGCATACGCCCCCGCCACTCCACATGGATCGGCCACATCGGCCAGCGACGTGTCGCAACGGAGGGTCCCTGCAGTCACACGACAGGCCTCGGGTCCCTTGCAGGCGCGCCAAAACCCCCACTTGGTGTCACGACAGGTCAGCGCACGACGCTGGTCGCCCGTGCATGCGTACGACTCCGCCGTGTTCGCTGCGCAAGGGTCCCCTTCGAAGGCCACTGAGGTATCGCAGGTCTGCGTTTCCTTGGCGCACCCCTTCGGGCCTCGACATGGGATCGCTTCGTAAAGCCCCGCACGACAAAATAACGCCGTCTTTGCGTCAAGACAGTAAAGCCGTCCAACCTCCCCGCAACGTACCCCAGGCGCCCGATCGCTCCGACAGCCCAACACAAGCCCGCCAAACCACAGGGCCAAAACTAGGCGCGCTATCATCTACACTCCAGCAACATCCGCCATGGTCGCAAGGACCCGCTCAATACGCTCCCGATGCTCCTCGGTGGACTGCCAAGGGCCTGCAACCCCAGAACGCGCCCCTAGGTACGCCACACAAGCCGCCTCGAGCTCGGTCAGACACACACGACGCTCAAAACAGACCGGCGGGATACGGAACCGAAGCTCCCAGCCATCGTCGGCCCGACGAAGCACCAGATCGGCAACATAGCCAAAACGCCCCGCAAGCTGATAAACCAAGCCGCGCAAGACCGACGCCCGTGACCTTGCACGCCTTGCCTCGGGCCTTGCAAAGAGTGCATCGTGACGGTTTCGAGAATAAACCCCAGGTGCTACACAAAGAGCTACCGTAAGTGCCTCTGCATCAAGTGGGGCAACTGAACTCACCGACCGTCCTCGTTGCTCCCCGCCGGTACCCTGCCCCCTGCAGCCTCCAGCAGCTCGGCTTGACGATGGGTCCGAAGTGCGGTCACGAGCTCATCGAGGTCCCCCTCGACAATGCGATCAAGCTTGTTGAGCGTCAGGCGAATGCGGTGATCGGTGACCCGGTTTTGAGGATAGTTGTAGGTCCGGATCTTCTGACTCCGTTCGCCCGTCGAGACCATGCTGCGACGTTCCGCACTGGTGAGAGCCTCTTGCCTCTCACGCTCGGCTTCGAGCAGACGGCTGCGCAGTACCTTGAGCGCCTTGGCCTTGTTTTTTAGCTGCGAGCGCTCGTCCTGGCACTTCACAATAAGCCCCGACGGCTTGTGGAGAATCTGTACCGCACTGTTGGTCGTGTTGACCCCCTGCCCGCCAGGACCACCGCTGGCCGCAATGGAGATCTCAAGGTCCTTTTCATCGATCTGGATGTCGACCTCCTCCGCCTCGGGCAATACAGCCACCGTGCAGGTCGACGTGTGAATACGTCCCTGGGTCTCCGTGGTCGGCACACGCTGCACCCTATGGACCCCACCCTCGAAACGAAGCTGCGAGTAGACGTCTTTTCCTGAAACCAACGCAATGCACTCTTTGAACCCGCCCGTCGCACTCTCGCTGGTCGACATGAGCTCGATGCGCCAGCCGCGGTTCTCTGCAAACCGCCCGTACATGCGGAAGATATCGGCGGCAAAGAGAGCTGCCTCTTCGCCCCCCTCGCCGCTCCGAATCTCCAGAATGGTGTTCTTGCGGTCGTTCGGGTCGTTGGGAAGTAGCAGGAGTTGGATCGCTTGAGAGAGCGTCTCTCGCTCGGCGAAAAGCCCAGGAAGCTCCTCTTGGACCAGCCCTCGCAACTCTGGGTCTGCTAGCGCCTCTTCGTCGTCACGGATTTTCTTGTTGATGGCCTGCAGGAGTGCAAGCTGCGAGACCACGAGCTCAAGATCGGTGCGCTCTTTGTTGAGTTTCGAGACCTGATTGCGATCTGCCAAGACCGCAGGAGAGCCAAGAAGCTCGCCGAGCTCGTCGTAGCGTCGTGCGAGCCGCTCGAGTTTTTCCATGGGGAGTGTCATAACTTAGTCCTTCCCAACGGAACGCAGGCGGGGCGCGTCGAGGATCGCCTGGTAGTCGGCAAAAAAAACATCTTCGTGCGATACCGAGCTCTCCATGCCCTCCAGGCGAAACAAGGTGGCACGGAGAGAGGCAAGGGCGACTTCGATCTGAGCGTCGTCGGGCTCGATGGTGGTAATCTTCTGGACGACAAACCCCGGCCAGAGCAACGCTCGAAGCGGGCCGACAGTGCAATAGCGTGCAAACACCCGCTGAAGCTCGAAGGTGAACCCCGCGATCACGGGAAGAAATGGAAGCTTCTCAAGAAAGAACACTAGGTTGTCTAGGACCGCATGGCCCGTCTGGATCCGTGGAAGCATCCCCCCAACGGCCGTGAACACCACAATGGAGACGAGCGCCACCATCACAATGAACGTCGTACCGCAGCGAGCATGAAGGGTGGTCTTGGCGCGCGCGTTCGGCACGGTCAGTGGCTCGTTCGCCTCGTAGGTCGTGATGGTCTTGTGCTCGGCACCATGATACTGAAACACGCGCCGGATTTCCCCCACCCGTCGAATGGCCAGCAGGTAGCTGACCACGATGACCAACTTGAGCGCACCGGTCATCAGCTGAAACCCAGGGGACTGAACCTCGAGTTGCAAGTGAAGGATCCGGTTTAGTCCAGCCGCGGCTCCTTGAGGAAGGGCAATGAACAGTCCCACCATGAGAAGGAGCATGAACCAAAACGCGGCGTTGCCTTCTCGCCCGCCCGCCTTGGACTCGGTGCCAAGCGCCAAGACGGAAAGCGTGGAAGCACGCAGGACCGCCGACACACCAGACACACCAGGATTCGCAGGTGGCTCGAGATCCTGCTCCATGGCGTCGGCGGAAAACCGGAGCGCTTCGCTGCCTAGCTTGAGGGACTCGACGAGGGAAACCATGCCGCGAATGAAAGGCCACCCCCGCACTCCTTCGCGGTCCGACTTCATGGGGCGCTCCCGTACATGGAGAGTCCCGTCGCGTCGTCGGACCGTCACCGCAAAGGAGCAGGGGGCGCGCATCATGACCCCTTCGAGGACCGCCTGACCGCCAATGTAGGGGCGAGCCTTCTGAGGAGAGGTCGGAGTCATGGGATGTCTCTTAGAGGCCGTTGATTACTCGGCGCCCTGAGCCTTTTCTTCAGCGGGTTTGGGGGCGGCCTTGGGCTTGGAGGTGGCCGTCTTGGCGGCTTTCGGCGTGGGGGGTTTGACGGGGGCGGGGATAGGTTTCGTGGTGGCTGCGTACCGCTTACGGAAGCGATCGACGCGTCCGGCGGCGTCGATGAGCTTTTGGGTACCGGTATAAAATGGATGGCACGCCGCACACACGTCGACCTGGAAGTCACCCCGGGTCGAATGGGTTACGAAGCTGTTGCCGCAGGCGCAACTTACGCGTGCTGGGACATAGTTGGGGTGGATGCCGTCTTTCATCATCAGGCCTTTCGTGGCCCGCCGCGTATAGGCGGGAGCCGGAGCTTCTAGCGCCAGTAGGGCGAGGTCGCCAGTCCAAACCCACGGACGGGAAGAACTTGGTCAAACCTTCGCACCGGCCAGCTCGGTTCCAGCGTCGAGACAGAGCAGCCGAACCCGTCCAGTGGCTACGAGACGGTCGCTTTCATCGGTGATCGTGACTTCCCAGACCTGCGTGGTGCGTCCTCGGGTAAGCGGTCGTCCCTTGGCCCGGAGGGTGCCCGAACGGACCGCTCGCACGAACGTGGTGTGGTTCTCGAGTCCCACGACCGATTGGCCCCGCGGCATGGCCGAAAGAGCCGCACCGAAGGACGCGATCGTTTCAATCACGCCGCAGTGCACGCCGCCGTGGACAATCCCGTAGATCTGCCGATGCACCGGGCCGATTTCCCACTCGGCCTCGACTTCGTCCGCAGTGGCGCGAATGAGACGTAGCCCGTTGGCCTCGCACCAGCCGTCCCGGTTGGCGTTGAACGTCTCGGCAAAGTCAGCTTGTGGGTCGAGAGGAGTCATGGGTCGGCACCCTAGCACGCTACCCCCAGGGTCGCCGAAGCCAGCGCGGTCTAAGCTGGTGATCCTCGGTACGGACCTGTCCGAACTAAACCAAACCCATCTTGAAAACCGCAGGTTCCGAGCCGCGGACCTCACCCCCCCAGCCCCCCTCTCCCTCGACATTTTCCTTGCCCATGCGGGCAAGTAAAATCGTCTTCGAGCGAGGGGGGAGGAGAGCCACTTGTA
>CAITRH010000698.1 GCA_903894755.1 uncultured delta proteobacterium
CTTTGGTCAGCCCCACCAGGGAGTCGCCGTGTTTGAGCGCGTGGTCGAGGAAGGTAAACGCGTGGTCTTTGGCAAGGGTCACAAGCCACAGCGACAGCTTGGCCAGGTTCACTGCGAAGTGGTTCTTGTCGACCCCGTAGATACAGCGCTGCGCAATGAGGCGCCGCGCGTGCAGGAGCGGGTCCTCGTCGGGCGGAAGCAGCGGTGTGGAGTCGTGCGTTTCCCACGCTGTCACCAGCGCCGCTGCGAGCTGGCGACATGCCTCTACTAGGAATGCTCCAGAGCCCATCGCCGGATCACAAACCTTCAAGTCGAGGATCTGCTCGGGCGTGGGCCGTTGTCCCAGCGCTTCGAGCACTGGACCTAGGGTAGTGCGTACGATCGGCTCGGTCAGCTCGCGCGGCGTGTAGTGGGAGCCGGAGCGTCGCCGTTCTTCCCCAGGTTGCAGGAACATGGCGCCAGGCGCAAGCACCCGCGGAGTCTGCGATGCGACCTTCTTCCCCAGTGCAACCACGACGTCGTCGACGGTGCGGGCCGCTTTGAGCGCCTGCGTCCCCTTGTCTGCAAGGTCGCACTCGGTCTGCTCCTTCAGCCAGGCGGCGCGCTTTGGACCTGCCACGGCGAGCAGCGCGTCGATGTCGAACACCACGTTGTTGGGACGCACTGCGATCGCCCGTCCTGGCAGTGTGCGCACGTCGAAGCCCATCATGGACTCGTACACGGAGCCCACCTGCTCGACATCCAGGGAACGGTACGACAGGCGCTCTCCATCGAGCACCAGCAGGCTATCGAGCACCCGCCAAAGGACCCCGTCGGACACACGAGGCGCTTCAAAAGTGTCGCCCATCACGCGGCCGACGCCAGGTGGACGTCCCTCGAGGAAAGGGTACTCGTCCGGATTGAACAGCTGGCCATGGCGGGTGGGAAGTTGCAACCGACCATGCGCACCGCCGTCGAAGACCATACGGAACGTCGACAGCAGCCAGGCGTAGGCTCCAAAGCGTTGGTCCATGGTGTCAGGGTGGCGGGCGGAGTCCTTGCGCAAGCGCTCGAACAGGCCACTGATAGAGTAGTTGCGAGCATACAGGGGGTCGTCGGGCATGAGCCCCTGGTCTTCGGCGTAGAGGAGGAACACCAGCCGCATGACGATGGTGAGCAGTCCACCGTAGATTTGCTGCGGGTCCAACCGTGGCAGGTCGTACAAGACGCAGCTTTTCGCGGCCTCGTCAGCGGCCTGGAACCCACCCAGCAGCTCCCAAAGCGCGCCGAGCACCTGGTCGGCAAGGCGGTTCGAGACGTCATTCTGGTACTTGCGGCTCTCGACCAGGAGATCGAGCAGGCGCTGCTTGTCGGGAGCGCTGAACACACGGTGCTCGGACAAGAGCATGTGCAGGGCTGCAAGCAGCGGCCGTCCTGAGACCGTGCACATGGCGGCGATGGGGAAACCCATGTGTCCAGAGGACTCGCCGCGGGGGGCGTAGACAAGGCGCAGCTCGTTACCATTGAGCAAGAGCCCCGCAGGGACCTGTTTCGCGAAGCAGCCGCTCGAAGCGCGCCTGCGGACTGGCGGGCCAACTGTTCTTGCGAGCCTCCTCGGGCGACGGCTTGTCGTCGAGCGGGACGCGGTCCACGACCTGGACCAACAGCAGGACCTGCCCCTCGGACATTGTGTCGACCACAACGTAGCTAGGGAGCAGCGTTTCGCCGTAGTCTGGCAAGGCGACGCCGATGGCCTCAGGCAACGGTGGGCCTCCTGGAGATCCTGCGAGGTCATCGAGGGACCAGCCGAGGACCTCGGTTGCGAAGCGAGGGAAATCGAGCAGGACCGGGTCGGCGTCGAGGATGACGTAAGCGGGGCGGACCACGACGGCCTGCAGCGCCTGTTGCACTGGGACGACGTTATTGTCGAGGACGACCTGGGCTTTGAGCAGGGCGGGCGGTGAGACCACCAAGCCGACGGGCTGGACGAGTCCAAGCCAGGCTTTGTGGGCTTCGCGTTCGGGATCTAGCTTTGCCATGGGGTTTCAGGGGGCGAGCGGCGAAGTTGTTTTCAAGGTGGGTTTAGCACGACCCTCTGGGAGTTCGCGCCGCGCGACGTGGTTGCCCGCACCCACCCCTCGACGATGTGAAGAGGCGTAGGTTTTCTTCCACGCAAAGGGCTCCCATGCGAGGCTCGCCACAGATGCACCAATGGCACGATCAGCTTGGCAAGCGTCTTCTACGCGGCTTCTTCAAAGGGGTTGGGACCTTTTCGCCCGAGGAGGAAGTGAGCCCGGACGCACAACGGATGGACGGCTACTTCGTTCCCAATGCGAACATCACCGCGCACACGGACCTCTTGTTCCGTCTCGGCGCGCAGCCCACGGCCTTCGAGGTGATGAGCGAGGCTCCGAGCACGGAAGCGGTACTCGAGTGCATCCGCAAGGTCCTCAACGCCCGCCATGTGTTCGGTCTTGCGACCCCACCGAAGGCGCTGCCGTATCTGCGGATCCTGTGCGCAGGCAAGCCCAGATTGGCCCTCAAGAAGCTTGGGGCCTGCAAAGCTCCGGAGCTCGGAAAGGGGGTGTACCGGCTGGCAGAAGCTTTCGAAACCGGGCTGGTCGTGCTGAGCGAGGTCGAGGAGGTCCCGGGGACGCTACTATTGCGGCTTCTGGGCTCGGGGAATACGAGGAAACGGGCACTGGTGGAGCTTACGAGGCTTCCCGCGGGAGCACCGGAGCGCAAGCTTGCGGTACGGATTCTGGTAGCCTTACGGCACGAGATCGACGCAAAGCCAACGCAAACGCGAACTAGCAGAGACAAGGAATTCGTGATGCAAACGCATGATGTGGTGAAACAGCTCCGAGACGAAGAACGGGCGAAGGGCAAACGCGAGGGCAAACGCGAAGCCGGAAAGCAGATGCTCCTCGGATTCTATCGCGCCCGTTTCGGAACGGTGCCGGACGCCGTCCAGCACGCCGTGGAGCGCGTCAAGAGCGAGAAAACGCTGCTCCTTTGGGTGGAAAGCTTCGCCACCAAGAGCGCCGAGGAGATCGAAGCCAAGGTCCAACGCGACCGCTAGGGAGAGCCTCGCCGTAAAGGTGCTGCGCGACGCAAATCGTCGGTCGGAGTCGCTCAAAATACAGGAGTATTCCTCGCTCGCCCTTCCTCGCTTTGCGTCGCTCGCGACGCTTTTCGGCGAGGCTCTAGGGAGTCCAACGTTGCCGGGCCGCGATGGTCCGCCACCTGGGCATCGGAATCCTGTTCTCAGCTCGAGAGCGGCCAGAGGTAAACAATGCCCACTGCCTCGACACGCGTGGCCCTCACCACGTAGCTTTTGCGGATCCGATCGGGCTCGGCCTCGAGCTCCCTCGCGATCGCTTGCAGCCGGTCGCCCCAGTGGCGCCGATCGGCCGCCAGCTGCCTCTCCTCGTCGGGATTCAACGCCAGCTTGCCCTGTACCGACTCTTCCTCAATCTCGCATTGACGTGCCTGGATGCGCGCGCGCTGTCCCTCCAGGATCCTGGTCATGTCGCTCCCTTCCGCCTCCCCACGCTTGATCAGCTCGCGGCGGGCGCGTTCGATGAGCACCGTCGCTCGACGCTCAAGATGAGGCGTGAGCTCGGCCACGTCGCGGGGAGCATGGGCCCGCAGTCGCTCCTGCAGCAGCTCCTCGGTTTCGTGAAGCCGCGGCTGCGCAAGCCCCTCTTCGACAAGCTCGAGGACATCGTCCTTGTCCTCCTCACCCAGTGGACGCAGTGCGGCGCGACGCTGCTCGACAGGGATCCACTCCGTCGCGACAGCCAATACCTCGTCGTGCAGGCGCGTGCCACCGTCGCCGAACAGCGACAGACGACCGAGAAGGACTGCTCGCGGCTTAGCCTCGAGGGTCCGCAGTACGCAGGCGCGGCTTAGACCGTCGTTGCGAAACCCCTGGGACAGAAAACGACCCAGTAGACGCTGCACCACCCGGTGCTCCAGATGCATGTGCACTACCTCGCCGTCGAGATTGCCAGGGTCCCGGAACACTATGGGCCGGATGGGAGCGTCGCGCCGCCACTCCGCAAGGGCCTGTCCCCTGTTGCGAGGGACTCGCAGCGTGTCGAGTGTGGCCGCCCAGGTTGGATCGGCCCCCTTGCGCTCGTGCAGCAGCGGGAGCAGCCAGCGCGCGCGGTCCGGGTCGGCGGCAGCCTCGGCGTCGCTGGCTGCGACCAGGCCTCCAGCGCCTACGGTTTCCAGCGACGCTGACAGGGCGTCGCGGAAGTGCCGGTCGTCCAGGCCGATCCACACGCGCGACCGGTCTAACAGTCCACGCAGCTCGGTGAGCTGTCGCTCGAGCCGGACACGTCGTTGATCCGTCTCGTCGTGCCCCATCTCGAGCTGCATGGTCCGAACACGACCCGCTCCCACGCCCAGCTCGGCGTCTGCCTTTTCGATTGCGGCCGCGAGATCATCGACCCGCTCGTGTTCGATGCCGCGCGCCAACGCCTCGTCGATGCGCTGCCCGATCACCGGCGCCAGACTGCCAAGCTCGTCGTGGATCCTGCGGGTCTTGTTGACCAGTACGTCGAGGACCCGATCCTCGGCCCGCTGCGGCAGCACGAAGTACATGCAGTTGACTTCCTTGGCCTGCTGCAGCTTGCGGTCGATGCGTCCATTGCGCTGCTCGATGCGTCCCGGGTTCCATGGCACGTCGAAGTGGAACAGGTCGGCGCAGTTGTTCTGCAGGTTCACCCCCTCGCGGGCCGCGTCCGTGGCGATCAGGATACGGAGCGGGTGCTTGTGCGGGTCGGCGTTGAAGGCGGCTTTGATGGCCTCCCGACGCTCCTCGCCAATGCCGCCGTGGAACGTGTCGATGCGTTCCGAGGCGCGGTCGGAGTTGCTGATCTTGTCGCCCAGGACCTGCTGCAGATAACGCTTCGTGTCGGCGTACTCTGTGAAGATGAGCACGCGTCGAGGTTGCCACGTTGCCCCCTCGGTGCCTAACTGAGGACACTGGTGCTGTCGGATCCAGTCGAGCAGATGGCGCACGCGGGGATCGGGCTCATAGCGGCTCGCGCGCGCAATGCGGGCCATCTCGTCGAGCAGAGCCAGCTCGGGGGCGATCGTCGACAGCGCCGAGGGCTTCGATTGGTGCGTGGCCGCAGACATCTGCGCGTCTTCTTCGCGCTCGACCTCTTCTTCGGGAAGCTCCGCGCGGTCGTCGTCCGCGTCGGGCGTCGCGCTGAGCAGGTCGAGGTTCGAAGATTCGAGCGCCTTGCTTGCGGCTCCGAGCATCGTGGTGCGGTGGACATCGAGCGTACGAACGAAGGCCTCGATCGAGGAGAGCAGGCGCTTCTGGAGCGACATCACGACGAGCATCGCCGAGGCCTGCTGGGATCGCGTGGCACTGGTCAGCCTGGCCTCGCGCGCTTTGCGGTACTGCTGCAGAAGCCGCGACAGGACAAGCTCGGGGGCGTCCGCTGGCAGGCGATCGATCTCGATGCGGGTGATGTTGCGCTTCGGGAATTGCTCGCCTATGGCGCGAAGGTCGGACTTGAGCCGACGCACCATGACAGTGTCTCGCAGCTTGGCGTCGACAGGCACTCCGCGGACAAAGCGCTGCGGGTCGAGGAGCTCGAGGAGCGCGGAGAAACTGTTGCTGTGGCCGTTGTGCGGGGTGGCGGACAGGAAAAGCTTGTGTTCGAACCGTGGCGCGACCTCACGGATGGCGCGGGTGAGTTTGGAGTCGATGGCGTACTTGCCGGCGCTTGCCGGTGCGACGTTGTGAGCCTCGTCGAGGATGAGCAGCGAGCCGCTTGCGAACGAGCCGAGCCAGTCGCGCAGCGGCGCGGCGTAGGTCTCATCGCGGACAAGGGAGTGCGACAGAATGAAACGATTGTGGGTTTTCCACGGGTTTACGGCGTAGCCGCGCTCATGGCGCATCTGGGAGACGAAGTCGCGGTCGTAGACGATGAAGGTGAGGCCGAAGCGTTCTTCCATCTCGTCTCGCCACTGCCGCACGACGGACGGAGGGACGCAGATGACGACGCGTCGCACTTTCTGGCGCATGGTGAGCTCGCGGAGGATCAGGCCGGCCTCGATGGTCTTGCCGAGGCCGACGTCGTCGGCGATGAACAGGTTGACCCTGGGCATGCCGAGAGCCATGCGAAGCGGCTGAAGCTGGTAGGACTTGACCTCGATGCCGGCGCGGTAGGGGGCCTGGAACAGCTTCGGGTCGGTGGCGGTGACGCAGTTCCAGCGCAGGGTGTGGAGATAGGCGGAGAAGAGGCGGGGTTCGTCGAAGCCGCGGCTGGCGATGCGGGTCCAGTCGGTCTCGCGAAGCAGCTTGGCGTCGACCTCGCAGTCCCAGAGGACCTCGAGGGGATCCCCCTGGGCGTCGTCCTCGATGCACGAGAGGCGGACAAGGGCGCTGTCACCCGGGTTCGGTGGGAGATCGATGCCCTCGACGAGGTATTGCCGAGAGCGGACGCGGACGATGTCGCCGGTGGACGGGGTCATGGTGAGGTCACTCTACACTAGTCCCTCGCGGCGGCATTCCGCCTTTCTGGATGCGGGCTCATTCTAGACCCGCTTACGGGCAATCCAGACCGGCGTGCGGGAGGTCTTGACCGATGTGCGGGCAATCAAGACCGGACTGCGGGCAATCAAGACCGGCCTACGGGAGGTCTTGACCGGCCTACGGGAGGTCTTGACCGGCCTGCGGGAGGTCTTGACCGGCCTGCGGGAGGTCTTGACCGGCCTGCGGGAGGTCTTGACCGGC
>CAITRH010000699.1 GCA_903894755.1 uncultured delta proteobacterium
CTTTGGTCAGCCCCACCAGGGAGTCGCCGTGTTTGAGCGCGTGGTCGAGGAAGGTAAACGCGTGGTCTTTGGCAAGGGTCACAAGCCACAGCGACAGCTTGGCCAGGTTCACTGCGAAGTGGTTCTTGTCGACCCCGTAGAGACAGCGCTGCGCAATCAGCCGCCTCGCGTGCAGGAGTGGGTCCTCGTCGGGCGGTAACAGCGGAGTGGAGTCGTGCGTTTCCCACGCAGCCACAAGCGCCGCTGCGAGCTGGCGGCACGCCTCTACTAGGAAGGCTCCGGAGCCCATTGCAGGATCACAAACCTTCAAGTCGAGGATCTGCTCCGGTGTGGGCCGTTGCCCCAGCGCTTCGAGCACTGGACCTAGGGTAGTGCGTACGATCGGCTCGGTCAGCTCGCGCGGCGTGTAGTGGGAGCCGGAGCGGCGCCGTTCTTCGCCGGGTTGCAAAAACATGGCGCCAGGTGCCAGCGCACGATCGGTCTGCGGCGCGACCTTTTTCCCTAGGGCGACCACGACGTCTTCGACGGTGCGGGCCGCTTTGAGGGCCTGCGTCCCCTTGTCTGCGAGGTCGCACTCGGTCTGCTCCTTGAGCCAGGCGGCGCGCTTAGGGCCCGCTACTGCGAGCAGCGCGTCTAGGTCGAACACCACGTTGTTGGGACGCACCGCGATCGCCCGTCCTGGCAGTGTACGCACGTCGAAGCCCATCATGGACTCGTACACTGAGCCCACCTGCTCGACATCCAGGGAACGGTACGACAGGCGCTCTCCATCGAGCACCAGCAGGCTATCGAGCACCCGCCACAGGACCCCGTCCGACACACGTGGCGCTTCGAAAGTGTCGCCCATCACGCGGCCGACGCCGGGCGGACGTCCTTCGAGGAACGGGTACTCGTCGGGGTTGAACAGTTGGCCGTGGCGGGTGGGAAGGTGCAACCGACCGTGGGCGCCACCGTCGAAGACCATGCGGAACGTTGCCAGCAGCCAGGCGTAGGCACCGAAGCGCTGGTCCATGGTGTCGGGATAGCGGGCGGAGTCTTTGCGGAGGCGTTCGAACAGACCACCGATGGAGTAGTTGCGTGCATACAGGGGGTCATCGGGCATGAGCCCTTGGTCTTCGGCGTAGAGCAGGAACACCAGGCGCATGATGATGGTGAGGAGTCCACCGTAGATTTGCTGCGGGTCGGTGCGTGGCAGGTCGTACAAGACGCGGCATTTCGCGGCCTCGTCAGCGGCCTGGAACCCACCCAGCAGCTCCCAAAGCGCGACGAGCACCTGGTCGGCAAGGCGGTTCGAGACGTCATTCTGGTACTTGCGGCTCTCGACCAACAGATCGAGCAGGCGCTGCTTGTCCGGTGCGCTGAACACCCGGTGCTCGGACAAGAGCATGTGCAGGGCGCCAAGCAGCGGCCGTCCTGAGACCGTGCACATCGCGGCAATGGGGAACGCCATATGTCCCGAGGACTCGCCGCGGGGGGCGTAGACAAGGCGCAGCTCGTTACCATTGAGCAAGAGGCCGGCAGGGACACCGGTTTCGCGAAGCAGCCGCTCGAAGCGAGCCTGCGGACTTGCGGGCCAGCTGTTCTTGCGAGTCTCCTCGGGCAGCGGCTTGTCGTCGAGGGGGACGCCAAGGTCGACGACCTGGACCAACAGCAGGACTTTCCCCTCGGACATTGTGTCGACCACGACGTAACTGGGGAGCAGCGTTTCGCCGTAGTCTGGCAAGGCGACGCCGAGGGCGTCGGGCAAGGGCGGGCCACCGGGAGCGCCTGCGATGTCGTCGCGGGACCAGCCGAGGACCTCGGTGGCGAAGCGAGGGAAGTCGAGCAGTACGGGGTCGGGGTCGAGGAGCACGTAGGCGGGGCGGACTATGACGGTCTGCAGCGCCTGCTGGATGGGGACGACGTTGTTGTCGAGGACGACCTGGGCTTTGAGCAGCGCGGGTGGTGTGACCACGAGGCCGACAGGCTGGACGAGTCCAAGCCAGGCTTTGTGCGCTTCGCGTTCGGGATCTAGCTTTGCCATTGGTTTTCAGGTGGAGAGCGGTCAGAGGTCGATGACCTCATAGCTATAGCCTCACCGACGGAGGATCACGCGGCACCACAATCGCCGGCCCCGAAGGGATCGCGAACAATGACCGCCAAGTTGCGTGGGCTCTCATGCCTACGTGACCGCGGCGGCCCATTAAACTCGGCTCCTTTTCCTGCATGGCCGAAGTCATGGCATGCACTACCTGCTCGATCACCCTCATCCGATCCACCAGGGGGAGCCGATTGATCGCGCTGGCTATTTCCTCAACGGTGGTCATGCAGAATTCTCCTCAACGGTCCTCAGATAGGGACATGTCAGCGTCATTGTACAAATTACACGAGACGAAGCGCCCGCAGAGTCCCCACCTCCACGAACCGCTCAAACTGCCGTGTCACCCGCTCGGCAAGGCGCCTGTCGTCAACCACCACCCCCGCTTCAAGGTTCCGCTCCTGCGCGGCTTCCGTGAAGTTCGCCGACGTCAGCAGCGTCCAGCGCCCGTCAACCACCACGGCCTTCGCATGCAACACCGCCCGCTTGTGTGCCTCGGTCTCCAGCGACCGGGGGTCGTAGAATACGTCCGGCAGCCGCGCGCCCGGCCACACATGCTCTCGAATGCGCCCCGCAAACTCCCGAAGGAGCCCCGCCGCCGGTGTCTCGTCCAGATGCCTTCGATGGATGTTCACAAACACCCGCACCACCAGCATCGACTCCGCGTCCATGCGTGCCGCCAGCTCCCCGAAAAGCGCCTCGGCCTTCTTCCTCTCGTCGAGCGCAAAGGTGGAGATGAGCACGGAACGCTGCGCCCGCCGAAACAACTCCTGGACCACCACCGCCGTATCCCGCGCGTCCACTGCCTCGAGATCGGGGGGAGACCACACAAGTTGCACACGATCGGACATCCGCTGCCCCGCATCGCGCTCGTCGACCAACAGGTGAACTGCGTACGCAATGTGGCGCGGCGCCATCCCGTCGTTCTCCAGTGCCACCAGCGCTGCAGCGACTGCATCGAGGTGCTCCTCGGGCACGTGCGGAGCCAGCGCAGTGCGCGTGATGGGCCCTCCGATTCGACCCGCCGCAAGTGCCTCCGCAAGCCCCGCAAGCCCCGCCCGCCCCAGGGCCCGCAGAGGATTGCTCATGTCTCTTCTCTGAAGAACGCCGCACCGCGTGTTGCAACCGTGGGCACCACTAGGCCGCGGTCGAGAAGCTCGTTACTTTGCTCGCAGCTCGTCTCGGCAATGAGCAGGCAGCCGTGACAGGCCGCGCCGTGTAGGAATCGCTCCTCGTGCGGAGCCGCAGGGACATGCTGCGCACACACTGGATCGTTCGAACACAACCTGCCCATTTCCAGTCCCCTCTCAAGATGCCGGCCTAGGTTCTTCCCCATCTCCACCAGACCGCCAAGGCTCCCCTCTGAACCTGGCGTCCCCGTGTACAACAGGATGCCGTAGCCGGACTCCCCCGCGTAGATCCGCTCGCGGATGGCGCTCGCCGAGTAGCCGCAGTCGAGCGAAAGCGCCGTGATCATCAGATGCGACAGTGAATGAAGCATCACGTAGGGCAACCCTGCAAAGACTGCGTCCTCGTGCCCCTTGTGGCGTTTCCACGCCTCGAAACCCGCAACGAGCTGCTCTGCGCGAACCTTCACGTCGGGACGCTGCAGCCATGCTTGCACCGCGTCGTTCGAGAACGACAGGAACACCCCCTCGCCGCGGTTCTCGACGGCCGGCAGCCAGGTGAGCTCACGTGACAGTGGCGCCCGCTCCACTTCCAGGTCTAGCTCGCCGCTGATGTCCGGCAGCGTGGCCTCAAAACGCGTGAAGCCAACCTGGGCGGATACCTCGCGCAGTCGATGGACCAACACCAACCGGTCGACCGTGCCCTCGGCGCTGCGAGGAAGCGGTCCAATTGGATGCGTGCGGGCGTAGAAGTCTCCCTCGGGTTGGTCCTCGCCGAGCGTCTCCTTTTGCGCCAGCAGAGTCTCGATCTCGGCCTGCTTGATCCCCTTCTCGACCAGTGTGGCCCCGCTAAGGCGCCGCTGGACCTCAGTCCACACCACAGCGTCGGTGACCCCTTCGAGCGCCGCTGCAACCTTCTCCTTGCGCCGCTCCTTGCGAACGTCGGTCTCGGCCTCGCAGTACTGCAGGTAGTCCTCCCATACCCGGTCGACAGCGTCGCGGACCGCCTGGTCGCGGTCTGGCAGCGAGATCACGCTCGCTGTCTGCGAGAAGTACGCGTTGGACGCCGAGCGGGTGAGCAGGCGATTGGGCTTGTCGCACTGCTCCCGAATGCGTGGGCCAAGCCACGGGCTCCGGCCGCTGCACATCCCCAACACCGAGCCGTCGCGGATCGTGGCATCCGAGGCATGGGCGAGCGGCCGACGCTGATTGCCATTCTTCTCGTCGCGGACATAGATCTCCGTGAAGTCGTTGCCTGCTCCCCCCTCGTCGAACCACAGGTCCCCGGTGCGCTCCGCGTTGGGATTGCGTCGCACGAAGCTGTACCAGTTGACGTCGCCAATGTGGCCGCGGACACACGCCTGGACAAATCGAATTGGCACCACCGGCTTGATCTTGCGGTCCCGGGTCAGGTAGCCGCCTTTGACGAGGCGTTCCCATGGGACCAGGGGCCGCGTGCGATAGACTCGGCCATCCGCTTCCCTCCAGGTCTCGTCCACCTGACCCAAGAACCATGTCGGGAACTGAAATACCTCGATGCCACTCCGCGCGGTGCTGGGATCGCTGGTATTCACGGGTGGTGCGAACAGTTTGAGCTCCGGAACCTCGAGCCGCTTGCCAAGCCACGCTTCAAGGCGGTCCTCGTAGATGCGTTCTTTGTCCCCGTTCCAGTACTCGAGCCCTGCGATCAGGACCGAGTGGTCGGGAAGGTCCACCATGGCCCCAGGACCGAAGGTCGTGAGCACCTGGCTCTGTCTCAGCTCTCCAGTGGGACGGATCTTCGGTTTCATTCGGACTCCTCTATCATCACGCCGTCAGGATTGAGCAGCCAGAGGTTCACCGTGGGCTCGACATTGCGCAGGCTCCGGTTCGCCTTGAACTGCTGCGCCTCCTTGGTCTGCTTCTCGAGCTCCGGATCCAGTGGGTCGAACAGCAGCGGCGGCGCCACTCCGACCTCCCGCTGGTACTGCAGATCGCCCTTCTTCGTGGCGATCGACTGCCAGGCGTCGAGCAGCGCGTTGACACGGTCCTTGACCTTCTTGCGAAGTGCTTCCGTCTCCTCGTGTCCAAGCTGCGCGTCGTGCCCCTCGGCCCGGCGGGCGAGCACATCGGCGACGTACTCGAGCTCCACGCGATGCTTGTTCACGGCCAGCGCGCCCCTGGGGGCCGTCATCCCAGGGTGTCCAAGTCGGGCAAGTGCAACTGTGACCGCAGCGATGCCCCGGTCGATGGCGCGCGGAGAGAACGGCGTGACGCTGGTGGCCTCGACAGAGCGGTAGAAGCTCTCGTGCCAGGCGCAGAAGCGCTCGTAGTGGCTGCGGTCACGGGGACGGTACACATTGAGCAGTGTGACCACGAGGCCTGGACGCGCATCGTCGCGGCCCACGCGGCTCGTGGCCTGGATATACTCGGACGCCATCTTCGGCTGCCCCAGTACCACCATCAGTCCCAGACGCTGGATGTCCAGGCCGACCGAGATCATGTTGGTGGCAAGAGCCACGTCCACCCGCTCCTCGTCGACGTAGGGCAGCGCAAGGCGCCGCTTGGTGTCGGCCACCTCGTTGGTGCTGACCCGGCTTGTCAGCTCGCAGGGCTCGGTCAGACGGGGGCGATCGACAAACAGACTGACGGTCTTGCCCACGCGCCGGCGGCGCGAGCTATAGTCGACCAGGCGCGTCTTGACCTCGTCCTCGACAATGCGGCGGCTCCCTCCGAGCTCCCGTAGCGAGTTGAAGTAGCCGACCAGCGTCATGTAGGGGTCGGCCGGGTTGTCCAGATTGCTGCTGCCGTTCTCCTGCCAGGCTTTCTGCGCTGCTGCCATCAGTGCAAGGTAGGTGCGCAGGAGCACGACCTTCAGGTTCCGCCCCTGGGCAGCGATGCCAAGGTAGGTGCGTGGGTTTCGCGCGTCGGCCCCGACGGTCACCGCGAAGAACGAGTCCCGTCGGTCGGGGCCGGGCGGGGGGAATACCTCGACAGCCGTGCGTCCGAAAAGGGCGCGGATCTGACGCTCTGCCCGCCGCACCGTGGCTGTGGACGCGACAATCTTCGGGCGCGGAGCGTCGCCTCCAACGTCGGTACTTGCAAGCGCGTCGATGGCCGCTTCGTAGAGGCCGACCATGGTGCCGAGCGGCCCTGAGATCAGATGCAGCTCGTCTTGGATCACCAGATCGGGCGGTGGCAGCGGTCCCTTCAAGGGCAATCCAGCTGCCGGGTGCGTCGGCCCGTAGAAGCCTCGCGTGTCGTGGCGATCCACCCGACCGAACAACCCCGCGGTCTCTCCCACCCATGGCAGGTTTGCAAACTTGTCGACAGTCGCGATGATGAACGCTGGCAGCCGACGGTAGATCGGCTCATCGACCGCCAGGATAGGGAGCCCGCCTGGCTGACGACGGCTGTGAAACGCACAACCGCGATGCACGCACATCACCCGCAGGTCGGTCGGCACGTCGCTGTTCGGGAGCAGCTTGAAACTGTCCTTTGTGAACTTCCAACCGCACCAGGGGCAGTTCTCGAGGGGCACCGGCGCGGGCTTGCGCCCCCCCGAGTCGTTGAGGTACGCGATGGTGCGCGCGCGGGCCGAGTGGACATCGTTGTCCCCCTTGCGCCCCATGTGGTTCGGCGTGGCGGCCTGTCCAACCCAAAGGCCAATCTCGAAGGGCCAGGCGCCGAGCTTCGGCACGTCCTGCTGGCGTTCGAGCTCCAGTGCGCACACCAACGTTGCCGCGCGACCGAGCTGGTCGAGCGTGAGCAGACGCAGGGTGTAGCGCATCAGCACCGACAGGCCGGCCGACTGCACCGACGGATTGCGCAGCCGTCGCAGCACCATCGCAAACGCCGCGAGGCCCAGGTAGGCCTCGGTCTTGCCGCCGCCGGTTGGGAAAAACAGCAGGTCGACGACCTTACGGTCTGCATGGGTCGGCTGCGCGGTGCCGACCAGGTTCATGAGCAGGAAGGCGAGCTGGAACGGGCGCCAGGTCGGCGGCTTGTGCGACGCGGGGGGCGCAGCGGGCTTGTCGTGCGACAGCCGCTGTCGGATAGCAGTCGCGATGGCCCGGTTCGCAGTCCGGAAGGCCTCGAAGACCTTGGGATCGCCGAGCGCGTCCAACCCGCACTGGATGCGCCCGTGAACCCGCTGGGCGTTGGCAAGCAGTCCGTCGGCCACCTCCTTGCGCTTCGGATCGCTGGGGCGCGTCTTGACCTGTTCAGTCAGCCACGCAGCGTAGGCAGTCAGCATGGGGCCAACCTGGTCGCGAACCACCTGGGCCGACGTTGCAGCGGCAAGCGCCTCCATGCCGAGCTCGACTTCGGGCAGCTCGCGGGCAACGACCTTCTCAACGTCGGCAGTGGGCATCCAGGCGGTGCGGACCTCCCGACAGGGACCCGCAGCGTCTTTCACGGCCATCGCTGCGATATTGTGGCCTACAGCGATCTCGACGACGTCGCGGTATTGCAGGTCGGCGATCTTCTCGTCCTGGTCGTCGCTCCCCTGGCCGTGCAGGTCGGGGCGCGGGACAAAGGGCTTGGACGTGAGGAGCGACAGCTCGGGCTGGAAGACGTAGGCGGCATCTCGTTGCTCGTCTGGGGCCGGCGGGCGGGAGTTGACGAAGAACACGGAGACGGAACGGGTCCCCGGGGGCACCAAGCCGTGGTCGCCCACCGAGCGCACGGAAACGACGACCACGAGGTCTTCGAAGCCGGGAAGTCCGACAGGCGGATGGGTGCCGTCCTCCAGGCTGATGAACCGTTCGGCCTCGCGTGGAACGCGGCGCCATGGACCGCGTCCGGCGCGCTCCACGGGCGGGAGCTCGGCATCCGGTGCGGCGGGGGGGGTCGATTGGCCGGACCGCGAGATAGGCAGGTAGTCGGCCCAGGCGACCTTCACCTGAAGCCGGTCGGTCTCGTCCGACACCAGGACCGAAAGGCCCATGGAGGACGGGAAGAAGCCTTTACGTGCGGCGGCCCCTTCGGGGGCGTTGTCGTCGTCGGCTTCGATCTTGCGGTTGATCTCGTCGAGCGTGTCGTTGCCGTCGTCGTCGGCGCGCTGGCCGGCGGGCGCCTGGTAGGGGACAAGAAACCCAGTGAGGTACCACTTCGACGGGGCAATCGGCAGGTCCTCCTCGGCGTAGCGGGCGTGGGGCGCGTGGCCGGTGCGCGGGCCGATGAGATCGAGCTGGAGTGCGTCGATAAGCTGGGAGCGGACGTTGTTGGCGGAGGTCACGCCTGCTCCTCCTCTGTTTCGTTGAGGGGCGCCAGTGATTAACCACGTCCATCTCGAAACCCGCCATTTCTGGCAACCTCCGTTTTGGCCTGCGGTGCCTGCTCATGTATTTTAAGCTTTAAGTACGCTGCGCGGGCTCCTCGGACCAAACCCATTTTGAAAACCGCAGGTTTCCGCTCGCGCAGACCTCACCCCCCAACCCCCCTCTCCCTCGACATCTTCCTTGCCCATTCGGGCAAGGAAAATCGTCTTCGAGCGAGGGGGGAGCAGAGCCACTTGAACCGCGGTTCCGAGCCCCCCGCGGGTCCGAGCCCCCTCTCTCGAAGACGATCGTCCTTGCCCGAATGGGC
>CAITRH010000700.1 GCA_903894755.1 uncultured delta proteobacterium
CCCCCTCGCTCGAAGACAATCTTGCTTGCCCGAATGGGCAAGCAGAATGTCGAGGGAGAGGGGGGTTGGGGGGTGAGGTCCGCGGGAGGAGATCGTGGGCAACTATTTCCTGGGGACTCCCTTATTCCGCGCGTCGTGCCCCAACGCGGCGGTTCGGCGGACTGCGAACCACCACAGGTTCGACGCCGCATTTGCTGCATCGACAGGCCCCGAGCTCCGCTGCGTGCTCGTCGACATAGCGACGCACCGTTGCCAGGTAGCTTTCCTCGGTCCTTGGACTGCGACACGCCGAACAGATGGGAAGCAGCGCGCGGAGCCCTTCGACTTCAAGCTTGACAGCCGCGAGCTCCTCTTTGATACGGCGAAAATCTTGCCCGTGAGGAAACCGCGCTAGCCCAATCATGATCGCGCGTTCAAGCTCCCGTGATGTCGGTGGCTTGATCACGTACCCCACCACCCCCGCTTCGCTCGCCCACTCCACGAGCGCGGTCGACTCGTACGCCGTCAAAAGCACTACGGGCGTCGGCCACTGGGCGTTGATGCGACGCGTGGCTTCGACCCCGTCGACGTTTTCCATGTGGATATCCATGAGCACGAGGTCGGGACGAAGCTCCTCGGTCATCCGGCACGCTTCCTCGCCATCGGCGGCCTCGCCAACCACCTTGTACCCTAGCTTTTCGAGGGTCCCGCGCACCATGATGCGCACGAGCGCGTCGTCATCGACGATCAGCAGTTTGGCTGTGTGTTTCGGGGAAGTCATCCAGGCTCCATCGCGGTTTGTGGGCGCGACTGTATCAGCCGAGGCCGATGGGATCCGCACTATTTTGGGAAAACTGAAGCACCGTCACCGCGCCGTGGTCGCTCGCGAGCTCCACCACGCCTCGAAGACCGCTGCACACCATTTCGTGAAGAATTTGCATCCCCGCCCCTCGCCCCGCCCCCCCCAGAACCTCGTCGGAGAACCCCGGCCCAGAGTCTCGATACGTGACCCGTACGATCCCGCCCGCCCGCTCCACGTGAAATTCTACGTCGCAAGTCTCCGAATCCGCCATCCCGTGTTGCATGGTGTTCGCGACGAGCTCGGTAATGACAAGCGCTAGGTTGATCGCTTGGGACGGTGCAATGGTGACAGGTGACATGTCCACCTTGAGACAAAGTGTCTTGGCGCCTGTCAGCGAGCCAGTACAAACCTTGAAGATCTTGTGTGCGAGGTCCGTGAGACGCACTGCTGACCATCCATTGGCCGACAGCAGCCGGTGAACCGCGGACAGTCCCATGATGCGCTGGACAATACGGTCCATGAAGGCGCGCAACGCAGGGCTCTCCTCCCCCCGAACATGAGCCAAGTCAATGTAGAGAAGCCCGATGAGCGCCGCTAGGTTGTTGTGCACGCGATGGTTGGCCTCGTCCAGAAGAAGAGCCTTCGCCCGTGCGTCGTCGCGGACCTGCTCGAACAGCGACGCCTGCTCGATGGCTATGGCAAGAGGAGCCGCAGTCTGCGCTAGAAACAGCCTCGCCTCGCTGTCGAACGTGTCCGGATCGCTCGCGCACACCATAAGCTGACCCGTGAACTGGCCGCGCACTCGTAACGGTGTCACCAGCAACGCCCCCACCGAGTCATCCCAAAGCGCTAAAGCAACCTCGCGCAGGGGTGACGACACCTCGTCAGGCGACCTCACCACCACTTGATCGCCCTCGACGTTCATCGCTCCTTGCCATGGAAGCGTCTCAGGACCCGTTCCACTTATCGCCAGACTCCGGAGCTGCCCGCACACGGGATCGAAAAGGAATACCCCCGCGCGTACAAAGGGGAGCATCCTGCCCAGGTGTGCCAACGTGATGTCCGCAATGGCCTCGGGCAACACCGCCTCCGAAATGGAAAGCCCTACCTCGTGAAGAAATGCAAGACGCTCCGCATGCCGTCGAAGCGAAACCTCCGCATCGCGACGCTCGCTCACGTCACGGGCCGCGGTCTGGATCCCTACAAGGTTGCCGTGGTCGTCGTGCACTGGACGTGCAACCGTCTCGAACCAGTGCAGTGCCCCGTCCTTGCTCCGCTGACGATGCTCGCAACGCGCCCGATCGCTCCCCTGAAGGAGCGGAAGCAATAGCAATGCACACACGCTCGCTGCGTCCTCTGACGGCGTCCGCGCAAAAAGATCGGTCCCCATCACCTCCGCAGGCGTGTACCCGAGCACCAAACCATGGGAGGGGGAGGCGTACCGCACCGTGCCTGTCAAGTCTGATAGCGCGATTAGGTCCGCCGAGTTCTCGGCAAGAAGCCGGTACTGCCTGCGACTCTGCTGCAACACTGCATCTTCACGTATGCGGTCCGATAGGTCGCTCACGGTGATGGCGCAGAGCGAGCGCCATCTGTAGTCGAAGTAGCTTAGAGAAAGCTCCACGGGAAATGTGGTCCCGTCCTTCTTGCGATGCGGCCTGAACCGCGCGAACCCGATGCGGTCGCGAAGCGTACGCTCGGCAAGCTCCGTGTCCACGGCCAACGCCACAAGAGGAAGGCCCACAAGCTCGCCCTTGGCGTACCCATAGGTCAGCGTCGCTGCCGTGTTCGCGTCGAAAATCGTATAGGCCCCCATGTCGACCAGGAGCCGAGGATCCGTGGTGCTCTCGAACAGCGCCATGTAGAGGTCTTGCGCGGAACGAAGCGACTCCTCGAGCTCCTTCTGTTTCGAAATGTCGCGGCTGCTCACGATGAGAAACTCGTTCATCCGCACCGCGCGCTGCCGGTACCACCGCGGAGGATCGCTGGCCCCTTGGAAGTCGTGGTCGTAAGGCTCCGTTGCCTCGAACGCCTTGACAAAGGCCAGACTGTCCGCGTCGGACACCAGCTCACGAACGGGTTGCCCCACCGCGCTCCGCACCCCGAGCTGTTCAAGAGCTAGCTCATTGGCAAAAACCACCGTGAAATCCGCGATCTGTCCATCTAGATGACGTACGCACTCGAGTACGTAGCAAGCGTCGAGACTCGCTGCCACGACCGCATCGAGCCCCATCTCGCCGCTGACGGCAAAAGAAGGTTGCGTCGCAATCACGATGGCTTCGACTCGACCGGCCTCGATCGCACCAGACGCCAGGTCAACACCATGGTCACAGCCGACAATGCTCCCACCAGAAGTACCAGTATCGCCAAAAGCCCCTGTAACAGACGTACCGAGCCTCGCGCCACGACAATCGGCCCCACATGGCCCACATGGCCCAAAGCCGGCGCTGACGACAGCTCCCAATTTCGAAGGGGGGCCACAGGACGAGACACCAACACCACCGCTACGTCGCTCGGATGAAGCCCCGAGACCGCCCCCGCGATCACCCGCTCCACCGAGTCCGCAGCTAGCGGCGATGTAGCCCCACGGTGCTCCAGCAACACGCTCGCCGACACAGTCTGCGGCACCTCCCGAAACACCTCGCGCACCGGCACACTAAGGTGAACCCGCGCTCGCAGCACTCCGTCGGTCCCCTCCAAGGTTCGTTCAAGCTCGCCGGCAAGTCCGGCCATCAAGCGCGCGTGCTCTTCGGCCGCACTCGGCACCAGCGTCGGTTTCCCCAATGCCTCGAAGATCCCAGGAGGCTTGGCGCGCGGCAGCTCCTCGTCATGAAGCGCCCGAAGCGCCATCGCAACCTCGCCCCGCCCCACGTCAACGCGAAACCGCCCCTCCGAGTCGGACTCCTTGGTCGCTTCAATGTTGGCTCGGTCAAGCGCCATCAGTACCCGGTTCGCGTCCCCCTCGTCGAGCCCCGCCGCCACCGGAGCCGTACACCCGCTAAGCACCAGGAGAAGAACGCGTCGCATGGCAGCAGTTAAACCAAACCTACTTTGAGAACAAGGTCCCCCTCCCCATCGATGGTTGCCCCCATCCGGAGACACGTTGCCCCCATCCGAAAGCACGTTGCCCCCATCCGAAAGCACGTTGCCCCCATCCGGAAGCACGTTGCCCCCGTCCGGAAACACGTTGCCCCCGTCCGGAAACACGTTGCCCCCGTATGGGTGAGGTCTGCGCGAGAAAATGGCGCATCTTCTTGTCTCAATGCACCCGAAGACCCCGGCAGTTGACTCGTTTTCATACGGATACGCAAGGACTTGCGTGCGCTCGGCATGGCGGCAAGACTCCAGGCACGTCGATGCGAGTCGTAGGAAAGCGCAAGGAAGGCACTGGGGATCGGGCTGGCCTCGACGCTCTGGTTCTAAGGTTTGGTGGCGGAGCCAAGAAAGGGGTATTCCGTTACCGAAGCCAAGAAGAAGCCAATCGAGACTGGGATCAATGGATGATCGAACGCGTGCAGCGACGTATCAAGATGTGTTCCGAATAGCCGCCCTTCTCGAAGAAGAGCAGGTCGAGTATGCGCTCATCGGGGGCTATGCACTGGCATTGCAAGGCATCGTCCGACTGACAGAAGACGTCGACATTCTTGTCGAACCATCCATCGAAAATGCTCGTCGCTGGGTTCGTGCTCTGTCGAAGTTGCCTGATGGCGCGGCGCTGGAGCTCCAGGGGACGACACCCTTCACCAAGAACTGTATGCAATCCGCATCAACGACGAGTTTACGGTGGACGTGATGCACTCCGCGTCTGGGTTCTCTTGGAGCGACATGCTTCCGTATCGAACCCGTATCGAAGGGATCCAAGTCCTGTCGCTCGAGGGGTTGCTCCGAATGAAGGAGCACGGTCGCCTCAAGGACCGCGCAGATGCGGAAGCCATTCGTAAAGCGCTCGGCTTCAAAGCTTCGTAGTGAGTTGCGCAGACGTTCCCCAAACGTCCCATCAGCCCCCCCGCTCAGACCCCCCCGCTCA
>CAITRH010000701.1 GCA_903894755.1 uncultured delta proteobacterium
GGAACCTGATCCAAAAACCCTTGAGGCCATGAGAGCGAACCCTGTCGGCGATGAGAATGCCAAGGTGACTGTCAATGTGTCGATTGACGACGTATTGGCGAAGAAGCAAAAGGAACATCGCAAGGAGCCAATACCGGCAAAGACGCCGTCGGACTCCCCAGCATCCAAGAGGCCGCCTGTCGATGCGGTTTGCAAGTGTGCTCGAGCGAGGGGGACGGGTGGCCGTGTTCGCGCGGGGCGGGGACATACATGTGGATGCCTTTGGCGATCTCACTGTAGACATGCCTTTTTCACTCAAGGTGCTCGACTCTGCAGCGGTGGCGAGTCTGACAAGCGGTTTTGCGGTGCAAGCGCGAGGTGCAGCGAAGTTCATCGCATTCTACACGCCTCCAATGGGCTTGTAGGGAAACTGTCTACCGCCACGAGTCGACGGTGCGCGTTGCAAGGTAAAGAGGAAGCACGATAAGCGACCCATAGAACACCAGCCGTCGACTGTCTACGAGGCCCGCCGAGAAGTCGTTCATCGCAGACCAGACCGACACATGGGTCGCGACCACATGCAGCGTGGTCCCCTCGCGCGCCACAAAGGAGGACATCCCAAGGATGAAGAACCCCAAAAGCACGAGCGCCGTGATCACCAACGCCACAAGCTGACTCTTGGTGAGCGCACTGGCAAAAAGGCCCACCGCGAGATAGGCCGCGCCGACCAGCGCCACGCCTAGATACGACGACAACGCGACCCCCGCATCGATCTCACCGGTACGACGCAAGATCACGATGTAGAGCAACGTAGGAACCCACATCGCCACGTAGGTGGTCACCACCGCAGCGTACTTTCCAAGGACCACCGCGGCGCTCGACACGGGAGCCGACAGGAGGGTTTCCATGGTCCCACTGCGCCGCTCCTCGGCAAACAGGCGCATGGTCATGGCAGGTACCAGCAAGAACAAAATCATGTAGAGCAGCGCTGTGTCGCCAAAAAACACCTGGAGGGGCGATTGGTCTGCGCCGACTTCGTTCTGCCGGGCGAACGTGTCGACAAGCAAGAAGAAGTGCATACCTTGCACAAACAGGAAGACCAAGATGAGAATCCAGGCGAGCGGTGTGACAAAGAACGCAAACAGCTCCCGCTTGTAGATGGGCCAAAAGCCTTTCATGGCGTCTCCTCGCGCGTGAGGGCCGCGAACACGTCCTCGAGCGAGCCTCCAACGGCTCGGGCCTCGCGGACAGCGATTCCAGCGCGCACCAGCGCATCGATGGTCCCTTCCGCGGCCAAGGCTGCGGAGTCTTGGGATGCTTTCCAGGTGCAGTGCACGGCAAAGGTAGAAGCGGCACTGGAGAAGACAAGGGCATCGACAGCGGGATGGGCTTCGAGGACTGTCCGCGCGATGGCCTCGTCGCCCCGGAGCACGAGGTCGAGCCCGGTAGGTTTTTGCAGAGCGCGCAGTTGTTCGGTGGGGCCTTGGGCGACCAAGGTCCCGTGGGCGAGGAGCAGCACACGGTCACAGCTTGCCTCGACCTCTGGGAGGATATGCGTTGACAGAAGCACTGTGTGGTCCTTGCCCAACGAGCGGACAAGGGCGCGGACGTCTCGAATTTGGTTGGGGTCGAGCCCTGCAGTGGGTTCGTCGAGAATCAGGATAGGAGGCGAAGCGACGAGAGCATCGGCAAGGCCGACGCGTTGACGGTACCCTTTGGAGAGCTTGCCTATGAGTGTTGCGCTGTAGTCGGTGACTTTGGCGCGTTCCATGGCAGCATGGACTGCGTTTTTGCGTGCGTGTCGGGTTACCCCTTTGAGCTCGGCGCGGAAGGTGAGGTATTCGCCGACGCGCATCTCGGGATAGAGCGGCACTGCTTCAGGCATGTAGCCGACAGCGCTGCGTGCGTCTAGACCGTGCGTTGAGATGTCGTGGCCAGCGATACGGACAACCCCTTGGGTCTTGTCGAGGACCCCGGCAAGAATGCGCAGCGTTGTCGTTTTTCCGGCGCCGTTGGGTCCGAGGAAGCCGACGACCTCGCCTCGGGCGATCTCGAAGCTAACGTTATTGACAGCGACGCGGGGGCCGTAGCGTTTGGTGAGGTTGGAGACGGAGATCACGTCTAGGGGGCGCAGAAAAGTGAATCGCTGCGCGTGATCTCACACGCCTTCGCTGCGGTTGCGCAAGTCCCGTTGCAGTAGGCAGCTCGCCACGAGCGGCTCCCGGTACTGCAGGGACAACAGGTCGAAGCGCACTCCGAGGCAGCGGTACATGCTGCGCCAGCGACTTTTGTGCCGATCGCTGCAGGGCATCCTCCATTCTCTTGCGCAGCGCTTTTGCTGTCGATCACATTGTTCTCGCTGCTCGATGTATCCGAGCTGCACGCCGCCACCGCCACCAAGCTACACGCGAAGATGGCCCAGGAAATCGGTTGTCTCATGGAGAAACCGCTTCGCACGGATCGGCGGCTAGGGCAAGCCAATTGTTGGTGTGGGTCGCACCATCGTTCCCCCACCCGCTGCCATCGTTCCCCCACCCGCTGCCATCGTTCCCCCACCCGCTGCCATCGTCCCCCCACCCGCTGCCATCGTTCCC
>CAITRH010000702.1 GCA_903894755.1 uncultured delta proteobacterium
AGCAAATGTTGATCCTCGGGCCTCCAAACGAGGGAAGACCCTGAAGCGCGCTCATGCTCGAACGACGGCTTCACGGGGCCATCGAGATCGGCGGTCAAGGATCCACCGTTCAAATGGTCGCCCCGCCAGCGGTCTAAGTTGAGCTCAATGTGATCGACTGCGTGGCAGCGCCGAGGGAGCTTCTGGTGACCATTGCACGGCTACTTGGAGCGCAGGGGCGAGCCATTGTGACCTCACCGTATGACTGGTCGACAGCGGCGACGTCTGTTGACGGGTGGCTTGGAGGCCACTCGCAGCGTGGGCCCGACGGGGGCTCGAGCGAGCGCATTGTGCGCGCACTGCTAACCAAGGGGGGGCATCCGGCCTCGGTGGACGGGTTGAGGCTATGTGGTGAGCAGCGCCAAGTCCCATGGAACGTCCGGTTGCACGACCGCGCGGTCATGAGCTATCAGGTCGACGTGTTGGTAGCGGAGAAGGAAGCTTGTCAAAAGGTGGGGTAGGGGAGCAGTCCGATGCTCACAAAATCCCGAACTCTTTCAAGCGTCGGTAAAACGTTCGCCGGGCAAGCCCCACTTTTTGCGCTGCTTTTACCTTGTTCCAATTGCACTCCGCTAGCGCACTCAGAATCCGTTCCCGCTCCGAACACCTGAACTCCGCTTCGCTCCCCGGCGGGGTGACGCTCGTTTCCGTGGGGCGCGGCGCAGGTTCCTGACGAGGCGGGGCGACAACAGGAAGCTCCAGGTCGTCGGGCTGCAGCTCTTCAGCGTCGCTCATCAGCCATGCGCTTAGCAACACATGTTCAAGCTGCCTGACATTGCCCGGCCACGGGTACGCCGCCAACTTGCGAAGAGCCGACCTTGCAATTCCTCTTCGCTCCCGACGGTACCTCGACGCAAAGATCGTAAGAAAATGATCGATCAGCGGTGTCAGATCCTCCAGACGCTCGCGAAGCGAAGGGAGCCGCAGCTCCACAACGGCAAGGCGATAATACAGGTCCTCCCGAAAGGTCCCGTCCGCTACCATCTGCGTTAGGTTCCGATTGGTCGCCGCCAGCACACGCACATCGATAGCAACCTCTTTGGTGCCTCCGACGGGACGCACTTCGTGCTCTTGCAACACCCGGAGCAGCCCTGCCTGCATCTTCTGAGGCATCTCGCCAATCTCGTCGAGCAACAGAGTCCCGCCGTCCGCCTCGCGAAAGAGCCCCTTGCGGTCCCGGTCCGCCCCGGTAAACGCCCCTCGTACGCAACCAAAGAGCTCGCTCTCGAGCAGCTGCGCCGGGATCGCCCCGCAGTTGACCCCCACAAAAGGCTTTTTCGCGCGCGGTCCTGTCCCATGGATAGCCTTTGCCACCACCTCCTTTCCTGTGCCACTCTCACCGGAAATCAGCACGGGGATATCTGTCTCCTTGATTCGCTCGATAAGCGCATAGAGCCGACGCATTGGAGCGCTGGTGCCGACCAGTCCTGCATACCCGAAGTGCCCTCGCAGCTCGGCTCGGACCTGTTTGAGGTCGCGACGTGCTTCCGCAAGCTGCTCGGTCCGCATGCCCACCAGGGCCGCAAGGCGATCCCGAGCCACTGCTAGCTCGGCGTTGGTCCGGGTCAACTCTTCGGCACGCAGGCGGTTCTCGTCGAGCAGCCGCGCGTTTTCAATGGCGATGGCAGCTTGGTCCGCAAACGCAAGGAGCGTTGGAAGCTCCTCTTGAAACCTACGTCCTGCCCCCGTTTCTACGTAAAGGGCACCGATGGTCTTGCACAGCGGAGGAGCCCCCCGAATGGGAACACACGCCACCGACTGGATCGAAAGCTGGTGGACACTAACTGCTTGGGCAAGACGCACGTCGTCGCAAGCATTCACCGCGAGCACCGGCTCCCCAGTGGTCAGTACTTGCTGTGCAACGGAATGAGAAAACTGCGCGTGGGGCTCATCCCCCTTCCTGCTGCGCGCCGCATGGGGCGACAGCTTGCCCGATTCATCCCCTAGAAGCACAAAGCCCCGCTCGCCCCCCAAGAGCGCCAAAGCGTGCTCGGTGACCCGTCCCAGCAGCCGTTCCATGTCGTGCTCTCGTGCAAGGTCGCGCGTAAGCTCCAGCACACGCCTCAACTTGTCTTCCGTTCGAGGAGCTGTGAAGTCCGCAGTCCATTGGGGCGCCTGTCGAATGGCACGTCGTCTGGGCTCGTTCCAGAACACCTCACGCAGGTCCCTAGGAAGGCTCGCTGCAGCCTCCTCGAGGATCGCCAGCGCGGCTTCCGTATCGCGACGGGCCAGCGCAAGACTCCCCTGCGCAGCAGCCAAACGGCTCCGTGCGTCGCGCGCCTGCCATTCCCATTCGTGGCGATGGCAACGCTCGGCCTCGGCGACCGCGCAATCGAGGGCTCGACGTGCTGCAGCTTCATCCCCTGAACGTCGTGCAATGGCCGCAGTCACCAACGACGCAAGCGGGGCGTGTTCTCCAAAGCCGGCGGCCTTGTCTTGCTGGCTCTCGATGGAAGCCAACTCGCGCGCTAGCGTGGAATGGTCCTCGTGGTGTGTCCCATTGGCACGTACCAAGAGCCCCTCGAGACGCGCTTCGATGGCATCGTGACGCCGTCCCAAAGCCTCCCATGCCTGTGCAGCCTGTTCGTACAGCTTGGCGCCGCGAGCTTCGTCTCCAGTGCGGGACGCGAGCTCCGCCTGGATCCCTGCCAGTTGTGCCCTAAGGTTTGGTGCAAGGCGCTCGGGCTGCATGGACGCCATAGAAGCCGCGGCACGGGCATAGCGCCCAAGATAGACGTCGAGGGTTGCGAGGTTGAGACGCGCTTGCTGGACTGCGAGAATCCCTCCAGCCCGTTCTCCAAGGTCCACGGCAGCCTCGAGCTCGGCGAGGGCTCCTGCGAGATCTCCCTCGGCTTGCGCGAGTCCTGCCAGGTTTAGACGCATCGCGGCTACTGTCGCAGCGTCCCGGGCCTTTTCCGCGGCAGCGAGCGAGCCCTGGTAGGCAATACGCGCCTCTGCGGTCCTGCCTGCGCGCTGGTGGGCAAAAGCGAGTGAGCCCAAGGCGACAGCTTCCTGACGCGTGTCGCCAAGCTGCTTGGCAAGACCCACCGCAGAGGCAAGGGACTCCAATGCTGCAGGGTCCTGTCCCGTGAGCGCCAGCGCGACCCCGCGCACCGAAAGGGCGTCCGAAGCTACCGGGTCGCTAGCGTCCCCATCGCACGCGGCGAGAGCACTGTCCGCAAGGGTGATGGCATGCGCATGGTCGCCGACGCGCAAGCTTGCACGAGCACGGGTCACAAGCCAAACACGGAAAAGTGCGGTTCTTGGCGCAAGTCCCTCGACGGTTGCAAGAGCGTTCTCGGCCTCTGTGGCATCACCGCGTCCTAGAGACAGTCTGGCTCGTGCCACGGCCACCCGTACCAGTGTCGAGTCCTCTGCCCTGACGCTATCTTGCCCTGCCAAGAGTGCACTTGCCTCTTCGAAGTGTCCCATGTCCAGGGCTTGCTCGATGGTGCGGAGCGCGTTATCTCTTGACGGCGGTGGAGGACAACCGGCAAGGGACATGTCGAGGTCTTCTATCGACACGACAGGACGGTGCGCGAGCTGTCGAAGTGTGGCGCGCAGCGGTCCCGGATATCCCCCTGAGGCGGCAAAGAGATGGGCCCGCATTGCCTCGGAAAGGGACGGGATTGCCCGCTGCATCAGGTCGTCGGCCCAACGTGCGTCAAGGGGCGGCACTGGGAAAGAGGCAACACGACTTGCGGAACAGAGTCCTACCTCGTTGCGAGTCCCCGCGCCCAAGATGCGCAGGTGGGAAGCTGACCGCAGCAACTCTAGGCAGTCTTGGTCAAACAGCGCGACATCGTCGAGCACGACAAACGCTGGATGTTCGCTAAGTTCGAGCTCCACGAGCTGCACGGTTGCGGAGCTTGCGTCGAGTCTCGCCACGGCATGCCCAGCAATGCCGAGGGTCCAAGCAAGGCGATGAAGCAACGTTGTTTTCCCCGAACCCTTGGGTCCCTCGATGGCAAGGGCTTCTCCATTGCCGAGCGCCAGGGCACGCACCAGGAGGTCTTGCGCAGTGGCCTCGAGCCCCACGACAGGCCACGAGTCGGAACGTGTGGTTCTTGGGGACAGCCGCATGGCTTGCCGAAGGTCACTGGCGATCTCGTCGACACTGGGCGGACGCTGCGAGGGGACAGGCGCCATCGCATGGGCAGCGATCGCTTCGAGGGACAGTCGTAAGGTTGCATCGAGCTCAGCTCCCCTACGGGTGAGCGTCTCGGCAAGGGTAGCCCCGAGGGCGTACACTTCGGCGCGAACGGTAAGGCATTCACCTGCAAGCAGCTCGGGAGCCGCGTACTTGGGCGTTAGGCCGGAGGGGACGGTGCCTTGTTCGCGCCAAGGGGCAGCCAGTCCAAAGTCGACCAGTGTGTTTCGGCCTCCTACGATGATGTTGGCAGGCTTGATGTCACCATGGAGGATCCCGGCCCGATGGAGTGTGGTGAGCTGGTCGCAGATGTCGACCAGTGGCTGTGGCCACGGGGTAGGAAGACTCGGGTCTGCGAGCACGGCTTCGAGGCTGTGTCCCTCGATAAGCTCCCGGACCATGTAGCGCCGACCGTCGGCGAGGGTTCCGAACGCAACGATTTCGGGAAGGCCCAGCCCTTGGAGTCCCGAGAGAGCCATGGTTTCCCGAACGAGCGCGAGCCCTTCGGCGTCGGAGGCCATGAAAGCGATCACTTTGACGGCGAGAAGCCTGTTTGAAGCGCGGTCGCGCACGGCCCAGACTTCGCCGCCTGCCCCCTGGCCGAGGCGGGTTTGCAGTTGGTAGCGAAGGGGGAGGGGCAGCACGGGCCAAGCATGCCTGCTTTAGGCGAATGTACCTAGCTTTCCGTTGCAGGCCAATCTTATGGGGTCTGACAAAGGGGGCATGAACATCAGACTTCGACAGGATCTGTGGAATCCTCGTCTTCGTCGTCTTCTTCCCCACAAAAGCTGTAGGGCGGCCAAGGCCCACTGAGTTCGAACTCCACGCCATCGGATTGCAGAGTCGCCGCAAGCTGATCGAGCTCGGACATCAACGACTTGTGCCCCTCGTCGCTCACCAAGACCGCAGCATTGAGGATCATCGTCTCCGAGCGGCCGGTGGCGGCGGCTGGCAAAATGGCCTTGAACCGAACCTCTAAGGGAAGGTTATCGAGCAAGCCCACAATGTCATCGACAATCTCGTCAATTCGCGCGCTGCAAAGCGCGGCGCGCAAGGCATCACACTGTTTCGTGAGAACAAAGGCATACCCCGGACTTGCCGTTTGAGCGCTCGCTTCCAGAGCCTGCAGCTTAGCGTTGGTTACGCAAACCTTTGTTTCATCAACAAAGATTTTGACGCCCCACTCCTGGCGCCCATCAAGCCGACCAAGCGTATCGAGAAACTGCTCGGCATTGGCGGCAAGGGATTGCCGAACCGCGTCTGCGTGACTGAAAAGAGTGCAAAGTTGGGCGGGGATCACGGCCCCAGAACGCATGGCAGACTGCAAAACATCTTGGTGTTTGCGGGCCACGACGGCGATCCACGCTACCGACTGGAGCTTGACTTCGAGGACTTCAGGAGAGAACTCCTCTGCCGACACCCGCTCGACGATGGCAGATAACTTGGAGTCCGAGATGGCAAAGAGGGAAGTCGAAGCGACCTCGGGCAACCGTTGGCCTTCCGCGGTAATACCGTACAGATATAAGACTTCAGACTCCATGTCGCCAGACATTCCCGTTTATCTGGCTTTCAAGAGTTTGAGCTCAAAAACGCCATTGCGATAGGAGGAGGAGGCCTCCGCCTTGTCCACGGTGCAGGGAAGTAATAGTTCCTTGCGATACTTCCTCTCGCCATGGGCTGCGGTCAACACCAAGATATCCTCCTTCAACTCAAACGAGATGTCTTCCGCGCTAACCCCTGGAAGCTCCGCGACGACAAGGACAAACTCGTCTTCATCAAAGATATCTACCATTGGCTCGCGCGATTCCTCTACAACCGCAGCGGGGCCATCGGATTTCACGTTTCCAAACTGCGCGACGTGCGGTTTCTTATCGCCTCCCACGCGAACGGAGAACCCATAAACTGCCTTGACGCGCTCTTTGCCATCCTCGACCTGTCCAGAGCGCGAGATTTCCCCTTGCTCCGACAACGACGACAGAAGATCGATAAACCCTCCAAGGCTGCGAAACACGCCTCCTAGATTCAAGTCCTCCGTTTTGCCCTTACGTGCCATGTTACTATTTCCCTAAGTGAGCGAAGGATTGACTGCTTTTAGCGCGAGGCTCGTCGTCGAGCAGCGACCCAAGGGGGCCAAGGTCGATGTTGAGATTGCTGATCTTGAAGTGGGCTTTGAGCTCCTGCATCTTTTCCTCGAGACGCAACAGCGTGGTGCCAACACGTTCCACCTGATCGGGCGAAAGGCTCCCCCCTTCGATGCGACGCAGCGCCTGTTTCTCCACCAGCTGGCGAATCAACTCGAGGAGCGACAAGACCAATTGGGTCAAACCCTGCTCCACCTTTTCGGGATCGAGGTTTACCTTCTTAGGGGCATTCACACGAGGCTTAGGCGCCTCCGCAAAGACATCGAGGTCTGTGCCGCGAATTTCTCCATATTTCATCTTTAGCTCTCCCCTGCTGCCAAGCCCTGTTCCGCAGCCGACTCACGGAAAACCTCACGAGCTTTCTCTGTCGCCGCGCTCCACTGACGCATCGTCTCGACCGAGGAAACCACCAGGTTGACCCCAACGTAAAGCAGATCAACCCCCGCCACCGATACCACAATATCACCAGCCACCACGGCTCCCTTGTTGAGCACGCGGTTGAGCACTTCGGACAAACTTATGCGCTTTTCCTGGAGACCCGGTCGCTGTCGCACAGAAAGAGCTGTGCGCCGACCCTTAGGCACGACGCCCGGGGCCGCGTTTCTTTCGTTGGACATGGCGTTTCTTCTGTTCTTTGCGTTCGTCGATTTCCACAAGCCTTTGCACTAGCGCCTCTTCTCGGCTCGTGAACTCCTCTTCAGAGATCTCCCCCGCCTCCAAGCTGGCGTGAAGCTCAGTCAACTCGGTCTTGACTTTTTCTTCATTGTAAAGTTCTTTCTCGGCCTGGTCCGCGACCTCTTCGAACACCCTCATCAGACCAAGCAACGGCGCCGTAAAGAGACCCATAGCTCACCTCATCGCAGCGTGCAGATCGAGTTGAACAAAACTGAAAGGAGCCCATGGACCGTTGTACGCAAAGCTGAATTCATCTGGAAACTGCTTTGCAACCTCTTGGACCCTCTCTCCAAACGACTTGACCTCGCTACTCTTCACCAGGAAAGCGAGATCCATCACCATCTTCTCTGTCTTGACCGGATTCTCGCTGACGTCAAGCGCTCCCTCTTGCACAAAATCCAACACCCGCTGGACATGCGCTTGCCTTTCCTGAACCAACCTTTGTTCAAAGTGCCGCCCAAGCTCGATCTTCTCGGCGTGGTTGGGCACATGCTTGCCTCGATAGAGGCGATCACGGAAAGCCGTCAACTCCGGGTCTTGCTTGAGCATGTATTCGAAAATATTGGGAACATCCCACTTCCCCTTCAGCGTCACTTCCGCCATACCGTCAAGACGCTCAAGCTCGTCGAGGATAGCATCATGATGCCGCTTTAGGGCCCGCGTGACATCCTTATCGCTTTTTGCCACATGACCAAAGGCCATCGGGAGAATGATCTGGGCTTCCATGACCTTGCCGATCACCAAACGGTGTGGCTCTAGGTTCTTTCGGATCGGGAGGATTCTCTCCCGCGCTCCGAATTCACTCACCACGGCAGCAACACCGTCGACCGCTATCGTATATGCGATCGCAGGCTTACCATGGCAGGGGAGCCCCATCGCCCCAAAGGACACGGTCTCGGCTCCTCTCACGAACCCATAGAGGTAACGCCCTGTTTCCATCTATTCAACCGGTTGTCGGGGGACTTCGCGGTCACTCACCCCCCGCTGCATCGCCTTCAGCTTCCCCTTCTCGATCGTCACCTGAAGGGTCGTCCGACAGCCCCAGCAACGCACCTCCCCTTGATAGTCTTCATACGCGTCGCTCAGTTCCATCGAATGTCCACAGGAAAGACAGTTTATCTTCATCCGCATGGCATGACCCTCTTTGCTCCCAATTAGTATCGAAGAACACGTCGTGTGGTGGTGGCGGCGGCAGGTTGGGGCGCCGAGGGGGACTCCGCTTGCATTGCGGCCGCCTGTTTCTGACACTCGGCCTCGATCTCTCGAAGGCGATCGTCCAGTTCCTTCAGCTTGCGAAGATGGAATGCCCTCTCTTTGAGTTTTCGAGAGCGCTCGAATTCTAGCCACGCGATCCGAAACTGCCGATCATGCCGTTCCTTGGCAAGGGTTCCGGCTCCCCGAATGGATGATAATGTTTTGGTGTCTGAGATACTTTTCAGCCTAGGCATGAACGCCCTCCGTGATCAATAGATGCGTCTCTGTTTCCATCGCCTGGGACGTAACCACTGAGAGTAGACGATTATATTTTATCAATTGTCGACTGATATTAGTCGCCCTCCCGGGGGCGAAGCAACTCCGCCCGCCCCCAGGAAATGCGTGGAAACGTCAGACCGCTGGAACCGCTGCCGAAGCCGTTAGGCCAATGGCCTCCGCATACTTCAAATAGGTTTCTACGGACGCTACGACAATGCGCGCTTCGATGGAGAGAAGCTCGATCCCTACGAGGGAAACTTTCACCCACAGGTCGATCACGATGCCCTTGTCAAGAATCCGGTCGACCACTTCGGCCAAACTCGACGAGTCCGTTGAATTCATTACCTTTGCCATAATAACCTCCAATTGACGCCGCTTATGCGGACGGCCGGCCCCTCGCACGCGATGTGCCATGAGACAGCGGCCATGTCCTTGCGGCTTTTTGACAGGAACCTAGCGGTGCCGAAATGCGTTTCCGGTACCTTACTCCCGGAACAGGGAAATGTACGCCACTCGGAATTGTCACTCGGGAGAGGGGGGGTGAGGGACTCGATGCAGCAAATGCACGAGCACCCGGAGAGCGTCGACCGTCGTAAACATTCCGACGACCGCGTCCCCTTCGAGCACCAAAGCACACCCGTACTTGTGCTCCGCCATCTGGCCCGCAACCTCCTCGAGGGAAGTCTCAGGGCTCACACAATACGTGCGAACAGTCATCGCCTCTTCAACCCGTACGTCCTCGGGATTCACGTCCCGTAGCGTCTCGATGAGATACAGGTCGCGCTCGGAAACAATACCTACCAGTTTGGTCCCGTCGAGCACGGGAAGGTGACGGAGACTGTGGTTTCGCATCAGTGCGTGAGCGCTCGCTAGCGACTCGCGAAATCCAATGGAATGCGGCGCCACAGTCATAAAGCGTTTGATGAGGTCTGTTCTGTCTTTCATGCGCCTCTGCGGCCGAAAGTACTCGCTGGGACAAAGGTTGCAAGCCATCGAAGCATCGCAAACGGCGTGACGATGCCCACCACCTTGCCTGCCGAGAGGATCGGGAGATGATGGATGTCACGCGTTACCATGAGCTGAAGCGCGTCGAGCGCCGGAGTCGACTCGAGAAGCGTCGTGGCTGAAGGACTCATCGCCTCCTCCGCCGTCGCTCGTGACGGAGCCCGAAAGAGCTCGGCTGCCGAAAGCTCTCCAATAAGATGCCCGTTCGCGTCGATCACAACCGCTATCTCGGCGTCGTACTCGAGAAACGCCGAAACCACCGGCTCGATCCGCACCTTTGGCTCGACACACAATAGCTCGCGAAGCATCGCCACCGATACCAGCGGATTCCGTAGCTCGCCCGCCGATGCTATCGGCTCGCGCTCGCAAAGCAGACGCCAGTCCGCCTCGCGCTCGGGTGTCGAAAGCGTCGCCGTCGCGCAGTGGCGACACGCGTTGAGCGCCGTCCAGTGTCCGGTCTCGTGGCAAAACACGAGAGCTTCCGTGGTCATCCCGTGCCCACCTAGCGTGCGCCGGAAACGAATGGGGACCTCCTGTTGGCGCTCATGCGCGTGAGAAACCATCAGTGCCCTTTCTCAACCTGCCCTTTCTCGACCAGCCCGTGAAGAGCCTCGTGAGCCCCCTTGACCGCAGCAAATTGCGACAACACGAGCGTGTTGACATCGACCAGCATCAGTGTCTGCAGCGCCTCTTCATATGCCTTGCGCGCCACGAGCTCCCCACGCTCGCACTCGCTCAAAATGGTTTGGACCGACGGTGTCCCGACCTTGGCGCGCGTGTCGATCCAGCCGCGATGCAGCGCCCCCATCAGGCTCCCCTGCGAAACTGGAGGCTCGGGCATTCCAAGGCCGGCTACCGCGACTTGAAGCTCGCGTACGAAACGAGCCCTCTGATCGGCGTAGCCCGTAAGTAGCGTCTTCACCTCCGCATCGTGAACATCCGCGGCGGCATGACGGTAGCCACGCTCCCCATCGGTGCACGTGTCGATGAGCATGTTCAAGGCGCGGATCACGTCTCTGGCATCACTCTGGACAAAACTGGTCGGCATGGATCACTCTCCGCCCGCATTGTGCCCACAACCGTCGCGAGAGGTCGTCCGAAAAGTGTCGCGAGCGCCACGTGACCTGTAGCTAGGGCGTCCTGTAGCTAGGGCGTCCCCGCTCCCGCGAGCAGCCCTCCCGACTCCGAATGTGACGATTTCGCGCTCGCTCGCCGTCGGGATTAGGGTCGGCCCATGCGAACTCGATTTCTCGCACTCCTTGCCCTCTCGTTCGTCGCCCAAATCGCTTCGGCGCAAACCGCTCCCCCCCCTTCGGCGTCCCAGCTTCAAGCGCAGGCCGAAGCCCGCCGCCTCTCCGAAGCCTTCGTCGCCGTCGCCGACCGCGTCAGTCCCAGCGTCGTGCAGCTCCACATCACCTCCCGCGACCCCCGCGCCGAAGCCCTCCAACAATGGTTCGGTAGCGCCCAGGGCGTCGATTCCCCCATCGCTCGCGGCATGGGATCGGGCGTCATGTTCACCGCCGATGGCGCGATCCTCACCAATAACCACGTCGTCGAAGACGCCCTCACCATCAACGTCCGCCTTCGCGATGGACGCGTTTTGCCCGCTCGACTCCTCGGTCGTGACCCCGCCACAGACCTCGCGGTCGTAAAAGTCGAAGGCCAAAACTTTGTCCCCGCCCGCCTCGCCAACTCCGATGCCGCCCGCGTCGGCGAATGGGTCGTCGCCATCGGCTCCCCCTTCGGACTCGGTTACACCGTCACCGCAGGGGTCCTCAGCGCCAAAGGACGAGGCGGGCTCGGTATGAACTCCATCGAGGACTACCTCCAGACCGACGCCAGCATCAATCCAGGCAATTCGGGCGGTCCCCTGTGCGATCTCGATGGACGGGTGATCGGCATCAACACCATGATCGTCGGCAAGGCGAGCGGCATCGGCTTCGCGGTCCCGTCGAACATGGCCGACCGCGTGGCGCGACAGATCCTGGCCACGGGACGGGTCCAGAGGGCATGGATGGGCGTCGGCGTCCAGGACCTCACTCCCGAGCTCGCGACCGCCCTAAAGCTCGAAGCAAAACCCGGCGGTGGAGGCGCCCTTGTCAACCAGGTCGCCGATGGAGGTCCGGCCTACCGCGCCAATGTGCGTCCCGGCGACGTCATCATCGTGGTCGCTTCGAAGCCCGTTCACGACGCCCACGAGCTCATTCGCGAGACCATTTCCCACGACGTTGGCGAGACTGTGGTTCTGGAGGTGGTACGCGACACCAAGCGCTTCGGAGCAAGTGTGATCCTAGCGGCCCGTCCCGAGCCCCCGGTGCCGCCCGCCCCAGTGCAACAGCAAGTGGTTCCGCAGCCAGGGTATGGACTGTCTGTCCGCGACCTGTCGCCGCAACAGGCCGCTCAGTCGGGACTGCCGCCAAAGAACGCGTGCCTTGTCACAGCGGTGCATCCAGGCTCGGGAGCGGACCGCGCGGGACTGAAACAAGGCGACTTAGTTGTCGAAGCCAACGGGCAGCGTGATCCGACGAGCGCACACCTTCAACAGGCAGCGCAGTCTGGTCAGCTCTTTCTGCGTGTGCGACGCGGGGCGACGTTCTTTTACGCGGCGCTTCAGAAGTAGTCGGCGACCAGCGGGGCTCATCTGGGATGTGATGTGATCGTGGGTGGCGACCAGCGGGGCTCATCTGGGATGCGATGTGATCGTGGGTGGCGACCAGCGGAGCTTATCTGGGATGTGATGTGATCGTGGGTGGCGACCAGCGGAGCTTATCTGGGAGGTGATGTGACCGTGGGTGGCGACCAGCGGAGCTTATCTGGAGGTGAAGTGACCGTGGGTGGCGACCAGCGGAGCTTATCTGGGAGGTGAAGTGACCGTGGGTGGCGACCAGCGGAGCTTATCTGGGAGGTGAAGTGACAACGGGTGGCGACCAGCGGGGCTTATCTGGACTTCGGGTGAGAACGGAAGGCGACCAGCGGACCTTGTTTGGGATCGGTTGAGGGCTCGAGACGGCTCGACGTATTTCTTGGGGAGTCCCTAAGCTGACCGGGTGAGCTTCGAACTAGCCCGTGCCCTTCTCCGTTCTGGAGCCGTATCCGACGAGGCCCTGACCGAGGCCATCGGGACCTCGCTCGCCGACCGGATCCCCCTCATTCGTGCGCTCCTCGCCACCGGTGCGTTGCAACCCGAACGTCTCGACGCCGAGCTCGCACGGGGCGAAGTGCCCAAAGTTTCGTCGTTGCTCCCCGACTTCGCCGCCGTCGCGCGCCTCCCTGCCGACCTTTGCCAGCGTCTTCTCGCCGTTCCGCTGGGAAGGGATCGCTCCACTGACGCCATGCTCGTCGCCGTCGCCGACCCGTTCAGCGAGCACGCCTCGATGGAGATCGCACGTTGCCTGGGGACAAGAACCCGCCAGGTGCAGGCGTCGCTGGGCGAGATCGAACTGGCCCTCTCCATGCTCACATGGGCGCAGTCGCCAAGTCTCTTGCCCGAAGCCGCCGACTCGGACGGGGACCGTCCAACCGAGCCGTCGCCGCCTCCTTCCATTTCGAACATCGCGTTGGCCAAGCAGCACTTGGAGACCGCAATGGACCGCGATGACCTCATCGATCGGCTGATGGGGGCCTGCCATGCGCTGGCCGAACGCGTGTGCGTGTTCGTGGTCAAACGCGATGCCGTGGTGGGGCACGCGTGCTTGCTCGGCGACTCGAGCCGCTTCAAAGGACTCACCATCTCGCGTGCGGAGATAGCGTCCGGTTTCTTGGCGCGTGCGCTCAGCGACGACCAGGTTCATGTGGGCGACACACCGCGGGTGCTCGACCCCTTTTTGGGGACATCGGACGATGCGATGGCGGTGACGGCGCGGGTGGAGGGGCGCGCCGTGTTGCTCGTGGTCGTTGGGGGGATTGATGATCCGCAGAGGGCGCGAGAGGAGCTCGAGACGCTGTCGATCGCGGCGGGCGAGGGCCTTGCGTCGCTGCTTCGCATGCGGCGTCCATCGACTCTGACGCCGCCTGGCTGACGGGCTGACGGGCCGTATCGGTCGCAACGTGTCTGCTCGCCTGTGGTATCCCACCGGGTCATGTCAGATTACGGCAAGCTCCGAAACGACTGGATCGAGACGACACTGAAACCTGCCGAAGCCCGAGACAAGCCGCGCGCTCGCGTGGCCGACCTGGCCGGGCACGTCGACGCGGACCCGCTCTACGGGCCCGAGCACCTCGACGCCATCGGGTTCGACCCGGTGCGCGATCTGGGGTTCCCTGGCAAGCCGCCTTTCACGCGCGGTGTCCAGCCCAACATGTACCGCAGCCGCCTCTGGACCATGCGCCAGTACGCCGGCTTCGGCACAGCCCACGAGTCCAACGAGCGCTATCAGTACCTGTTGAAACAAGGGCAGACCGGCCTCAGCGTGGCCTTCGATCTCCCAACGCAGATGGGACACGACTCCGACGATCCCAAGTCCCTCGGTGAGGTTGGACGGGTCGGCGTGGCCATCGACTCCATCGAGGACATGCGCACCCTTTTCCAAGGGCTGCCCCTCGACAAGATCTCCACCTCGATGACCATCAACGCGACAGCGGGTATCCTGCTGTGCCTGTACATCGCGGTCGCCGAGGAAAACGGAGTGCCCCGCAAGGTGCTGCGCGGCACCGTGCAGAACGACATCCTCAAAGAGTACATGGCGCGTGGAACCTACATTTATCCGCCGCGCCCATCGATCCGGCTCATCACCGACATCTTCGCGTTCTCGGCCGCCGAGGTTCCCAAGTGGAACACGATCTCCATCAGCGGCTACCACATTCGAGAGGCCGGCTGCGACGCGGTCCAGGAAGTTGCCTTCACGTTGGCCGACGGCATGGCGTACGTGAAGGCGGCTCAGGACGCGGGCCTTGATGTCGATCACTTTGGCGCGCAGCTATCGTTTTTCTTCAATGTCCACAACAACCTCATCGAGGAGGTCGCCAAGTTCCGCGCGGCCAGGCGCATGTGGAGCACGCTGATGCACGACCGCTTTGGCGCCAAGACCGATCGCGCCCGCGCGCTTCGATTCCATGGCCAGACCGCCGGCATGACGCTGACGGCCCAGCAGCCCCTGAACAACATCGTACGGGTGACGATCCAGACGCTTGCGGGGGCTCTTGGAGGCTGCCAGTCGCTCCACACGAACAGCTACGACGAGGCCCTGGGGCTTCCGACGAGCGAGGCGGTGACGATCGCCCTGCGCACCCAGCAGATTGTCGGGTGCGAGTCCGGGGTGGCGGACTTTGTCGATCCGTTTGCGGGGAGCTACGCAGTCGAAGCGCTCACGGACCGCATTGAAAAGGAGGCGTACAAGTACATCGCTCGCATCGACGAGCTTGGGGGGATGGTGGCCGCCATCGAGCAGGGATACCCGCAGCGGGAGATCCAAAACACGGCGTACGCCTACCAGCTCGAAGTCGAGGACAAGCGGCGCACCATCGTGGGGCAGAACGCGTTTATCCAAGACACGGCGCCGGTGCCTATCTTGAAGGTCAACCCGAAGATTGAACAGGAACAGGTGGGACGCTTGCAGTCGATGCGCAGCAAGCGGGACGCGGCCAAGTACGCCGACACGATGCAACGGCTCGAGAACGGGGCGAAAGGCAAGGACAACTTGCTTCCTTTGATCCTCGAGACGGTCAAGGCGCATGCGACGGTGGGGGAAGTCTCCAACGTGCTTCGTGGTGTCTGGGGCGAGCACATCGAGACGCTGGTTCTGTAGTGTTTCAGGTCAAAGGAGAAGACCATGGCAACTGAAGAAGAAGAATTGGTCGAGAAGCTTTATCGCCTGCTCGACAAGAAGTTCGGCAGCAGGACTCCGGAGAGCATGCGGAAGATGTTCGATGCCTACGACAAGAATGGGGATGGCAAGATCAGCACCAAGGAGCTTGATGCGCTGCTCAAGGACGCGGACATCGGCAGCATGTTGACGCGGTCTCTTTGGGTGGCCGGGATCATGGGGAAACTCGACGAAAACGGTGACAAGCACATCGATTTGGCGGAGTTCTCGAAGGCCCTTGAAGCCAAGCCACCCGGACCGTCACTCCCGTAGCCCCTCCCGGGTCTCACCCCGACCTCACCCCCAACCCCCTCTCCCTTGATGGAACTCATTCTTCGAATGAGTTCCATCTTCGAGAGAGGGGGCTCAGAGCAACTGCAACACGCAGTTCTGACTCCCCCTCGCTCGAAGACGATCCTTCTTTGCCCGAATGGGCAAGGAGGATGTCGAGGGAGAGGGGGCTGGGGGGGTGAGGTCTGCGGGTGGAAGGGAGTTTCAGTGCAGCGGTATCAAGGCAGGGGGCGAAGGAGTCTTTCCAGGTGTCCTCGCTGCCAGGCGACCGCCTGCTCGTAGTGCGGGAACTCGCGCTCGCGGGCGTGGAACTCCGCGGGATGAAGCACCGTACGCCCCTCGTCTCGTTCAGGCGGCACCACGTGGTGCAGCATCTCGTGAAACACGATGTACTCCACAAAGTACCCAGGCACCCAGCTCCGATCGAGCGCGGGATGGACCCGTATGAGCCGGTCAATGGCGCTGTAGCTTCCAAGCTTGATGCTGACCCGTGCTCCCGAACGCGCCGTTCCTCGATGGCCCCAGGTGATGAGAAGGTTCACCCCACCGTCGAAGTACCCAGCGTTGAGGTCGTCGACAATGGCCAAGAGGTCGTGATGCTTGCCCTTGGTCACGAGCTTCACGTCGCGCGCCCGACGAAGCACGCGGTCGCCACTCGCGTCGATGTACTGCCCCACCACGGCACTCGCATCACGCTCCCCGCGAGCTACGTAGCGCACGAGCGCGTCCTGCACATGGGACGGAGCATCGAGGAACATGTGGTGCACCCTAGCGAGCAGGATCCCATCCTTCGTGCGGTGCGTGACCATCGCATGCCGGTTGTCCGTAATGGACAGCACCACAGGTCCAGGGAAGGCAGCCATCAGCCTGCGCTGGAGAGACTGACGCGCCCCCTCATGGACAAACAGCGCTGGTGAGAACGCCGGAAATTCTACCGGCAACGCCACCCGCTGCGGGATCCGAATCGCTGCCGCCATTGGCAACCCTTCCTCCCCATGCCCTGTGGACCCACGGGTAAGCCGGTTTGCGACGAGAAGCGGCAACAGGTTTCGACTGCCCATCCGTTTGCCTCCTCAAAGACTGTTAAAGGATTGCAGAGGGGGCGTCAAGGAACAGAAAACAACACGATTGAATCCAGCCAGTTGGCTGTCAGTCGGCAAGGAGTGAAGTCAGCACACGAGCGTCTCAGGGAGCAAGCTTGATCGCTGCAGAAGGATCGAAGCAGCACAGCTTGTCGAACATCGCCGCTTGCTTGGCCCTCGCGTCGTGTGCGTCGTGAGCCTCGTCGTCGTGCGCAAGCGCCTTGAGACAGGTGAGAAGGCCCCCGTACAACGAAGCGCAAAGTGTGGGCTCCCACTCTTCAAGTCGATACAGCGCCACTTGGTCAAGAAGCCCCTCATACAGAGGACGCGCCACATCGACCCGACCACTGTCCATGGCAAGACGCGCCACCGTAAGACGCGATCGAAACCTCACTCGCGCGTCAGCCCCTCGCTGCGAAAGCGCCATCGCCAGGGCAAGTCCCTCGGCCGTCTTGCCCCCCGAAACCAGCTCCCGCGCCTCGTCGAAACGCCGCGTCACCTCGTCGTCCTCAGCACTCGCTGCACTGGGCCCGCTGCCGCCTCCGGCTCCCAACTTCTTCTGCTCCCCCTCGAGCCACGCCACGGCCTGAGGTCGCGCAAACGCAGTGCCGTCGGAAAACCGAAGCCCCGCGAGAGTCGGAAAGCGCATCAACAACATCACCAGCTCGCGGCCCACTTCATCCCGCGCAGGAACGAACAACGCGCCAAGGCGCTCCATGGCGAGGGCCACCATCCAGTGAAGGTCGAACCAAAAAAGGTACTGGCCGGTGAGCTCCTCGGCGCGACGAAGGAGGTCGGTCCAGGACGCTGCCGCCATGAGCGTGTCCAACAAGGTTCGATCCCGGTCGTCGGGAGGAGGAAGACGTGTCAGGCCGTCTTCTGTGGGAGGAGCGTCTTCGAGGTCGAGCCAGAGCGCCAGACGCTGCACACGGTAGGCAAGAGGACGCGCGGGGTCTGCGCGACGCATCGTTTCGGCTGCATTCTGCAAGGTCTTGGCGCTCGCCTCGAGGACACGACCGAGGTCGGCTCGGTCGACAACCCGTACGGGCTCGGCGGGGCGAGGACGGTCGGCAGGACGTTGTGCAGGGGCACTTGCTTGGGGGACGGCGGTAGGAGGTGCGGGGGCAGTGGAAGCAACAGGAGGAGGCGTGAGCTCGGGAAGGACGCGAAGCTTGTCGCGCATCAGAGAGCGGAGCCTTCCAGGTCCCGGGTAAAGGTCCCCGAGTTTTTCCGCGAGAAGGACGTCGATGTTGGTCAGAAGGTCGCTGCTGGCGCGGACCCCGTCGGCGTTGTTGGCGGTGACGATCTTGGGTTCGAAGAAGGCGACGATCTGGTCGCCCATCCAGAGGACCAGGTTGGCGCGAGCACGGGCGCGTTTGACCTCGGGAAAAAGCACGGGCCAGAAGTCACGAAGGAGAGCGCGGTAGACGCAGACGGCCTCGGCGAGTCCAGACCACCCCTCGAGGTTCATCTTGGCGACGACGAGCCAGGTGGCGAGACGTAGGTCTTTGACCTTGGTGCGCAGGAGGGTGTCGGCTCCCGAGGCAACAATGGACCAATTGGGGAGGGTTCCTGCGAGTCCCTGGAGCTTGTCGACCTCGGCTTTGACCTGTTCGAAGGCTGGGTCGAAGGACATGTCCGTGCCGCCCGGTCTGTCTGGGGCGATGGGGGCGCGAAGGGCGGAGGTTTTTTCTTCGAGGGTCTCGAGGTAGGTCGGCATGCGATGACCTCAAGCAGCTAGTGGAGAGGCTTGTTTTGGATGGTTTCGAGGACCTTGAGCAAGGCCGTGGGACTGAAAGGTTTGGTGTAGTAAGCGGTCGCTCCTTTTTCGGCGGCGCGCTGCTTGGTCGCGTCATCGGACATGGCGCTGATGATGATGATGGGGACCGCGCGCGTGGTGTCGTTGGCGCGCAGACGCTCGCAGACGCCGAACCCGTCGAACGTGCCTGGCAGATGCAGGTCGAGGAGAATGGCGTCGGGGACATCGGCGAACGCAGCCTCGAGCCCCTTGGCTCCGGTGTTGACCGCATGGACTTTGTGGCCTCTGGCGGCGACGAGGGTCTCGATCATGCGGCGGATCGAGTCCGAGTCTTCAATAACGAGGATCTTCATCGGATTCGAGTCTCCTTGCACGATTTCCGTTCGGTTTCACCCAGCAAAGTTCACGACTGCTCGGAGCCCCCCTGCGGGAGCATCGCCAAGCTCGAGGGTCCCTCCGGCAAAGGAGGCGATTTCAGCGGCAACGAAGAGCGGTATAGCGCTTGGACGGCCATAGGTAGCGGGATCCATTTCGAGCGCTAAGAACGCGCGGTGCGCCACATGGGGGAGCACGGCCCCGGCGTCATCTACGGTGAGCCGGGCCCGTCCCGCTTCAACACCGATCGTGACGGTTATTTTGGCGCCGCGAGGGGACGCGGTAATAGCGTGGCTTACGAGCTCTCGCACGAGCACGGTTGCGGTGCGTGCGGAAAGACGGACGGCGACAGGACGGTCCACGACGAGGTCGACCTCGACGCCCGCGCGCTGGAGCTTTCCTTCGAGCACTCGGAGCGCGCCCCTCACGACTTCCGCGAGCTCAGTTTCGAACCCGACGTTACTGAGATCGATCTCGCCGACGACGGCGAGCTCGGCAACGACGTCGGCCAGGTTGGTGAGGCGACGGTAGGCGCTTTCGAGAAGGTCTTCGGAGGCGTGTTCGAGGTCGGGAGAGGTGTATTTAGGGGCTGCCGCACGCAGCTCCCCGAGCTCCCGAAGCGCCGGAGAGATGACCCCGCGGAGCAACGCGGCGACGCCACCGGCAAGACGGCTCACGGCCGAAAGACGCTCGCCACCGGAGGGCATGAGAGGCGGAGGGAAACTCGAGGTCGAGCTTTCTTCGCCATGCGCGAACACCTGGGCGAGCTCACGGGCATACGCCTCGCCCTGCATGCGGGCCTCATCGAGCTCCTTGCGAAGCGCCGCACGCTCGTTGCGTTCGTCGACTCCGTCGGCGGCCAGGACCAGGACCTCTTCGCGGCCATCGAGCTCGTAACGTCCGCCGTAGCGGATCGCCATTCGGCTGATCCAAGCGCGCTCGGTATCTGCGGTAGCCGAGCTGTCAGGGCCGAGGACAACGGCGACGCGGACCTCGTCGCCATTGCGCTTGATGGTGACGGCCGATCCGAAGCTGCTTCCGTGGCCAAGCAAGACATGGAGCATGCGACGCAACTCGGCCTCGTCGCCGAACACCTCGGTGCCGCTTCCTGGCTCGATGGAGACGCGTGCGTCGGGAGCGACCTCCCAGATCAGCGAGGCCACGTCGATCCGTCCGCGACGTCCCCGGATACTGACGGGTTGTTTGTGGAGGCTCGAGAGCATGCGCATGGCGTCGTCGAGGGCATTGAAGGTGTCGTCGACCTGCACGGCCTCGATAGGGATGTCGGGGGGTGGAGGCGCCTGACTTTTGAGTGCATGCACTCCGGTACGGAGGCGTTCTGCGGCGGTTTGCGCTTCCTGCATGAGAAGCCAACCGAGCTCCTGACGTGTGAGTTTGCCCTTGGTCACAATGAGTCGATGATGCCAGAGAACGCGTGGGGTCGTCACGTTCGATCCACGTGATGCCCGTGAGCACCTTCCTTCGGCGCTCGCCTCTGCGCTTCCCTCTACGCGTCAAGCGTCAACCAGACAGGGGCGGCGCTACCTGGGCCCAGCCCCAGGCTGTTTTGTGCCGCCCTTCGGGGTCTTTTTCCAAAGGGCCCGCGAATGGTGGTTGACGTGGATGGCCCTCCCCTTCGGCCCCTCCCTCGGCGCTCCTCCTCGACCCTCCCTACGTGGTCACGACCGGCCAAAACCACGAAGATCCTCAGCGTTTTCGCCAGGTGCCTCCCCGGTGCCTCCCCGGACCCTCACCCCTCTCCCGCCCGAGTGAGTGAGAGGAGAGAGATAGCGGTGGTGGCCGCCTGTCCAGAACAGGGCATTTTGTGTCCCGGACAGCCCTTATGTGGAAAAACTCGAATGTTCTCGGGGGGGAGGCATGGCACCGGACGTGCTCTTGGTTCGCCTGATTCGCGAGACCCCTCCTGCTAGCGGTCTGGTCTCGCGATGTCGTTTTTCGGGCTGCCCATTGGGATAGGACGGGTGAGGGCAGACACATCGGGCCGGGTATTTGACGGTTCGATGGGGTTGGGTTCGCGGCGGGAGCGAACGGAGGCGTGGCGCGCAGTAAGGACGCCGTCTCCGGGAGTGCAGTTTTGAGGACCGGTTCTGAAAAAGGGAGCCGCGTTATCAAATGCCGCAAAAAGTCGGTCCCCGGGGCAGTGGAAGTCAACGTCGATAAGAAAGGAAATGACGAC
>CAITRH010000703.1 GCA_903894755.1 uncultured delta proteobacterium
CGTTGCGTTCCACATGGCGCAGCCTATCACCCATCGGCATGGATTTCGGCGCCTGCGACGTAGGTCGTGGCTTTCGGCCCCCGATGCGGTGATCCACGTGAAGCTTTCCCGCGCCGGATCCACAACTTAGACCGCTTCAGCGACGCACCGCGATCGCCGCCCTTTGCGCGTGAGGCGCTCACTGCATCGCCTCTCAAGTCGCCCTTCCATCATTGATTTCGCCTGTCAAGCGATCCAATGCATCGCCACTCCGTCGTCCCCGCGCTCTGCTTCTCTGTACGGCTCGTAACCTGCTAAAATTCCTAATGAAATTAGCATCCTAGTGTCCAAGGACTTCGGCCGCGAGCTCCCTCCTGCTCCACCCCGCCGCTTGACCCTTGCCCGTACCCCGCGGAAGAGCGACACTCTTGCCCGATGTTTTGCCGGGATGGGCGCCCTTATGTCGACGTCGCAATATTCTGTTCACGGCGGATCGGTATTGGATTAACTACACCCGCTGGTGCCAGATCGGGACGCCGCGCGCCATCCCGGCGAGAGTCACCGACCTGCGCAGAGGCTGGCGTGAGCCGAACGCCTCCTGTGCCGCCCCCCTTCACTTTCACCCGAGCGCGAGGACGACAATGGCCCGAAACACCAGGCATGCTGCAAACGACTTGTTCAGCATCCACATTGACCGAGAGCGCGATGCGTGGCGCATCGAGGTGCGTAGCCCGCCCGGGAATCGACACGCGACGAAGTCGCTGATGTACGCGTTCGCGCCGGAAGACGGGATCTCGTCCAGGCGGCTCGTGGAGATGCTCGACGACCTTGGGTTCGAGGGCCAGCTCTGGATGGTGGAGGGGGATCCGCTCGTCGTGGCGGACGAGCGGCCGTACGACGCTGCGACGATCTCCGCGATGTGGCTCCGTCGCTGGGGCGTGCGTCCGCTCGAACTCTGGCTAGCACAGCATCCCGACATCGTGCTCGAGCGCCGGCCTGAGATGGGGACCGCCGTTCGCCCGGGCGGCCAAGGGGCTGCCACCGACGTGGACGCGCTCGTCAACCGATGTCGTCCCGCGATCGAGAAGGCGGTCGCATCGGGCCGGACGATGCGGATGTGTGCGTTCATCACGGTGATGTCCGACGGTGAGATCGATGTGAAGGTCGGCGAGCTGAAGGCGGACGCGGAAGGGCCCATCGTGGATCGCGCGCGGCAGATCGCGGGGCCGATGTGCCTCCCGGTGCTCGTGTTCGACATGGTGCGGGACCGCACGTTCGTGACGGGGATGGCCGCGGCTCCCGTGACGAGTTAGCTACCGCTGCGCTCGCTCGTGTTGCGTTGCACGCCCAGCACCCCGCCTCGTTGCACGCTCGGCACAGTCGCCGCATTCCGTTCCAGTGCACACCGGGGGTGGCCGCCGTTGCGAGTTTGCGTGCTTGTTTTTCCAGCAGATTTGGAAGGTCGCCGGAACCCTGTTTAGTACCGTTGACTCCCCATCGATGACTGCGCGTCCAGCCAGGTTGATCCGCAGCGAGCTCGCCGCGTAGGATGTCAATCATCATGCGCTTCGTCTTCATTCGACATGGTCATTTCGATCCGGGTACGGACAGAAAGCGTGGCGCGCTCACCGCCGATGGCGAGCGGCAGGCGGTGGCCGCAGGCGACTTCCTTCGCCAAGGGGGCATTGTGCCAGATTTCGTGTGCACAACCAACGCGTTGCGCACCCAGCAGACGGCGCGCCTGGTGCTGGCCGCGATGGGGCTTGCCGAGCTTCCGATCCATCCGCAGAACGGCGGTGGGTTCACCATCGCAGGCAAGAACCTCGCAGCGAAGATCGCCGAGTGGCGAGCCTGCCTTGCCCAAGACGCCGCCCGAGACGCTGGTGTTCGTCGGGCACGGCGTTTCGCAAAACGCATGTCGCAAAGCGGTGCCGGGGCTCGAGCTGCCGGAGGGGACGCACGGCGTCGTGGTGGTGTTCGAGCGCGAGGAGTCTGGGGAGTGGCGGGTCGTGCGGTGGTTTGGAGGGAGTGCGCCGTGAAGGGATCAGACTCTGACATCCTGACACGATTCAACGGGACCTTAAACGTCGGTGACGGCCTTGAGCTCACTCTTCGCTCGACATGAGCTCGCCGCGATCGCCGACATTTGCGCCCGGCCTTTGCGCGTCAGGCATCGTCTGGCTCGGCCCCGTGCCATCATTGTTTTCGCCTGTCAAGCGGTTTTGAACACACACCCGAGTGGAAACTACTTCTCTTTATCCAGAACCCCGCACACAATCCGTATGGGCCGTCGGTGACCGGTCCCACCGCCAGAGGTATCCCAATGAGTCAATTTTCGCTTGCGCATCCTGTTATGAAGAATACTGACGCCGAATACGGGCTTGATCGGCATGCCGCGATCGCGTTCTTCGTCACGGTCTACAAGGCGAATAAAGTGTTCGAATACGACGGCCTGCAACCTGGCTACGGTCACCTTGAGGGAGCCCTGCAGTTTCTGGTGAAGCATGGGTTTTTCTCGGCGGAGGAGCTTCAGAGCGCCAAGCTGAAGTATCAAAACCAGCCGCCCATGGTCGAGAACGCACGCGTTCAGGCCGCACTCGAGGTTCTACAGAACTTCAACGGGGCGGATTCCGCAGTTGGTGCCATCCAAGTTTCGCCGCTACTGCGCCGCAACCTGCAAAGTTACGGCCACCCGAAGATCTTCGGGCCGCCCGAGAAGCGGAAGGCCATGTCCCCTGAAGACTGGAACACTGAGTTCGATCGGCTTTGGCTGCATAGACTTCGTCGTGTGATTCGGGACGCGCCGAAGTGCACCTACGACAACGCCTATGAACTTCTCACTGAACGGACACGGCCTTTCCTGCACGAGAGCGAGGAGCAGCGCATCTTCGAGCTAAATGACGTTCACATGGTGGTCCAACTGTCGTCGACGGCGGACGCGGAAGCGGAACTGAACCAGCTCTGGGTTGTGGGGACGCCCCCACCGGACAAGGCCATGTTGTGTTTCGTTTTCGACGACGAAGAATTGCGGGCCAGGTTCAAACGCCTCGCAACCAAACTTGGGTGGAAGGACTCGGAGCTCGCCAAGGTCCTGATCCAGCAGTTCATCGAGAACTGCACGCGCTTCGTTCCCTGAACCCGCCACCCGTGGCAGAGCCACCGCGACGGACCGCGGTCAGACCAGGCGGGTCTGGCCCTTTCCGGCTGCTGCCGCACTTGCGAAATTGCCCAAAACCGACAGCATCGATCAGGCCATGGGTTTAGGTCATGCGCCATAGACCTTTTGAGAAGTCTCAAAAACTACCTCCCCGGCTGTTTGTAGGGCGGGGGCTTGTCCCCGCCGCCGCTGGTATCTGAGTTTCACCCCTGGTGGTGAGCGAAAGCTCATGCCGTCTCACCCCGCCGCGAACTCCGCGCTACCGAATGCCGCGTTGCCTCGCTGGCCGCCCCAACGCGAACGCAGTAGCTGCCATCGACGCGGGCAGGTTTCGACGTCGTCTATTGTCGTACTGCTCCAACTGGACGGCGGGACGGCCCACTCCGTGGGGGCCTGCAGCTCGTAAAAGCTCATCCCACCACTCCGCTTGGCAGCTTCAGACGCGCCACGGCGGCGGGGAGGTCGTGAAGGAGGTCGAACGCGTCGAGCGATACGGCCTCAAGGAACTGCGTGCGCGCCGCCGCGACGACCGGAGATTCGTGTGCCAGTGGGTCGACCAGCGGGTGATGAACATCGACGCACACTCGCGAGTTGGGAAGCTGCACAATCAGAGGGATGCGCGTGCTCGCGAGGTTCACGTTCTCTTCACGCGCGATCCCGCGCAGCGTGAGGAACTGCTGGAGCGGGACGAGCGCACGAACCTTCTCTTGGTCGGAGAGGCTCGGGATCTCTCCCGTTCGCAGGTGCCGAAGGAGCGCGAGCGCAAGGTGGCGATCGAGCGACGCGTGGATCCAGTTGTTGCCGTAGTGCCGGATGCACCGGTAGCACGACGAAGGGCAGTCGCACTGACCGAGGAGTGCCTCGGCAGCATCGAGTACCTCCGGGAGATCGTTCCCAACGGCGCGTGCGTAGCCCGCACCGCCCGGCAAAAGGTCGTAGAGGTACATCTGCGCCTCGTCCGCACGCCCTCCCATCACGGGAGTCCACCAGCCCGAAAGTTCGCCCTCGTCGATCTGGAGAACGCGTGACGCCGCGAGTCCGAGCGCTTCGACCAGCGACGAGAGCGCCATGCGCGACGCGCGCGTGAGCAAGCCGGTCGTCGTTGCCGCTCCGAGCTGAAAGGGGGCCGCAACGCGAAGGCGGAGCAGCAATGCGTCGGTCGGGAACTCGTGGCCGAGATAAAACGGTCCAGCCGCGACACCCGCGCAAACGACGCCCTCCTCGAGGGGATGTTGGTGCCTCGTCGGGGCGCCGCTCTTCATGAGCTTCGTCGCGGTGAAGCCCGGGCCGTACTCTGGCTCGGCGCGCCCGCAGTCCGGGCAGACGCGGAAGCCACGCTGGCCGACCCCCTTGTTGACCATCACGAGGCGTCGAGGCCCGGTCCAACGGAGCAGCCGGCCGTCGCATCCCTCGATCCACGCCGACGGCGGGTCCTGCGGTTCCAGCCGTGCGCGGTCGGTCATGCCGGCGTAGCTGATGGCCTGCCCGCGATCCACCTCGCGCTTGGCGTTCAGGTCCGGTGCGAAGCCGGCTGGCGTGATGAACGCCATGCGTGTCAGCTGGTCGCTTCCGCACACGGGGCACAGCGTCAGCTGCGCCATTGCCGAGTCCATCGTCGCCCACGAGCAATCGCTGCACGACGTGTACGGCCGTTGCCGCCGAATCGTGTGCGCGGGCGTCGGCTCATAGGGCGAGTAGAGCGCCGCCGACTCGAAGCGCCACTTGTCGATGGTAAGGCTTCGCCCTGGCGCATAGTCGGTCAAGGGGCTAGGTAATCCAATGGTGATCCGCCGTGAACGGAATGTTGCGGCGTCAACGAAATGGGTCCCAGCCCTGCGAAACATCGGGGAGAGGTATCGCTTTTCCGAGGGGCGCGGGCAAGGCATATC
>CAITRH010000704.1 GCA_903894755.1 uncultured delta proteobacterium
CTCGATCCGTCTCGGTAGACTCTTAATCCGTCTCGGTAGACTCTTAATCCGTCTCGGTAGACTCTTGAAGAGTCACTGGAGACGGATGGAAGGTCGACAGCGACGAGTTCTCCGCATTCGTCGTGCTCGGACCGGACTGAACGGCAGGTCAAGCGCACGACATGGTTGAGGGTTCTCTCGGGATGGTCGCGACCACGTAGGCGAAGTTAGTTGGTTAACGCCTATGGGGGGTGGGGGTGAGCTCTGCGCGAGAAGATGTTGCCCTCAGTTCGACGGACGCCGATGGACGCCGCGCGCCGCAGCGCCCGCCCGAGGAAGACCTCGTCCTGTCTCGTCCCCACCAAGCAGCAACAGCGCTCGGCACACATCGGGCAATCGACACGGGCCTACCCTCCCGCGATGCGCTGGCCATGACCGCGGCCAGGAAGGCTCGTGACCCACCAGCCCCGCAGTACGTACATCAGGCCCTTTCCAGCTGGGCAGCGAATGAGGCAACAGCGCCTCGCGCTCGTTCGCCTTCGACGCCGTCATCGGCAACCGAAGTGTCGGAATCAGCCCGAGCCGCTGCAAAGGAGTGCCGTCAGGAAGCGCAAAGACCAACGTCGTCAGCCGCAATACCCCCGCCCGCATCTCGTCATCGAGGTACTCCTGCGCACATCCTTTGCCAAAAGTGCGCTCTCCCACACTCGGTCCACGATGGTAGGACACCAACGCCCCTGCAATCATCTCCGCAGCACTGGCGGTTTCGCCATCCACCAACGTGGCTACGGGGCCTAGCCAACGGTCTACTAGAGGAGGCTCGGACGCCCGATCGACCTCCAGGGAGCCGTCGCGCCGACGCATCGGAAACAGGGATGCACCAGGAAGAAACACCCCAAGTGCCGCCATCGCCCCGTCCGTCGACCCTCCGCCGTTGCCCCGCAAATCAAGAAGGACCCCGGCAATCGCTCCCCCTCGTTCCCTCAAAAGCGCACGCGCCAGCAGCTCCCCGAGGTCGTCGCGCACCTCGTGGACCGTCACGACCAGCGCCGCCCCATCGCCGTACACCACCCGCTCCGTCGCAAGCTCCTCGGCAAGCACTTCGCGGCTGGACGGCTCCGCGCGCAACACGAGCGGCATCACCTGGTCGCCCCGCAACACCATCACCTCTGTGGGACCTCTGGTTTCCGATATAGCAAAGCCAAGTTGGTCCATTTGCTCTATTGCAAGTCCAGCGGTGATCACGCCGCCCAAGGCCAGGACAATGTCGCCCTCATGCAAGGGAGCCAGAGCTCCTGACTCGATACGAGGTCCTAGCGGCGTGCGCAGGGCGCGTTCCCAAAAGCGCACGGGAGCATGGGCCTCGAGATCGAGCTCGTAAACGCTCGCTTCCTCGTCGTGAGGGGCCCACGCGCCGTGCGGATCCACAAGAGGAACATACGCCCGCACTGCAGCCGCAAGCAGAACCTGGCTCCATCCATCGGCATCCAGCTCGGGAAAGTAGCGATGACGTGCCACGGCGGAGTAGCCTCGCACGTCGTCGCCCCAGCGCTCTTCGGCAGACAGGATTCTCGCTCCAAGGGCATGGGAAAGGACACGCGCTGGCTGGGTGACCGCTCCGCTCTCGAAGATCGGTTGGTCGAGGGGAGTGTCGCTTGGACCGGCTTGCAAAAAGTCGCGACGGAGCAGGTCGATCCATTGGACAAGGGTTGTTCCGAGCTCTCGGGAAACCCGACAAGGACCGGTCCCTTCCAGCTCGGCGAGCAGTCCATGAGCCCGAAGTTCGAGAGCGGCGGCTAGGGGCGCGTCGGGAGCGGCACTCCACAAGCCATGAGGGTCGAGCCAATCGGATGTGGCACGGGCAAGTGCGTTCGGGTCCACGGGGGTTGGGGCGGCCGCAAGCTTGGCACGGACCTCGGCGATGATGCCCTGAGCTGCTTGGCACGAGAGCGCTGGGGGCTCGCCGGTAGGGAGACGAAAAGCGTGGGGAAGTTCGTCCGCGGCAGGTTCGAGGGGAGCAGCGATCGGAGAGGCGACGGGAGGAACCGAGTCGGTTCCGAGGTTGCGACGGCCGAGAGTAACGAGAAGGGTGAGAGCGACGACGCCTACCGATCCAAAAATGCTGCGCCGCATCACCCGAGGAGCTTAGAGCAAAACTTAGGTCGAGAACAATAACTTTCCTCGATGTCCTCTCAGCTCCCCTCCACCGTTACCCACCTATGGCCTCCTCGAACGCAACCGCTGTCTCAAGCCCGCGCGCCAGAAGGCTCTTGAAAGGATTGGTGCAAGGTACGGTGAATCCAATGGCATCCGCCGCTCGCCTGACACGGTCTGAGGTCGCTCAAAATACAGGAGTATTCCTCGCTCGCCCTTCCTAGCTTTGCGTCGCTCTTACGAGGCGGTGATCGCGGCGGGTCGCTGCCGCGGTCTATGTTTAGCGGAAATCCTCAGCGAGCTTTTCGACGACCTGCCCAAGCCGCATCTTCGCCATTCCGATGCTCGCCTCGGGCTTGAGGACCAGCACGACGTGAAGGTGCGCCCGGCCCGGCTGGGACTTGAGCGGATCGGTCCCCTCGTTCAGGCAGCGCACCAGGATATGTGCCCTGTCTCCTTCGATGTGCACCACCTGACCGCGCCCAGCCCCCATCTCGATCGCAGCCTTCTGTGCGTTCATGAGCACGTTGTTCGCTAGCACCCCAACTTCCTTGATGTTCGCCACGCTGCCGGGCAGTAGCGCAAGTTCCTCACCCGCCGGCGTGAACACGCCAGCTCCGGAGAAGCCTTCGAGGTTGGCGAGCTCTTGCAGTTTCTCTTTCTCTTTGGTTCCCATGTTGTCGTTCTCCTTCGTGCCCAGTAAGGGCGGGGGTTGTTCGAGCGGTTGTTCGAGCATTGGTGGAGGCCTGGACTGCAAGCGCGGCATGGACGCGGTGACGGGTTCGGACACGCCGCCGCGCCAGTGCTCGTCCTTCCTGCGAAAAGCCTCCATCAGAATTCCAGGGAGGCTAAGCCGAATGGTCCGGTGCACGTTCTGCCGCTTAGGGTGGATCTCGATCTGCGCATCCTCCCAGCAGACGATCTGTAGCGCTGCAACGTCGCCCTTGAGATCGCCGGTCATGGCGTCTACCAGCTCGCCTCGGTCGAAGTGCAGGTATCCTTCCTTGCCCTCGCACGTGACGCGCAATCCGCACGACTTACGCTCGATCTGAATGATCTGCAGGAAGCTTGGTAGCGTGATCCCGCTCACCTGACCGCTCGCAGCCGCGGCGAGCGTCTGCTGTATACGCAAGGCAAGCACGCGAAAATCGAGCGGCTTCTCCAGGTACTGGTCGACGCCAAGCCCGTGAAGGCGCTGCTCGATGTCCGGCGTTCCAAAGGCTGTCATCACGAGCACCGGCGTGTGTGGGTGCGAATGGCTCATGGCCGCCAGCAGTTGGAACCCGTCGACCTCGGGCATCTTCACGTCCGTGACCACCAGGTCTATCTTGCGGCTGCCCAGAATGATCAGGGCCTCTTTGCCGTTGGACGCCGTGAGCAGCTCGATCCTATCGGCGTAGGCACGAAAACCGTCCGCAACCGTGCGGAGGAAAAGTACCTCGTCATCGACGACTAGAACCGGCCTGGTTTCGGTGGACATGATCCGTTTGCCTGCCGGTCATTGTGCAACGTGTGCGCCACGCTATGGGGCCTGCGGAGGCCTGCGGAGGCCTGCGGATCTAGCGCTTTTTCTGAGTCACGGTTGGACGTGGCAGGTCAGATTGAGCGGTCCGGCTCGATCCTAACGGGTCAAAATGAGCCGGTCTGTTTGACTCGCCGCTTGAGGGTGGACAGTGAGATGCCCAGGACGCGGGCGGCGAGCGTGAGATTGCCTCCAGTGCCGCGGAGCGCCTTCCCGATGTGCAATCGCTCCACCTCGGCAAGCAACAGAGGCTTGCTCGGGTCGGCGAGGTCGGCGGAGGCAGGCCTAGCGGGGAATTGCGAGGGCAAAGGGCTGTCCTGAATGAGCTCCCATGGCCGCAGCCGCCCACCCTGCAAGAGCACCGCACGCTCGAGGACGTTGCGTAGCTCGCGCACATTGCCTGGCCAGGGGTAGGACCCGAGCCGCGCAAGCTCGGCATCGTCGATCTCCGCAGGCTCACGGCGCTTGCAAATCCCTGAGAGCAGGTGACGCGCAAGTGCCGGGATGTCCTCGGGCCGCTCGCGCAAAGGGGGAATGTGGATGTGGATGACGTTGAGCCGATAGAAGAGGTCGGCCCGAAACAGCTTCTCCTCCACAAGATGCGCAAGGGCAACGTTCGTCGCCGCTACCACCCGCGCGTCGATCGGCTTCGGCAACCGCCCGCCAATGCGACGCACCACCCGATCCTCGAGCGCCGCCAGGAGCTTGGGCTGGAGATGGAGCGGCATCTCGCCAATCTCGTCAAGGAACAGCGTCCCGCCATCTGCCATCCCGAACGCCCCCTCGTGCGCGGCAACCGCTCCGGTGAACGCGCCCCGCTCCCATCCGAAGAGCTCCGCTTCGACCAGGTTGTCCGGGAGCGCAGCGCATGAGAGCGCCACGAACGCGCCTCCCGCCGCGTGCCGAGTGCCGAGGGCGTGGATCGCCTTGGCAACGAGCCCCTTGCCGGTGCCGGTCTCGCCGGTCACCAGCACCGGCGCGTCACTCGGTGCGGAGAGTTCGACCAACCGGCGCACCTCGGCGAAGGGAGCCGAATCGCCCACGAGCGCGATCTCGCTGGTGTCCCGATTGCGCCGAAACAGCTCGCGCCGCTTGATGCTCTCGAGGTCCAGTACGTTCACGCTGCGGTCGACGGCGAGCAAGAGGGCCTCGAGCTCGAAGGGCTTCACCAGGTAATCGTAGGCGCCCGCGCGGACCGCCCGGAGCGCGTGCTCGAACTCTGGGAACGCCGTCATGAAGATGATCTTGGTGGTCGGACTCCCCTCGGCGAGCCTGGCGCAAAGCGTGTGCCCGCGTCCATCAGGCAGCACCTCGTCGAGCAAGACAACATCGACGTCGCTGGCGGCGAAGGTCTCCGCAGCGCTCAGCAGCGTCGCCGCGGTCAGCACGCGAAAGCCCCTCGTCCCGAGCGCGTCGACCAGGATCTTTCGCAGGAGCGAGTCGTCGTCGACCACGAGCACTGTCCGCGGGTGACCACCGCCAGCCGCGCTCGGCTGAAGACGCGGCTCGTCGCGGGACTTGGTCACCGCATCACCCCATCACCCGAAGCGACCCACGTGACGAACGCGGGTCGGCGTTCGGGAGGGAGACGATAGCCGTGGTCCCGCGCTCCTCGGTGCTCTCCAGCACGATGGTGCAATTCATCGCGGCGAGCAGCTTGCGAGCGATGACCAGGCCGAGACCGGTGCCAGCCGGCTTCGTCGTGCTGAACGGCTTGAACAGATGGACCTGCTGCTCGGTGCTGATGCCGGCGCCGTTGTCCTCGATCCGGAGCACCACGATGGAGTCGCTCACCGTACAGCGCACGACGACCTGCGGCGCGTCTCGGCCCACGAGGGCGTCGCTCGCATTGGTCAGCAGATTGAGCAGAACGTGGTGCAACGCACGAGGATCGCAGAGCACCACGGTGTCCGGCTCGATCTGCACGGTGAGCCGAATTCCGTGGGCGCCGAGCTCGGGTTGAACGAGCTTGAAGAAGTCGTCGAAGAACGGCCCAAGCTCGACGCGCTCGATGTAGGGCCGCTCATAGGCGGAGAAACTGCGCAGCGACCGGAGCAAGCGCTCGACGCGGGCGATCTCCGTCAGCATCCGGTCGATATAGTCGGCGATCATTTCGCGGGAACTCGTGACGAGGTTGGCCTGGAGCACGCTCAGCGCCATTTTGATCGAGTTGATCGGGTTGCCGAGCTCGTGGCGCACCGCCGAAAAGACGTACCCGAGGTTGTTCGTGGTCTCGACCGCCTCCGCGATCGCCTCGAAACGCATCTTGTCGGTGATGTCGCGCAGGAAGACCCAGGCGATATTGGTTCCGTAATAGACAGTAAAACCAAAGAAACGAGTCCCCATTCGCACGGGTCCGGGTTGCACGACAGCGCCGCAACGACCGCCGCCAGAGGGGAGCAGCAGGTCGTGGAGCGGCTGGAACTGCATGGGAACACGGGCGCGGGCGAGCTGGTCGCGCGCCCACCGATTGCAGAAAAGGATCCCGCGGCTCTCGAGGTCGAAGACGACGATGCCGAGGCTGATGCTCGCGAGGATGTCGGCAAAGATGCAGAGTCCC
>CAITRH010000705.1 GCA_903894755.1 uncultured delta proteobacterium
CTAAACCAACCCCATCTTGAAAACCGCAGATCCGAACCGAAGACCTCACCCCTCGCTATTTCGCCCTCTCACAGCGCCCCCCCATCGATGGGGAGGGGGTCCTTGTGAACGCGCCGGATCGTGCGGGGGTGAGGTCCTCGGGATCGCCGGCGACGAAGTTGCGGTTCTCAAGATGGGTTGGGTTTAGCACCTCGGAACGGTCAGGCAAACGGCGACCTCGCCCCTTTGCGCGCCTTTGTTTGCCCACCGCGCCGCCTCTTGCGGTACAACGGTCCCGCCCAATGTCCGACGCCGGCCCCCCTCGTCTTCGCATCGATGACATCACCCTCGCTTTAGTGCGCACAACCAGCGTAGGTGCTCGCCTTTCCATCCGTCCCACCCGCCCTGTCCACGCCTCCGAAAACGTGGTGCTCCCCATGTTCGAAGGCTGGCTCGCCCCCGCGGTCTTCGTCGTCGACCTCAAAGGCTTTGCCCTGGACGACTTCGCAGCCTCCCTCGACGACGGTACCCACGCACTCGGTTCCCCAGTGGTCGCAACCCTTGGTGACCCTGCTCCGTACCGCCCATTCTCCCTCACATTAGCGGTCCCCCTGCGGGCCTTGCGCGGCGTCTTCGGCGCTCCGTTCCCTCTCGGCCTGCGCCTGGAACCGAGCGGACGGCGCCTTCCGCTGTTCTCCTTGCGCATGCTCCCTTTGGCCGCTCCCGGGCCCGACCTCATCTCCCTCGATCTCCTGGAAGCGACAGACAGCGCCCTCTTCGACGCTCCCGAAAGACGCCTCTTCGACCTGCAAAACCCCGAAGAAGGCTTCTGGTTTGGTACCGGTATCTGGCGCCTGCGTCTGGTGGCCGAGTGGGCCAAGACCGACGGGCTCGAACCAAGACCTCTCCAGGTCACCCATGCTCCTGGCTTCCTATGTGAAGACCCCACACGACGCGTAGGTGCAGGCACCCACACCGAAACGGAGCTCCTTTTCGACGCTGGAAACGACGCCCTATGGCCCGTTCCCCAAGAAGGCAAGGACGTGCCACTTGACGTCACAGTGGACCACTCCCTGACCTTTGCCGATGACACCGCCATCGTTTCGTGGCAGGCGCCGCTCCCGCTTCGTCTTCGCGACCCAGTGCCACTGCTTCGCACTTTCCAGCGTCTGTCGGCCGTCGGCATCGACTTCGGTACCACCTCCACAGTCGCGGCTCTCTACCAAAAGGGGTACCGCTCGCTCTTGCGACTGGGCAACGCCACTGCACCGAGCGCCAAAAGCGCTGAAAACCCCGGGTATCTGCTGGTCGAAGACCACGAGCGTCTCTGGGCCGAAATGGCTCGCGACCCTCGCACCAGCCGTTTTCCCAATCTGCTTCGTGTCATTCGAGCCAGCCACGCCGCCTTCGAAGCCCGTGCCGACGCTCCCAATGCCGTCATTGGAGAACTCAAGAGCCTCCCCGAGCGCATTCTCCATCTCGATCAGTCCCCTCAGCTTCGCGACCGCGAACGCCACCGCGACTTTCTGCTCGACGAGGACCGAGTCCGTGCCCTCATTCGAGCCTATGCCTATGTCCTTGGAAGGGCCATCAACCGTCCCGGCCAGGATGTCTACCTGCACTACTGGCTCACCCACCCCGCCAAGTTCGACGACAAGTCGAGAAAAATCCTAGAAGAGGAGCTAAAAAACGGGATCCTCTTGTCTATCCCGACGGGCATTGCAGCCGACGCCATCACGGTTTCCATGGCGGCCAGTGAACCCGAGGCCTTTGCTGCGGAGGTTTGTCCCGAGCTTGCGGCCCATCCTGCCTTGGAGCCGCTCGTAGCCCGTTTTGGCGAGCTGCGGTTTGCTGTCTTCGACTTTGGCGGTGGCACCCTCGACATTGCCTGCGGACGGTTCCGACCTGCAACCCCTGAAGAGGAGGAGCAGTTTGGAAGTTCCACAGTGATCGAGACGCTTCAAGTCAGCGGAGACGATCATCTAGGAGGCGAGTACCTAACCCACGAGCTGGTTTGGTTGACCCATCAGAGCGAGCGCTGTTTGACTGAGATGGAGTCCAAGGATGTCCCTATGATGCGTCCGCCCACCGTTCCAGCAAACAACCTTGCGACCAAGCCCTATCTGTACAAGAGGAGCCTAGCGGGAAGGCAAAACCTAGTACGTTTCGAGCGCCAACTGGGTCTTGAAGAGGTGAAGTTCGCCCCGTCCTTTGCTCCGAAGCCGTCCCCAGGACTGCGAGCCATGCGTCTTGATGGCACGGAGGTGGAGCTGACGACCCTGGCAAGTGATCTGACTCCGCTGCATCGGGAGCTCGAGGCGCACCTGGTGGCGCGCATTCGGGACGGTGTAAACCTACTGCAGACCACGTTGGCCAACTCCGCTTGGGGGACCCAAGGGGACTTTCGCGAGCAAGGGATTGTGATCCTGTTGGCAGGGAACTCGTCGAGGAGCGCCTATGTGGAGCGCGTTCTTGCGGAGGCGTTGGGTCTCGGGACCAAAGAGGTCCCCTTTGCAGTGTGGACACCGGACGGGACTGCGCCGTTTGAGAACGTCGTGCTTTACGAGATCCCGTCGCGCACGGAGCGTGGGATCCACATGGTGGGAGTGACGCCGAAGACTGCGGTAGCACTGGGCACCTTGAAGATCGCCAACCACGAGGTTCACTTGTTTCGACGGGCGCAAGGTTTCAGCTATTTCCTTGGGGACCTGCGGGCATTCCCACCGAAGTTCACCGCGCTCTTGGCGATGGGGGCCCCCGCGACCGATCCTCCCAGTTGGATCGACTTTGGGCGTTGGGACACGAAGACCCCGTTTCGAGTTGCAAAAGAGTATGTCCCGGGCAAGATGACGTCGAGTGACCCGCGGGTGGTGGTGGTGCCGACAGGATTGCCGGTGGGGCTGGTGGGACGTCTTTTCGTGGCGGTGGTGGCGCCCGAGGAGGTTGCATTGCGTTTGGAACGTCCAGGGGACGAGCCACTGGTGACATCGGTAAGTCTTGCGAAGTTCATGCGATAAGGAAAGGGAGCAGCCATGTGGAGTCCGGAGAGTCGGAAACAGAAGGGCGAAGAGCTCAAGGCCGTTGCAGACAAGTTGCTCCGTTATCGTCAGCTTGCCGACCGATTTTCAGCGTACTTTACCCAAGAGAGCGACAATGCGAGGCAGCTTCGCAACATCCGAGGGCGCCTGGACGATCTGAGAGGACGTGCCCTCGACCGTCACAAGCGTCTTGCCAAGGGCGTCGTCAAGATTGGCGTGGTGGGTCTTGAGAAACAGGGCAAGAGCGCCTTTCTGTCAGCCTGGCTGAAGAGCGAGAAGCTTCTTCCCAGCGAAGCCGAGCGTTGCACCTGGAGTACCACAGTGGTGGAACCCGGTGAGGAGGGGCAGTTTCGAGCTTCCGTAGCGTTTTACAAGGAGGACGAGTTCAAGAGCCGCATTGCAAGTTACTTCGACGCCCTGGAGGCGGGCAGCGTCGAGCGCTGGCAGGGACTCTCGCAAGCAGAGATTGCAAGGCTCAAAGCTGCCTTCAAGGCGCGCGAGGGCTACGATGTAGAAGATCCGGACCGTGCCGGGCGACGCGAACAAACAGCCCTTGCCGAGCTCGTCGACATTGCAGCCACGCTCGGTGAGATCAAGGCGCGCTTGGGCAAAGACGCGGTACGACTGACGGCAACCTCCATCGACGACCTGGCAGAACAGATCCGCCCCTTCATTGCTCTCAAAGACACGCTCCACGGCAACAAGCCGTACAGCGGTGTGCGGGCAGTCAAGGTCGTGACCGTGGAGATCCCAGTGGCAGGGGCCATGCCTGGTGTGGTGCTCATGGATCTCCCAGGGATCGATGCCCCCAGCGACAAGGCGCGACGCGACACTGAAGAGGCGCTCACCAACGAGGTGGATGTCACCATCTTTGTCAAAGACATCACCCGTCCTTCTCTAGTCCGAAGCGAGCTGGATCTGCTCCGCACGGCGCAGACTGCGGACCGCAGCATCTCGCTGAAGGACCGCATGTTTGTGGTACTGACCAAGATCGACCTGTTCGATCATGCCGATGAAAACGGCAATTGGCACTGGTCGCTGGCAGCGAAGAATTTCCAGGCGCAGGGGGTCGACCGTGTGTTTCCGTATTCCAAGGTGTGGGTGCACCAAGGACCGAACACGTCCCACCCCGTGTGCCGGCAGGTCATGGACTACTACGGGACCACGTTGCCAGTGACGGGGCTCGATCGGCTTCAGAAGGCCATCGAGCAGTATCTCCATGCCGACGTAGAGGCGATCGATCGGCGGGTGATGGGGGTAGTGCAACAGGAGTTTGGCGAGCTCGAGGCGCAGCTTCGCGGGGCGCTGGTTGCGGTGAAAGACAGCCTGAGTGATCGCGAGTTTGAACGTCGCGGCGAGCAAGAGTTCGACATGCTGTTCGAGCACATCATTGCGGGGGAGGATCCCATTGGTCTCTTGCCAGAGATCCGCAAGGGGTTGTCCTCCTTCATGGACCTCGAGATGAGCGAGCCGCAGCGTCTTGTCCGGGCAGCGCGTGCTGACGCGCGCATCGACCAGATTCGCGCCGACCTTTTTGCAAGGCTTACCCCTGAAGAAGCGGAGGCTAAGCGGAGGCAGATGCCCAGTCCCGGCCTGATGAACGAGACCGCTGTCGAGATCGAGATGCGCAAACAAATGAGGGAGCGCGTTGCAGCGCGCATTGCGGGCCTCGGTGAGGACTTCAGGAACACCGCCCGAGACAGCGTCGAGCGCATGCTCAAGGTCATGTTTGTGGACGCAGGCTATGAAGGCGGACGGCTCGAAGTGCTTCTTCCTACTGGGGCAACCCTGGTGGACCGCATCGATGCTCTAGGACGGTCGGGACATGTGTCAGAAAGTGTAGTCCGCTACCAAAACAACGAGATGGCCAAGGCCGATGTTGCGTTTGAAGTGCTCTCGCGCTACTTTGCAAGGCAGATCGTGGATATTTTGGATGCCACCGATCCTGGAGACCGAGAGATTCGAGAGCGTGAAATGCGCGGGCTCGAGCAGTTCTTTGGGATGGGCATTGCCGACAAGGCTGCTGGCATCGGTGGAGGACTGTCGTCGGTCAAGGCCAAGTTTGGACTAGGCGAGGAGACGTCGTCCGTACCCAAGATTGCTCCAACGCCGTCCATGGGGGCGTTTCCTACGTCTCCCATGGTGGTAGCGGTGGCCAAGCCGCAGGAACGTCCTGGGAGTCCAGCGGCAGCACCGCCGAGTCCTCGTGACTGGTCGAAGATGCTGGTGCGGGTTCGGGCGGATGTGGAGCGCATATGTGACTTCCTGGAGGCCCTTGCGAAGCATCCGCGTGGGTTGCAGAAGTACCACGAGGAGGCAGTGCGCACTGTGCACGACTCTTGGATCGACCGGGAGGGGGAGCAGTCGCTACGTCGCTGGGTGCGTTCCGAGTGTGCGCGCATTTGGCCACACAAGTTTGCGGCGATCGAACAAGAAAAGGCGCGGGCGAGGGCCGACATCGAGGCGCTCGAAGAGCTGTTTGGCGTCTCCAAGGTGCAGGGGAACTGAGTCATGGCCTACGAGCTGGCAGCGCTCCATAGTTACGTGCGTTTCTACCAGGCGGTGGTCGCGCAGCTTGACGGGATCTCGCAAAACCTGACCCGTACGCAGAGGGGTATCCAGGAGGCTCTTGCGCCGTTTGTGGAGCCGCTTGCGCCGGTGCATTGCGACGTGCTGTCGCGAAGTCCATCGCCTGCAGTTTTAGCCGAGCTTTGGAGACCTGAGGATCGGGACGGGTTGACAGGGCTTCGGGATGTGTACGAGGTCGTGGGGCGCTTTTCGTTCCAAGGGGAAGGCAATGCCAACTTGGCGCAGGTCCGGACTGTGGTGGAGCAAGCCAAGGCGGCAACGGTAGTGGAGAGGGAGCGTCTCAAGGCGCTGCGGGGGCTTGCCAACGACGCGAAGCGGGTTGCAGGAGAGCTGCGGCAGAAGGAACAAGCTGCGGCCGAACAGCGTCGTCGGGAGCTCGAGGCAGGCTTTGAAGAGCGTGCAGAAACTGTGCGGGCACGAGCCAAGCAGACGCTTGATGTCGTACAAGGACAGCCAGTCCCCGAGCTTCTATTGGCGGACACGGCAGCGGAGGAATACAGGAAATACGTAACAAAGGTAAACGATGTGTACCGGACCTGCCTCCCTTTTCTGCGCAAAGCGCTGACCAACCTCTATGCGTTTGTGGGAGCAGAGGTGCAAGCCACCTGGCCCGAGACGCTCTCCTTGGCCAAGGAGCTTCCCCAAGAGTTTGTGAAGTCGTCGTTCGGGGAGCCCTCGGAGTTGCAACAGGCGAGGGCGACCTTGCGGGCGCTGGACGAAGAGAAGCTGGCACTGGCACGCGCCGACGATGAAGCCAAAGGGACCCTGGCGCGCATTGGGACGGAGCTCGAAGCGGTCCATTCCCGCGGTGCGGACCTCGATACCGAGCTTGCATCCGCGCGGGCAGTGCTCGACTACGTGACTGCCGAGGAGCAAGTGCGAGCGCTTGGCGAAAGCATCGAGGCGTTGCATGGCAAGAAAGCGGAGCGCGTACGGACTGCAGGCGAGATCTGGCAGCGTCAGAAGCAGGCCGACGGTGCGGGCGCATTGCTAAACGAGGAGATAGCGCGGCGCACCGAGGAGCTGGGAGAGCTTCAACGCAGGCTCGAAGCGGAGAAGGGGGACGAGCCCGTGCTCTTCGGAAAAGAGGAGTGGCGCACTAAAGTGGCATCCATTGACGCGCGGGTAGCGGAGCTCACCGAGGTGCTCGGGCAACGTCGCAACGGTTTCAATCAGCTTCGCATGGAGCTTGCGGCCATTGCCGTGCAGTTGCAGACAGAGCAAGCGCAGATGGCCCTGGTAGATCGAGCGATACAAGAGGCCCATGGCAAACGCGAAGCCATGGAACGTGCGGTGGTTGAAATGGGGCAGCGTCTTGGAGGGCTGCGTCCATCGCGCCCCATGCGACTTCCCCAGGCCGAACAGATGCTGTTGGCGGTGACCCAACGTCGCGCCGAGCTTGCAGAGCGCATCGAGCGGTTCCGCATGGAGCAGCGGCGGTGCAAGGACGAGGCGGGACGGATCCAGGCGCGCACCAAGCAGATCGACGCAGAGCGCTTGCATGCGCAGGCGACATTGGATAGCACCGCAGTTGCGGAGCAGCAGGGACGCGAAGCGGGGCTGCGTCAGCTGGCCGTGCAACGTCGGTCCGCAGTGGTGCAGCATGTTGACGAGGTACTTGGGCCACTCAAGCAGTCGCTGTCGAGTGTGGACGTGATCTTTGTGGAACCTGCGCGGGAGGCGATGGTCCGAGGTACGGAGGCTAGCCACCTGGTCAGCGACGGGGTGCGGGAGCACGGCGAGCGTGTAGGACCTGTGGTGGAGAAGCTTGCAGGGGAGCTCGAACCGGAGCTGCTGGGGCAGGAGGCCGCACTCGAGCAGATTGGCAAGGAGTTCTGCGACAAGGCCGAAGCCGCGTGCAGAGCTGCCTGGGGATGACTGATTGCATCAGGACAGGTGGCACCGATGACCCTATCGATCGATGAGCTCACCCAAAAGAACCAACAGCTGACCGAGCGCGTCCGGGAGCTGGAACAGTTGCTCGAGAAGCGGAACCTAGCCGAGGCTGCAAGCGTAACGGGACAACTGTTCGAATATTTGTTCCACCTGTCTCCAATCCCTCTCGGGGTGACGAAGTTCGAGGACGGCAAGGTCTTCGAGGCCAACGAAGCTTACTTCCTGAGCATGGGGTTCACCCGTTCAGAGGCGATCGGAAAAACCACCGTTGAATTGAACTTCTGGGTGCACCCTGAGGACCGCGAGCAGATCAAGAACGTCCTTCTGCAACGTGGTTCCTATCAGGGCCGCGAGGTTGTCTACCGGCGACGCAATGGGGAACAGATAGCGGTGCTTCAATCCGGCGAGCTGGTCACCATCAACGACAAGAAGTACATCATCTCGGCCCACCTGGATATCACCAGGATCAAAGACCTTGAAATGGAGCTTCGACTTCGAAACCAAGCGCTTGAGAATTCCAATGCGGACCTGACGCTGGCCCAATGGGATCTGCAACGGAGCCTTGAGGAAATCCTGAGAAGCCAGGAGCAGTATCGTGAGTTGGCAGCGAGTCTCGACGTGGAGCGCGTGAGGCTTTTGGTCACCTTGCGCTGCATCGGAGACGGTGTCCTTGCTACCGACGCAAGCGGCCGTATCACCCTTGTCAACAAAGTGGCCGAGCAACTTACCGGATGGACCCCTGAAGACGCCATGGGACATCCCATCGATGAAGTCATGCGTCTTGTCAACGAGCACACGCGTTTGCCCTGCGAAAGCCCAATAGCAAGCGTCTTGAGGAGTGGCGTCATCCATCACCTCGAGAACAACACCTTGCTTGTCTCGAAGGACGGCGTGGAGCGGCTGATTTCCGACAGCGGCGCTCCCATCAAGGACAAATTGAGCCGTGTGATTGGGGTCGTCGTGGTGTTTCGCGACGTCACGGAGAGAAGGAGGTTGGAGCAGGAGCTGCAGAAAAGCCAGCGCATTGAAGCGATCGGCATCCTCGCGGGCGGCATTGCACACGACTTCAACAATCTGCTCACTGCAATCATAGGCAACGTGTCTCTAGCTAGTGCGCGGGCAGCAGGAAACAAGAGGCTGACCGATGTGCTCGATCATGCAGAGCATGCAGCACTGAGAACAAAGGACTTGACCCAGCAGCTCTTGACCTTCGCCAAGGGGGGCCAACCTATCAAGATGCTCACCTCGCTAGGGGACTTGATTCGAGACTCGACCAACTTCATTCTGCAAGGCTCTGTGGTCCGTGCCGAATTCCTCATGACGGTTGGATAGAGGTCTCATCCACGTTGGGAGAAGGCGTAACCTTCAGTGTCTACTTGCCCGCAAGTGACTTGATTCCTTCCGTGCCCGCGGAGCCAGACAGGGTGGGGCTGACGGGACGGGGCAAGGTGCTGGTCATGGACGATGAGGAGCTCATTCAAGCGACTGCCAAGGCCCTTTTCGAGGAATTGGGGTACGACGTCGTGCTAGCAATGGACGGCGCGGAGGCGTTGGTTCAGTACAGCCGGCAGACCTCACCGCCTCCATGGTTGGACCTCACCGCCTCCATGGTCGGACCTCACCGCCTCCATGGTCGGACCTCACCGCCTCCATGGTCGGACCTCACCGCCTCCATGGTCGGACCTCACCGCCTCCGTGATCGGACCTCACCGCCTCCGTGGTCGGAGCTCACCGCCTCCGTGGTCGGACCTCACCGCCTCCGTGGTCGGAGCTCACCGCCTCCGTGGTCGGACCTCACCGCCTCCGTGGTCGGAGCTCACCGCCTCCGTGGTCGGACCTCACCGCATGCATGCCTGGGAGGAAATCGATGGTCTTCTGCCCCAGGGTTCGCTAGCTTAGGCTCCCCATGCGCAGGCAAATTACCGCTTTCCTCTGTACCGTTTCCGTTTCTAGCTCGCTTTGGGCCCAATCGGCCTCCGTGACCGTGGACCTGGGCGATGGGACCCTGCTCGAAGCTGTCCACATTCCAAGTGGCACGTTTCGTCAGGGATCGCCTGCCACCGAAGAGGGACGTCAAGAAGACGAGGCATTGCACGAGGTCTCCCTCACAGCGGACTTTTTCCTGGGACGGACTCCGGTAACTGTTGCACAGTTTACCGCGTTCGTACGCGACACGGGCTATCGGACCGAAGCAGAACGAGGCAAGTCCGGCGGCTTTGGTTTCGACGGTCAGCGGCTGCTGCAAAAGCCAGCTTACAATTGGCGAGCTCCTGGCTTTCCTCAGACTCCTGCACACCCCGTGACGCTGGTGACCTTTGAAGACGCCATGGCGTTTGTCCGGTGGGTGGGGCTGCGTACCGGACGCGACACGCGTCTTCCCACCGAAGCGCAGTGGGAACGCGCTTGTCGGGCCACGACGCAGAGTCCCTATTTCTCCGGGGCAACAGCCAAAGACGCGCTGGATATTGGCTGGTTTCGTCCCAACAGCCCCGCAGGCACCCAGCCCGTAGGACAGAAGGGACCCAATGAGTTTCATCTCTTCGACATGTCTGGCAACGTGTTCGAGTGGGTCGCCGACTGGTACGGCCCCTACTCAGCGGGACCCGTGACAGACCCCGTTGCACTGCAGCCCAAGGCAGGCGACACTGCGCGACGGGTGCTTCGAGGGGGCGCCTTTACCAAAGAGCCCAAACATGGACGATGCGCTGCACGCTACGCGAACACGCCGGGAAGTCGCAATGCAGACAACGGGTTTCGCGTTGCCTTTTCCGAGTCCCTTGGACCGACTCCAAGCTCCTCTTCATCCGTGTCCCCAGTGTCCCCTGTGTCAATGCCTTCCGGCCCCCGGACATCTTCAAAGGAGCCCAACTCTGCGCTGGTTGTCCTTTTGCTCGGCTCATTGGCGGTGTTTTGTCTCGGCGTTCTTGGGGTGTTGCTGTTCGCCCTGATCCGCTGGGCCACAACGTCGCGAAGTCAGGGAGTCGTGGTCCGTCCAGGCCCCGACGGCTTCTGGGTCCATGCACCGAGAGCTCGAACCGGACAGCGTGTCCATTACCAGTACACAGCGGATGGACAGCATCACGAGGGCGACGTACAGCTGCAACCAGGGCAAGACCGTCAGTACGTTTATACTGGAGCCGCACCGCGCAACCCTAGGGCCATTCCGGTCTCTCAGGCTGTCCAGACGCCGCAAGCGCCAAGGGCATTTTCGGCCCCCACGGCTGATCACGACCATCCCTCGCCGCCTACGGCTTTCCGTGGGTATCCTTCTGCCTATTGAGCCAGTCGAATCCCATCGGGCGAGTCTTTGGCCCTGACCGTTGGGGGGGACGTACCCGGCGGTTCTTGCAGGCCCATGGGGTTTCCACGGCGCCTGGCAAGGGAGCTGTCTGGTTTCTGCGCGCTGGAGCCTGGTCTGCAACGGAGCCTCGCATCTGCTTTCCTCGGTCGAGTGCCACGGGACGTCCGCTCTGTGCGCTCGGCGCGGCCACCAACGACGCTCTTTGGCAGCAGGCGCTGGAGGCGACAGGAGGGGTCTTCGACGCGACTTGGCTCTCGCGCGTGCCTATCCACAGTGTTTATGTGGAGGAGCCCTTGGTGACTCGAATGGACCGGGCACTCGAAGAGAACCTCCCTTTCGAGCAGGCGCTTCGAGGTGTGTGCGAGCGCGACCAGGAGATGGCTCGCATCGTTCACGTTCCCGCGCTCGATGTGGACTACTCCTCGGAGCTTCGGGTCGCCGAGGTTGTGACCAGTCTTCAGATAGGAGGTGCGGAGAAGCTGGTGGTCTCCCTGGCGGAGCATCTTGGACGCGCTGGAGTTGGCGTTTGCATCTTCACCATTGGCGCCCCCATGCGGTCTACGGTGGCAACGTGTGCACCGGTGGTCGACCTGTCGTCCTTGCGAGGCGACCGCGGAGCGCAAGGAGTTGCCCTAGGGCGAGCGGTGAGCTCCTTCGGAGCCGACGTTGTCCATGGCCACCTACTGGACAGTCAGGAGCTTTCTGTTCTTTCCAAGAGCGGACACGCTGTGGTCGGGACGCTTCACAATGCGCAGTTTGCGTGGCCTCCGGGAATGGAAACCATGGGAGCGAGCGATGTTTCCCTCTTGGTGGCGTGTGCCAAGCACGTGGAAGCCGAGCTTCGGAGGGCGCGGGTAGTCATTCCCACACGGACTGTATGGAACGGCATTGAACCGGTGAGCCGGAGCTCCCTTGAGAAGCGCAAACGATGGCGAGAGGCCCATGGCATTTCCGATGAGGACATGGTCCTTGTCACTGTGGCCAATGCTCGTCCGCAGAAGCGGCTGGAGTGGCTTGCCGAGGTTGGGTGCAGACTGCGCGAGGCGCTGGCTCCGCGGAGTGTGAGACTGGTTTTGGTCGGGGCCGTGGGAGGGACGAGCCCTGCGGCCCAAGATGCGGAAAGGAGTCTTGCGGAGGCCTTGGAACAATGGCCCTGTACGGTGCTTCGCACGGGGCTGCTCGATCGTGTCGACGATGTTCTTGCAGCTTCCGATGTGCTGGTGTCGCCCAGCGCGTACGAAGGATTGAGCTTGGCCCAGCTGGAAGCGCTGGACGCAGGACTTCCTGTGGTCTGTTGCACGTCGGACGGGCCACGGGAGATCGCAGCTTGCCATGAGGGAGTGACCCTTGTGGAGGAACGTCTTGGGCCAGCGGGGTTGGCCGACGCGGTCAGGGGGCTGAAGAAGGTGCAAGTGCCGTTTCCCTCGCGGTTTCGAGCGAGTCCCATGGCGCAGCGCTATCGGCACCTGTTGGAACGAGCCGTTGCGACGCATCGCGTGTTGCCTGGCGACAACAGGGGCGAAGGGCTTGTCTTGGTCACCAACAACTTCTCGATAGGGGGAGCCCAATCGAGCGCGCGTCGTCTGCTTTGCGCTCTGGCAAAGGAGGGGGTGTCGGTGAGCGCAGTGGTACTCGAGGAACAGCCGGCATATGCAAGTCCGGGGCGAAGGGCGCTGCAGGAGGCTGGTGTACAGGTCTTTGCGGCTTCTCCGCCCGAAGACAGCACACTAGGCGATGCACTCCGCTCGATCTTCGCGTGGGTAGATGCTCGTCGTCCCGAGTCGGTCGTCTTTTGGAATGCCCGTCCGGAGTACAAGACCCATCTTGCAGACGGGCTGTGGGGCGTGCGGGTGTTCGACGTAAGTCCTGGGGAGATGTACTTTTCGTCCCTGGCCCGCTACTTCACGCGCGGGCCGGATTCCTTTCCAGTGGAAAGTGCAACGGATTACGGGGCACTTCTCGCAGGCGTGGTGGTCAAGTACGAGGCCGAGAGGTCGGCGGCGTTGGCGCTGGGGGCTCCCGTACATGTCATTCCCAATGGAGTGGAGTTGGGGGCGGAGCGTCCAGGGTTACGTCGCACGCAGGTTGTATTCGGGACCTTGGCACGACTGTCGCCCCAGAAGAAGCTAGAGGAAGCACTGCTAGCATTTCGCAAGGTTTACGAGCGCATTCCGCATAGCGTGTTTCGCATTGCGGGAGGTGTGGAAGGGAACAACCAGGCTTACTGCGACGAGCTTCGCCAGCTGGCTCGAGGTCTGCCCGTGGAATTCGTGGGGGAGCAGCTTGAGCCGAGGGAGTTTCTGCGCGATCTAGACGTGTTCGTGATGATCTCGGAGCCCGCAGGATGCCCGAACGCGTCTCTCGAGGCGATGGCCGAGGGACTTGCCGTGGTTCTGACGGACACTGGGGGGGCGGGTGAGCAGGTCGAAGACGGGGTTTCTGGCGTTCTGGTGGCTAGAGGCGATGCAAGTGCGCTGGCGGAGGGGTTGGTGGCACTTGGGGGCGATGCAGAGCTGCGTGATCGGATGGGGAGAGCGGCGAGGCTTCGGATTGCGGAGCGCTTTTCACTGCGAAGGATGCTTGCATCGTATCGACGTGTGCTGTTGCGCTGAGGGCGTCAGCCAGGGCCGCTCGCGCAGACCTCACCCCCCCCGCCCCCCTCTCCCTCGACATTCCGCTTGCCCATTCGGGCAAGCAGGATTGTCTTCGAGCGAGGGGGGAGGAGAGCCGCAGTTCCGAGCCCCCCTCTCTCGAAGACGA
>CAITRH010000706.1 GCA_903894755.1 uncultured delta proteobacterium
AGTGGCTCTCCTCCCCCCTCGCTCGAAGACGATTTTACTTGCCCGCATGGGCAAGGAAAATGTCGAGGGAGAGGGGGGCTGGGGGGGTGAGGTCCGCGGCTCGGAACCTGTGGTTTTCAAGATGGGTTTGGTTTAAGTCGAGGCGATTACAAGAAACTCTTGGGGAGCGCAGCATGACCACGTTCGGACAACGCGATCGATGGGCCATCGAGGTCGAACCGCTATCGCAACCTCCTCCAGAGCCAGATTCCGCTGCAGCGGCCACCTGGTGTGCCCTTCGTATCTGGGCCGACGGAAGGAACCTGACTTCCCACACCCGCACACGAACATCGACCGCCACAGATGCGCTTCACTGGCCGGCCGCCTACCTCGCGCGCTGGCTTCTTCGTGCTTGGCCAGGTTTCTGGGAGCGTGCAGCCTGGCCCTTTCCTGGCGCAATCTTGGATGCCGAGGTCGCATGCAGCAGGCTTGACCAGCACCTTGCTGCCCCACGTCTACCTGTTGCGGGAAGGGCCCGCGGTCCATGTGACCTGGCGGGCACCTGCAGCCAAGGACCCGGACGTCGTGTTTCACCAGCCGCAGGGGCGCGCGCGTGTGAGTGCAGACCTGTTCCTGGAAGCGGTGACCGAGTTTTTGCAGTGGTGCGCCAAGACTGTCGCTGAGCGTGACTCCATGCTCAAGACAGAGATCGAACAGTGGCTCGGGCGACGTCCCGCATTGCCCTGATGGACGAGTTTCAGGTTGGCGCCATGGTCTGCGACCACCAGCTCGAAAACCGACTGCGCATCTCGGGATGAAGCCAAGACAACGCGATGTGGTTTATTTGTCGTGTGCAATCGGAGCTGGGGTTTGATAGGTAAGGGATGTGAAAAAGTCACTCTCAGCAATCAAGCGAAGCGATCTTGCGCAGGTGGCGCGGTTGCACGACGTCGGCGTTGTCGATGAGCCATGGGATACCTTCGCGCAAACGAGCCTCTCGTCCGACGAGCAGCTCGAGATCACGAAGCTTGTACGGCGTTTCCGCGGGCTCCACGCCTCCCTTATCAATGAGGCCACACTCTGGAGTCGCCTCATCTACCCTCTTCTGGTCCTCGCCGAGCGTGGCAATGTCCGCGCATGGGCGGAGGTCCCGATCTCAGGGCAGCTCGGGGAGCTCGAGGTGGACGGGGTTGTCGACGGCGCTTTGGCGTTGGGGGGCGCGGACAGTCCTGCCTTACCGCTCCTCATTGTCATCGAGTGCAAGCGTGGCACGGAGGCAACCAGTCCAGTCGACGCGCTCTATGCGGCGCTTATGTGCTTGGCTTCCGGAGAACCGAAGCGTCCCCGGTATGGCTGCTACACTGTTGGCGATGATTGGACCTTCGCGGAACTGAAATGGGGCGCCTCGAAGACCTCGAAGGGGTCCATCGAGATCAAGACCTCTCGCGAGTACGATGAGAAGACAGAGGCGAGCACCATACTGTCGGTGCTCAAGGCAATAGTGGACAAAGAGCTGAGCGCCATCGAGACAGAGGTTGTCTCAACCTCGGCCCGCGGCTAGACATGGCCTCCATGGCCGACGCCCCTTCCCCTTCCGAGTCCCGACCGCGCTACAACCCCGCCGAAATCGAGCCAAAGTGGCAGCGCTTCTGGGCCGACCACCAGACGTTTCGAGCCACCCGAACCCCAGGACATCCGAAACTCTACGTCCTCGACATGTTCCCGTACCCCTCCGGCGCCGGCCTGCACGTCGGCCATCCCGAAGGCTACACCGCCACCGATATCGTCGCTCGCCATGCCCGTATGCGCGGGTTCGACGTGTTGCATCCCATGGGTTGGGACGCCTTCGGACTTCCCGCAGAACAACACGCCATCGCTACCGGCACCCACCCTCGCACGACGACAGTGCAGAACATCCAGGTGTTCCGCCGCCAGCTGCAAATGCTTGGCTTCAGTTACGACTGGTCCCGTGAGGTCGACACCACGGCCCCGTCCTATGTCGCCTGGACCCAGTGGATCTTTCTTCAGCTCTTTCGCCGCGGTCTTGCCTACCAGGCCAAGATCCCGGTCAACTGGTGTCCGGAGCTCGGGACGGTCCTTGCCAACGAAGAGGTGATCGACGGCAAAAGTGAGCGCGGAAGCCATCCCGTCGAACGGGTCCCACTGCGCCAATGGATGCTCCGCATCACGGCGTATGCAGACCGTCTTGGCAGCGACCTCGACTCTCTTGCCTGGCCCGACACGAAGGCCAAGCAGCTCCACTGGATAGGACGGAGCGAAGGGGCCGAGATCGACCTAGCTCTCGAGCAGTCCACAGAAAAGATCCGCGTGTTCACCACCCGTGCCGACACGCTTCCAGGGGTGACCTACGTGGTTCTTGCCCCAGAGCATCCGCTCGTCGAAGTGCTCACGGCTCCGTCCCAACGCGACCAAGTGCGCGCCTATGTCGATGCAACCCGGACCAAGAGCGAGGTGGAGCGCACCGACGCGACCAAGAGCAAGACCGGCGTGTTTCTAGGCAGCTGGGCAGTCAATCCGATCAACGGCGACAGGGTGCCGGTCTGGGCAGCCGACTATGTGCTGGCAACCTACGGTACTGGGGCGGTGATGGCGGTTCCGGCCCATGACGAGCGCGATCATGCGTTTGCCCGCACCTACGACCTTGCCATCGTGCAAGTCGTGGCTCCGTCCGATGGGACCCATGTGGATATTCAGCAAGCCGCGTATGTCGACGATGGGGTATCCTTTCAGCCCCGCACCCGCATGGGTCTTGCCGATGGAACACCGAGCGCCGAGGTTCGGCAGCAGGTGACCGCATGGCTATCCGAGCAGGGGCTTGGGGGACCAAAGGTCACGTACCGTCTGCGTGACTGGGTATTTTCCCGTCAGCGCTACTGGGGGGAGCCTATACCCATCTACTTTCCAGTGGACACGGACGGTGACCCTCGCAAGCCCGGCGTCGAGTTTACGATCCGCTACGACGAGCCGCGGGCAGTCGACGAAGCGGAGCTTCCGCTGGTATTGCCGGATCTCGAAGACTTCCGTCCAGGGACAGACCCGGCGGGGCCGCTAGCGAGAGCCACGGATTGGCGTTTTTTCCAGAAGGACGGCCAATGGTTTGCACGCGAGACCAACACGATGCCTCAGTGGGCGGGGTCTTGCTGGTACTACCTTCGTTTCCTAGATCCGAACAACCGGGATCGTCCATGGGACCCGCAGGCCTATGAAGACTGGATGCCAGTAGATCTTTACGTAGGCGGTTCCGAGCATGCGGTGTTGCATCTTCTGTATGCGAGGTTTTGGCACAAGGTGCTGTTCGATGTGGGGGTTGTGCGGCATCCCGAGCCCTTCATCAGGCTCGTGCACCAGGGGATGATCCTGGGCGAGAACAACGAGAAGATGAGCAAGTCCAGGGGCAATGTGATCAACCCTGACGACGTAGTGGGGCAGTACGGTGCCGACGCGCTTCGGACCTACGAGATGTTCATGGGGCCACTCGAGCAGGTGAAGCCCTGGCAAACCAGCGGTCTCGAGGGGGTACGACGGTTTCTCGAGCGGGTCTTTGCTCTTGGCATGGGGCCTTTGACGGACACTGCAGCGGACCTTGAAACGACGCGGTTGGTCCACAAGACGCTCAAGAAGGTGGGCGATGACATTGACGCGCTTCGTTTCAACACGGCCATCAGCGCGATGATGATCCTTGCGAAGCATCTCGGGCAGCAGGAGCAGGTACCACGAGATGCAGTGCGGACCTTGGTATTGATGTTGTCGCCTTTTGCTCCTCATTTAGGCGAGGAGCTATGGCAACGACTGGGGGCATCCGGGAGTCTTGCGTACGAACCCTGGCCCACGTTCGATCCGGTGCTGGTCCGGGACGAGGTAGTGACTATTGGAGTTCAGGTGAACGGCAAGTCCAGAGGGGCGATATCGATTGCTGTGGATGCGACCGTGGAGGTGGCCAAGGAGACTGCACTGAGCGACGCTAGGATCCGCAGTTTCGTGGGGGGCAAGGCGATCAAGAAAGTGGTGTATGTCCCCGGCAAGATACTGAATCTGATCGTGGCGTGAGGGGGCTGACGCTTCTTCTTGTCGTAGGGGGCTTGTCCTGCGGATACCACTCGGTGCGGCAGGAGGGGCTCCATTACGGTCTTGGGCTGGTACGTTCCAACGTGGCAGATCCGGTGGTGGCTGACGAGGTCGTAGCGGGATTGCGAGAGGGGCTTCTTCGTGGGGGGGCGGCACTTGGGAACGCAGACGGGTTCCCACGGGTGGAGGTGGAGGTGCTTTGGGCTGGGGACACGAGTGTGTCGATCATGTCCAACGCAAGTGGGCCAGGAGCGCGGGCGTTGGAGGTGAGCGCGTCGGGGCGGGCGTGGATTGTGTTAGAGAAGGGGGGAGTTCCAACCAGTGACACGGGGGACATGCGTGTGGTTGCGATGGGAGCGCCGCAAGAGACGCTGCAAAGCGAGGGGACGGTGCAAGCGGGACGGCTGCGGGCACTTGGACGGCGGCTAGGCAACAAGCTTGCTGCGAGGCTACTTGGGGCCTTTGGCCCTCGCGACGAGTGAGCACTCCATGTACTCGCGGGTGTGGTCCATGTACCCGTCGCGAGCTACTAGACCAAGCCCATCTTGAGAACCGCAGG
>CAITRH010000707.1 GCA_903894755.1 uncultured delta proteobacterium
AGTCTTGAGCACCTTGAGTGCCACCACGCGGTCCAGTGCGATTTGCACGGCACGGTACACGACACCGAACCCACCTTCGGCGATCACCTGCTGTACGGCGATGCGGTTCTCGATAACCGCGCCCGCAAGACCAAACACGTCACGGGTTGACATGGATGCCCAAGGACAGCAGGGTTGACTTGTGTCCCGGGGTGATCGGGAAACGGGTGTCGTGGGATACGTACTTGCGAGGTGGTCTCTGACGCGGACCCGCGCGAAGACTCAGGTCAGAGGCGAGGCGAGGCGAGGCGAGGCGAGGCGAGGCGAGGCGAGGCGAGGCGAGGCGAGGCGAGGGATCATATTTAACCTCGAGGCATCATGTCCAGAAACCGGAGCCTATCAACGAGCAGCTAACGGCACAGCAGCGAGCAAGTCAAGCCGTACGAGCGAAAAATAAAAAATAGGTAGGAGAACATGGGCAGCATGTTGACACTTGTTTCCGGCCACAACGACCTGGAGACCTCGGCGGGGCGACGGCTTCATCCGTGATGGCGGCGATCCGGACGGAGCCTCCCTCCTCTATACTCGCACGGGCTCAATGACGACTTTCCGCGCTCCGTCTGCAGCGTGGATGCGAGCCGGGTAGCCGACACGGGAGCCGTCATTGCACCACAATCTCCGCTCGCAAGGCCCCCGCCGCCCGAAGCGCCTGAAGAATGCTCGTCAGCTCCCGCGGTGTCACCCCAAGACTCGAAAACGCCTGCGCTACATCCGCCAACGACGTCGCCCCCTTCAAGTACGTCATCGTCGGCGTCAATGGATTGCCCTCCGTTACCTGTATGTCCGTCTGCGGCGTCACCGCTGTCCCCCCACCGCCCAATGGATTGGGTTGGCTCACTTGAGACGACTCCTTGATCACAATCGTGATCCCACCATGCGATATCGCTACCGGTAACAGCCTCACATCCCCACCCGCCACAATCGTGCCGGTCCGCTCGTTGATGATCACCTTCGCCGTCGTCGCCGGCTCGACCTCGATGTCGTTGAGACGTGCCACAAGCTCCACAGACTTGCCCTTCAGCGCCACTGGTGCCCGCACCGTGATGGTCCCCCCATCCAGCGCCGTCGCCGCCCCCGTCCCAAACGCCCTGTCAATCGCCATCGCCACCCGCTGCGCTGTCCTGAAATCCGCATCGTGTAGCGACAACGTCACTACGTCGTTCCGCACAAACGTTGTTGCTACCTCGCGCTCCACCAGCGCCCCCGAAGGGACCCGCGCTACGTTCGTCGCCCCCGCCTTCACCGAGCTCCCCGATCCCCCCTTGGCCTCAAACCCCCCCAGGACCAATGGCCCCTGTGCCACGGCATATACGTTCGAATCCGCACCATAAAGAAGCGTCTGGACCAATACCCCCCCAGCAAGCGACCGCGCATTTCCAATGGATGACACATTCACGTCCAGACGCGCGCCGCTCCTTGCAAACGGAGGAAGCGTTGCAATCACCAGTACCGCTGCCACATTTCTCAGACGCAGCGCCTTTGGGTCCACCTGAACCCCCAAACGACGCATCAGCGCTACCAAAGATTGCATCGCTATCGGCGCCGATATGTCGTCGCCCGTCGACTGTAGCCCTGTCACTACGCTGTAGCCGAGAAGCTGGTTGTCGCGGACCCCTATCACATCGCACATGTCCCGCAGTCTGTCGGCCCGCGCCGGCCTCGCCCCCATCACCACCACCGCAAGGGCAAACAATGCCGCAAACATACGTACTGTGCGCATGACGCCTCCTCAGAATGGACTTACCGTGTCAAGAAGCTTCGCTAGCCAGCCACGATCCACTTGGTCGGCCACATCTCCACGCCCCGTGAACTCAAACTGCGCATCCGCCATTCGCGACGATGGCACGATGTTGTCTGGACCTACATCCGCTGAACGCACGAGCCCCGATAAATAGAGGTGGTACTCCTCATTGTTGATCATCACCACCTTGGTCCCCTCAACATATAAATCGCCGTTGGGCATCTGCTGACGTACCCGGACTCCTATGTTCGCCGTCAACTGCCCCTTGCGCGTCGTCGCGCCGGTCCCCTCGAAGTTGCTCGATGACACCAGCGACAAAAGCTTGGCAGGGTCTACGTCAGGATTCGCACGCTTGATGGCCGGCATGATCCCCAATAACGCCTCCATCCCCGCCTCCCGCGACGACCCCTTCTTCAGCTTTGATGACGCATCCCCCTTCGCGTCCGCTTGCTCGTCGATCTTCACGATCACAATGTCGCCCACCCGTACCGCCCGCGTGTCCTGTAAAAACCCCGGAGACGCTTGGCTAAACAGGGACCCGGTCGCTGGACGAGCGTCCGCCTGCGTCACCGCGTACTTTCCTGGCGTGTACTGGCGGTTCCTCGGCGCAAATGGCTTGATGTGCGCCGGTCCACACGCCACCGCACCCGCCACTGCCAACACCACTACCAACACTGTGCGGTTCATGGGCCCTCCACCAAACGCGCTTCTTCCTTCGACACGAGACGCGCACGTACCGTTCGTCCCGTGTTCGCTACCACCACCTGCACAACATCCCCCACATTGCCATCGCGCAACGCTGTCGCAGTCGCCCGAATGAGAAACCCACCGGTTTCAATCACCACCGCAATGCGACCTCCCCGTGCCACATCAGGATGCGCCGCCTCCTCGCCCACCTCCAGCACCACAGGAACCAGCACCCGTGCCACGACCCGCCCGTCGCTCGTCACCTCCACCATCGCCGTCGTCCGAAAAGGCCCCGCATGTCGAGGTGGCTTGGGTACCACTGCAGTCCCCATTTCATAACGCTTTGGCAACACCAGCTCCAACCGTGGCTCCGCCCGGGTCAAACGTACCCCGCGACCAAGCGCCCTCTCAATGGACGGTGCCACCAGGGCCTCTACATCCCTCGCCGCAATGCGAACCGACGCCGTCGTTATCCGCATCGACGCCGGTATCCGTAGACCTACTGTCGACTCCCCTGCCCGCCGTATTGCATTGAGGACCTCATCGCGCGATACAAGACGGCTCCCTCCAGGCGGAGGCGCTGGACCAAACTCCACCTCCCGAACCCTTGCCGACGCTCCGGGGAGCAAGTCTCCCACGCAAAGACGCGCATGATCGACCACCCGTGACACCTCCGCCCCCGCATGCGTTGCCACAAGAAGTAAAGCCAGGGCCAAAAAGTGTTTCATGACGTCACCTCAAGAGCGCTGTCGCTCCCCGCATCATTTCATCCGCCGCACTCACCACCTTCGAGTTGATCTCGTAGCCTCGCTGCGCCCGAATCAGGCCGATCATCTCCTCTACCACCTCGACGTTGGATTGCTCCACCATCCCCTGCAAAAGCCCGCCCCTTCCATCCATGCCAGGATTGCCCACCATCGGATCTCCGCTCCCTGCCGTTGAAATAAACAGGTTGTGCCCCGTCGCATGCAATCCGGCCGGGTTTACGAACGCCGCCGTATTGATCTGCCCCACCTGGATCGGCTGCGGCGAGCTCTTGGAGGTCACACTCACAATGCCATCGGAGCCAATGCTGATCGTGAGCGCATCCGACGGAATGCTTATAGGTGGGTCCAGCGCAAGGCCTTCGGGGGTTACCATCCTCCCCTGCGCGTCGGTCTTGAAGGTGCCTGCGCGTGTGTAGGCAGGGGTGCCATCCGGCTGCTGCACCACGAAAAACCCCCGTCCCTCGATCGCAAGGTCCAGCGAATTGCCTGTCGACGTGAGCGCCCCCTGGGTCTCTAGCCGCGTCGTCGAGACAAGCTGCACTCCAGTCCCCACCTGAAGCCCCGTAGGCGACATCGTCGTGGACGAGGTCTGCGTGCCGGCCGCCCGAAGGGTCTGGTAGACGAGATCCTGAAAGTCCGCTCGCACCTTCTTGAAACCAACCGTGTTCGAGTTGGCCAGATTGTTCGAAATGGCGTCAAGCTGGGACTCCTGTGCCGCCATACCAGTCGCCGCAATGTGAAGGGAACGGAACATGATCCCGACGGCTGCACGAGAGGTGCCAGCCGCGCCCAACAGGCCAAAATGCACGCAGTCGAGAGAAACTACACACGCCCACCTCGGCTCGCCTGACGCCTCCACGTGTCATCGCGCTGGCTCTTCTCGGTAGACTCTCGATCAGTCTCGGTAGACCCTCGATCAGTCTCGGTAGACTCTCGATCAGTCTCGGTAGACTCTCGATCAGTCTCGGTAGACCCTCGATCAGTCTCGGTAGACTCTCGATCCGTCTCGGTAGACTCTCGATCCGTCTCGGTAGACTCTTAATCCGTCTCGGTAG
>CAITRH010000708.1 GCA_903894755.1 uncultured delta proteobacterium
ATTTGATTACGCGGCTCCCTTCTTCAGAACCGGTCCTCAAAACTGCACTCCCGGAGACGGCGTCCTTACTTCACGCCACGTCTCCGTTCGCTCCCGCCGCGAACCCAAACCCATCGAACCGTCAAATACCCGGCCCGATGGGCCTGCCCTCACCCGTCCTTTCCCGATGGGCAGCCCGAGAATCAACATCGCGACACCAGACCGCTAGCAGGAGGGATCTCGCGAATCAGGCAAACCAGAAGCACATCGAGTGCCATGCCCTCCCCCTCGAAAACATTCGAGTTTTTCCACATCGAGACTGTCCGCGACACAGAATGCCCTGTTCTAGACAGGTACTCTTATTCGGCGGGACAAAGCCTCTGCCCGACGTCCAGAACAACGGAAGGCGCAGGAAAGGCTGCGCGTGAAGCGGAGTTTCATCCGCAGGGAGTGCGGGGCATCCTCGGGATGGTCGCGACCACGTGGCGAGGAGGAACTCAGAATACTCAAAGTACTTGAGCCCCGACGACCGACGACTTGGGACGCGCAGTAGCTTTACAGCGAGGCTCAGACCCGGAGCGGCGGTGAGGCTGTGGCCGCCCCGGCGCGGCGGCTACCTGTCGCTCGCTTAGCGCTCCGAGCCTCCCGCTGGAGTCGCATTCGCTTCCCTCTCAAGGTACCGGAAAATAGTCCGCGGATCGACCCCGAGGTCGCGAGCCGTCTGCGTTCGATTGCCGTTGTTGCGCTCGAGAACATCGAGCACGTACTTGCGCTGAAACTCCTCTTTGGCCTTCTCCAGCGGCAAGATCCCCGTCTCCCCCTCCTTGCCAAGATCCAAGTCTTCGGGAGAAAGCAGCGTGTGCTCGCACAGCACCAGCGCCTTCTTGATCCGGTTCTCGAGCTGCCGAATGTTCCCAGGCCAGAGGCTCTTCTTGATCGACGCCAGCGCCTGTGGAGTAAACCCCTGCACCGTCGACCGGTACTCGTCCGCGTACTTCGACAACAGAGCCTTCGCGATGATCAGTACGTCGTCACCACGCTCCCGAAGAGGTGGAAGCCACAAGTTGACCACGTTCAGACGGTAATAAAGGTCCTCCCGGAAATGCCCCACTCGGATCTCTTCCTCGAGCACCCGATTGGTCGCCGCCACGACCCGAATATCGACCTTCTCGGGACGGGAATCCCCTACCCGAAACACCACCCGCTCTTGCAGCGCACGAAGAAGCTTCACCTGCAAGTTGACAGGAAGCTCGCCTATCTCATCTAGAAACAGAGTCCCGTGGTCTGCAACCTGGAACTTGCCTGGACGTGTCCCCACGGCCCCCGTAAAGGCTCCGCGTACGTGACCAAAAAGCTCGCTCTCGATGAGGTTCTCGGGGATCGCGCCGCAGTTGATCACCACGAAAGGTCCCTGTGCCCGCCCCGACCGACGATGAAGCTCGCGCGCAATGAGCTCCTTGCCCGTGCCGGTCTCCCCGGTGATGAGCACGCTGATGTCCGTGGTCGCCACCTTCTGCAGCTTGCGGAACACTTCGAGCATCGAGGGGCAGACGCCGATGATGTCGCCAAAGCGCTTGTCTTTTAGCTCGGCGGAAAGACGGTCTTTGTCTGCACGGAGCGCCGACAGCAGCATGGCGTTCTGCAGAATGAGCGACGCTTGCGAGGCGAAGATCGAGAGCACGTCGAGTTGCGAGCGGTCGAAGAGTCCCTTGACCCGATCGTTGCCGCAGTACAGGGCGCCGCAGACGTGACCTTGAGCGACCAGCGGAGCGCAGATCACACTCGAGAGTTTCAGCGCCACGACGCTTTCGCTGGTCGCAAACTGCGTGTCCGTGAGGGCGTCACTCACGATGAGGGGACGTCCTGTTTCGAGCACTTTGCGGACGATGCTGTCGGAGATGCTGGGGTCGGCCATGCCTTCGCCGCGCACGTTGCGTGAGGCGCGGATGACGGGACGAGCGTTTGGTTCCGAGGAGGCGCCTGTGAATGCATCGTCCATGAGAAGAATCAAGCCTTTTTCCGCGCCGGTGACCTCGATGACGGCGTCGAGCATGGTCTCGAGGAGGGCGTCGATACCTGCGGTGGTCATGAGCTTTTCGCTAAATTCGTAGAGTTTGCGCACGCCGGCGAGGGGGCTCGATTCGCCAGCGTCAGGAGCCTCGGAACGCTCGTGGGGCTCGTCGAACATGCTGAATTGGAGGTCGGCGTCCCCCAGCTTCAGCCGGTCGCCGTGGACCAACCGAGCGCGGCGTTTTTTCTTGCCGTTGATGAGGATCTCGCCGTGCTTGTCACCTTCCTCGAGGGTGAAGTCCCTACCGTCGAAAAGCACCTGGGCATGGGTCTCGGCGAGGCGGGCAGAGGGGAGCGCGATGTCGTTGCCGAGCGCGCGTCCTAGGGTCGTGACGGGTTTGTAAACGACGAAGGAGCGCGGGCCACCTTGGGGGGGAAACCACTTGAGGAGGGGCATTGCGTTCGGGAGCCTACCGAGGCGAGGGATTTCCTTCAATGGGACCTTGGAGCGCATTGCGTCATGTTTTATTGGCTCGCAAGGGGGGTTGTGGTCCGGTCGACTCTGATACGTTCTTGTGTGCCCGAGTCCACTCCGCTTGGAAAGCGGCAGCATCGGGCTTCCTCGGCCCACATGGAGCGACGCATGCGCAAACGCCACTTGTTTTCAATTCTTGCAGCCGCAATGGCGACGGGAGGCTGCGATCCGAACGTGCCTCAGACACCGCCCATCACCGGTGCCCGTCCCACGTTCAACTCGGTCACCGGAGCCATCCCGCTTCCAAGCGACGTGCTCCGCGACCCGCAAACAGGACGGTTGATGCTCCCCATTGTTCCGTCCGATTCCGACCTCACCAAAGAAGTCAAGGCTGGACTCAACAAACTCGACGGGTGGCTCGCGGGACAAACCATCACGATCCCGTTTGGAGCCAAAATAGATGACACGCCGAACCTCGCGTCCAAGGTGCGCCTCTACGATGTCACGACCTCGCCCGCCAAGTTGTGGCCGTCCTCCGACTACTACGTAGCGTTCAACGTAGGACGTGACGGGACGGTCCCTACGAGCCCACCCTACACGCTATTTATCAGGGCGAAGCCAGCGGACGGGCCACTTCCCCGCGACTTCGACCGGGGCCATCGGTACGCCGCAATTGTCACCAGCGACGTCACCTACGATGGGGGCAAGGCGTTCCTGGATGACCCGGTTCTCTACTTTCTGCGGTCTTCCACTCCTCTTGCAGACATCGACGCGGGCCATTCGGTCACCGTGCTTCCCGACAGCCAAGCCTTGCAGCTCGAACCGACGCGTGTGGTCTATAACGATGCCTTCAAGGCCATCACCGCAGCCGAGCCAACCTTCGACCGCACCCGCGCCCTTGCGTTCACGGTGTTTACCGTCGAGTCGGCTGCGCGAGCAGTCTTCAACCCGACTCCTGTTGGGACTGTCCTTCCAGCCCCCATTGATCCCATCAGTGGGGCTTCCGTGGCCGCGCCGTTGACCTCTACTCCCAGCATTTCGTTCGACGCTCCCCTGGCCGCGGACAGCGTGGCCAAAGGCAGCTATCTGTTTGCCTGGCCGCCGTCGGGAATTCTGTCATCCATCACGTCGACCGCAAGTGCGACCGACTCGGAGACGCCAAGACTCACGTTGTCGCCCACGGCGCCGCTAAGTCCGAGCACGACCTACGTTGTGGTGCTCACCGACAGCATCCTCAGCAAGAACGGCCGTCCCACTGTCGCGCTCTCCTACTTCGGCCTTGTGCGCTACGCAACCAAGCTGCTTGACACGACGGTAACGCCCGCGGTTCTTGGGTCGCCACTTATCGACAACACCCTTGATGTGCTCATTTCCGCTTTGGTAAACAAAGACCCTGCCACGGCTACGTCGGCCGATTGGGAACAGGCCTACACTCTGCTCGTTCCCAATCTCGTCACGCTGGAGACCTGGCGTAGCGCTTATGGCAAGTACTTTGTCGCGCTCAAGGCCCAGAAGAACATCGATCGGGTGTCCGTTACGGCGCTCTGGTCCTTCACCACGAAAGCCAACTAGGAGCCCGAGATGACCCGCAAGAACCTTATTTGTCTGCTCGCGACCTCCACATTGGCGCTCCCCACGACGGCCCATGCCAACGGCTACTACCTTCAAGAGGTCAGCGCTCCCAGTGTGGGCCAAGCGGGAGCCACGATGGCGCAGGCCTCCGATCCCAGCACGGTGTTTTCGAACCCTGCGGGCATGACACGCCTCGAGGGTTTCCAAGTACAGGCTAACCTGCTCCTTTACGGGGCGCTCAGTACGAGTTTCCAAGGGCCTGCCCCTAACGCGCCTAAGGAGAACATGGATGCCCAGGTGTTCCCCATTCCAACGCTCTTTCTCAACTGGAAAGTCAATGAGTGGCTTGCGGTGGGGTTCGGTTCCTACATGGCTTATGGGCTTGGCGTGAAGTGGCCCGAACGTTGGAGCGGGTATTCCCTCATTCGCGACGCCAGGATCGAGAGCTACCAGCTGCAGCCCTCCATTGCTATAGGTCCCTTCAAAGGGGTTTCTCTGGGTGTTGGGCTCGATGTGCTCATAGGAAGTGTGGATATGACGCGCGGTCTGCAGCTTGCCGACGGGAACTGGGGCAAGTTCCGCTTGGGCGGCAGCTCGTCGGCAGTCGGTTTCAACGCGGGTCTGCTCTACGAGCCGATTCGGGACGTACTGCGGGTAGGCGCCACATTCCGCAGTGCGATGAAGCTAAGTCTGGACAGCGGCAAGGGGCAGTTCGATGTTCCTCCGGCATTGCAGGAGACACTTCGTAACCAGACGGTGCAGACGTCGCTGACAACGCCGTGGTCCGTGGGAATTGGCGCAAGGTATTTTCCCACGCCCAAGCTGGGGCTCGAGGTGGACGGGCAGCTTGTGGGCTGGTCGACGTTCAACGAGCTTCGCTTTACGTTTGCCGACCCTGCGCTGAACCAGGTGCAGAAGAAGGATTTCTTCAACGCCGTGCAGCTACGCGTTGGGGGCGAATACAAAGTGGACCGGACGTCCGTGCGCACGGGGTTTCTGTTCGACGGTAACCCGATTCCAGACGAAACCCTCGACCCACTGCTCCCAGACTCCTATCGCTTTGGGTTTGCCGGTGGGTTTGGGTATGCGTTTTTCGAAAAGTTGGACAAGTTGCGTGCGGACCTGGGCTACATGTTCGTATATGTCCCGCCGCGCACGGTGGCAGCCCCCAATCCATTCCCTGGGACCTACCGCTCCAATGTTCACGTCCTCAACATCGGGCTGAGCGCTCGATTCTGACCGGGGTCATTGGCCCCTAATCCCTGCCTCGGCCAAGACTTCGCGAAGCTTCGCTGCCGTTACGGGCTTCTTCAGGTACGCTTCGCAGCCCTCCTTGAACGATGTCACAATGCTCTTGCCGTCCTTGAGCGCTGAAACCATCAGAACCTTGGCTTCCTCCCGCGGCTTGATCCCGTTTTCCGTCTCCCAGGTGCGAATTCGATGAAGAACCTCCTGGCCTCGCATGTCGGGCATCTCCACATCCAGTGTGACAAGCTCGTAGGGCACAGATTCCTCGCGCGCCCTCCTGATCATCTGTAAGGCTAGCTCCCCATCGGGGACCGCATCGCAGTCACCGTACGAGGAAAGCAACGCCTTGAGCTGCGTTCGACTCACGTAGTCATCGTCCACAATCAGAATTCTCATCCCGTCTTCTCCTTAGTGCGCTGCTTCGCCCTCACGACTTCGTTCTCTTAGCAAAAATCCCACGAGCTCACCAAATTCGAATTCGAGAAGGTTCAAACACTCTTCAAGCTCCTCGGTCTTGTTCTGCCCTGCTGCCTCTTCGAGCAGATGTGCCGCCTCCGCTAGGCGGTTTGCCGCAAGGCTTCCTGACGCCCCCTTCATCTTGTGCGCCTCTCTGCGTAGCTGCTCCGTATCAGCACGACCAACGGCGTCGTGCAACAGAGGAAGCTGCGCGTCTACCCTCTTGACAAATTGAGCAACCACTGACTCGAAAAGAGCTCGGTTGCCTCCAAACTGCTCGAGCGCCGCCTTGATGTCCAGCACCGGCTCGCCGCTCGAAGCCGCAGCGGTAGATCTTTGCACACTGGACCGCGCAATCATGCTCTCAGGGGCAACGGACTGCCGATCGGTCCGCGGCCTCTGGGACTTCGATGCTGGACGGCTCGAGTCGCGACGCCGTAGCCAGTCCTCGACAATGGCCAAGAACGTGTCTCGTCGAATCGGCTTCGTGACCACATCATCCATGCCCTCACGAATGCAGTCGTCGCGAGTGCTCGACTCGGCCGACGCGGTCATGGCCAAGATGGGGACCTTCATCCAGCGCCCGCCTAGGTCTCGAATTCGACGGGCTGCTTCATGTCCATCCATGACAGGCATTTGCAGGTCCATCAGCAGCAGATCGAACGTCTCTCCCTGGCAGGCCTCGATGGCAAGCGCGCCGTTCTCCACAATGGTCACCGCGTGTCCCGCACTCTCGAGGTGAAGACGCGCGATCTGCTGGTTGGTTGGATAGTCCTCCGCCAGCAAAATTCGAGCACTGCGTCGCCTGGAACAGGGCCCGGTCCCCTGAGGACCCTCCTCCTCTTCCACCAGCGCTTCGGGCGGATCGGCCACCCGAAGGGGTACGGCAAAGGAAAACGTGCTTCCGCGCCCAAGCTCGCTGTCGAGACTCATCTCGCCTCCCATGAGACGAACCAGTTGGAGTGCGATGGTAGTTCCAAGGCCAGTCCCACCGTGTTTGCGCGTGGTGCTGGCGTCGGCTTGCGTGAAACTGTCGAAGATGGCGTGTTGTTTTGCCTTGGGGATCCCTACCCCGCTGTCTGCAACGGAAAACTTGAGCATGGCGCATTCGCCCATGCGGCTGACATTGGCCACAGTCACCGCAACGTATCCCTGGTCCGTAAACTTGATGGCGTTGCTCACCAGATTCAGCAGAATCTGCCGGAGACGCAAGAAGTCTCCCGTCACGTAGCGCGGTACACCGTCCCCCATCGCCACGCGCAGCTCGAGACGTTTTGCATTCGAGTGGATCAGTGCGGCACTTTTGATGTTGTCGAGCAGGACCGTGAGGTCCAGCGGTTGCACGTCGAGCTCCATCTTGCCAGCCTCGATCTTCGCGTGATCGAGCAGATCGTTGATGAGCATCAGGAGCGCGTCGGACTCCCGCAAGATGATCCGAGCCTGCTCTTGAGCCGACTCCACAGATACCGCCCCTAGGATCGCTTCTGCAAACCCGATAATTCCATTGAGCGGAGTCCTTATTTCATGGGACACGTTGAATACAATGCGCGACTTGAGTCGGTTGGCTTCCTCAGCAAGCTCTTTGGCGCGACGAAGTGTGGCTTCAACGCTCTTTCGGTGCATGTAGGCCCCAATCATGCTGGCAACCGTCCGAAGCAGACGCACATCCGCGTGGCTCCAACGTCGCTCGGTCACCAGCTCGTCGAAACCAATGAAGCCCACCCAGCGCAGTCCTACAAAAATGGGAAGCGCCAGGGTCGAACGCGCTCCTCGCGCCGTCAAGACCCCACGCTCGGCTTCAGGGAACTCTCCAATCAGCCCCGACAACACCTCGTTGTTCGACAGTAGGTCGCGCCAGCGACTCAGCGCCCCTGCATAAGGCAAATGCCAGAGCGACAGCACCCCTTGTGGAGCCAGGTTGACTGCTGCAACATCGTGCGTCTCCCGCATGCAGAGACCATCGTTGGGATCGTCGAAGTTCTCGAAGATGTAAATGCGGCTGGCCCCCGTGGTTCCGAGAAGATGCCGCATGGTGCTGTCAATGGGATTGTCCATTGCAGCGTCTTCCATCAGCAAACACTGGGAACACTTGGCCAGGCACTCTTCGTAGCGAAGCCGCTCGGTCATCAGCCGCTCGACCTGCTTGCGTTCCGAAATGTCGCGGGTAATGCCAAGAATGCCAACGGGACGGGTCCCGTCGCGAAGCATCGTGATGGTCACTTCGGCCCACATGGTGCTGCAGTCCTTGCGACGCTGCTCAACCTCCAGGACCACCGATCGGTTCGACTCCCGGTCTCCTGCAGCCTCGCGAGCCATCGCAGCGGCAAACGCCTCCTTCACGACAGCTAAACCCTCGGGCGTAAGCTCGTCTTCCGCACGAAGCTCCATCGCTTCGGCCACCGTATAGCCCTTGACGCGCTCAATGGACGGGGACACATAGGTATACTTCAGATTGAGATCGCGGGTCCACACCACATCGGTGAGGCTCTCTGCAAGTAGGCGGTACTTGCGCTCCCCGTCTTCGAGCGCCCGTGCCGTATTGCGATGCAACTCGACCTCACGCCGAAGTCGCTCGTTGGTCTCTCCAAGCTCCCGGGTGCGCTCCCCCACAAGCTCCTCGAGGCGCTTGTGATACTGGATCAACTCTGTGGACGCGCGCCGCTCCTCTGTGACGTCACGTACAATCCATTGCATCAGGTGTTCGCTCGGATCCACAACACTGGCGCTGATTTCGACATCGATGGGAAGTCCATCGGAACGCTCAAACTGGACATCGATGCGAGCCGAGTCGGAGCTCAGGGGCGTTTGGACGTCCACGGTCCCCCCTTTTCGGATGATCAGGGAGCGCACTGTACGTTGTTTGAGCTCATCGGGCGAGCGTTTGAGCATGTCGCAGGCCCGCTGGTTCACATCGACAATGTTTCCATCTTTGTCGTGTACAAAGATCGCATCGCTCGAATGGGAAAAGAGCCTTCGATAACGCGCCTCACTCTGCTCGAGCGCCTCAAGGGCTCTTTGGCGCCCAAGGGCAATCGACACCGTGTGGCAAAGATTCGACAGCAGCGAACGTTCGCTTTCATTGGAAAAATAGCCGCTCCTCTTGGCCACCAGCATCGCCCCGATGCGCATCGTGCGGGACGCGGTCAGTGGACTCACCAACATTTCCCCCATGTCCGCCTCACCAATAATCCTGGAGAGCAGCCCCAAACTGGAAGCCATAGGGCTATCTTGGGGGATTAGCAGCGACGTCAACTCGGCCACCGTGATGGTCCTTGGACCGTCGAGCTCTTCAAAATACTTCCGGGCCACAGGGTTGTCACGAAACTTGAAGGCGACGCGTTTGATAATGCCTCTTGCAGGACCTGGCAGCGCCGTCGACACCCCTTGCAGCACCAGCGAATCCTGACGAGGGTCAAGGATGGCCAGGTTGACACCGTGCAGATCAAGCCCCGCGCGGATCACCTCGGCAAGTTGGTCCACGTCCGTCGATTGGTTGAGAAGCTGCGATACCTCGAGTGCTGTCCGCAGGTACCGTCGCTCGTCGCCACTGCTCGGGTACTCACTGATTCGCGCCGTCGCATATCCAAGCGCCACCCGTCGCCGTCGCAGCGCCACAAGTGCAGCAACAAGAGCAAGCGACGCCACATCGAGCAGCCACACCGGCGGCTGCGTGGTATGGGCCGCAAGCACCGTCGTGGGATTGACCGGAAGCGAACGACTAGAGGCCGACACCACACCACCCAGCAGGGGAAGGCCAAGACCCACCACCAAAGGTCCGAAAAGGGACCGAAACGCCTTGGGTTTCCCCCGCCGTGAACGGGGCTGCTTCAAAGGAGTCGGAGGCATGCGACCGTGATAACGGTCAATCGCGGGGCCGCTTTATGTTGGTGCCGAGCCCGTCGCGCGATCTTGGTCGCAACTGTGCCTCGTTCGTGGCAAAGCCGTGCGACGTTGAGTGACAGTCGCTTTCCGTCTCCGTCGGGTCGCTTTTCGACTCCGTCGGGTCGCTATTCGACTCCGTCGGGTCGCTATTCGACTCCGTCGGGTCGCTATTCGACTCCGTCGGGTCGCTTTCCGACTCCGTCGGGTCACTTTTCGACTCCGTCGGGTCACTTTTCGACTCCGTCGGGTCGCTTTTCGACTCCGTCGGGTCGCTTTTCGACTCCGTCGGGTCACTTTTCGACTCCGTCGGGTCACTTTTCGACTCCGTCGAGTCTTTTTCGGTATGGGATGCCTCTTGGGCAGTCACGGGAGACGGAATGAGTTTGATTGAGTTCCCCGCATTGGAGGTTTCTTGAAACCGTTTTCCATGCTCCACACACCGCTCGACACTAGCCTTCTCGAGGCGAGCGCGGGCACAGGCAAGACCTACGCGATCACGACCCTCGTGGCTCGCTTGATGCTCGAACGCAATATCCCCCTTCGCGAGCAGCTCGTTGTGACGTTTACCAACGCCGCAACCGCCGAACTGAAGGACCGCATCCGAGGGCGTCTCGCAAGTCTCACTGCGGTACTTACCCGCGGAACCTTGCAGACCCAGCAAGAGCGCGACGATGCGCTGGCGGTCGCTCTTCTCGAGCGGCGTTCCGAGGGACGACCTTGGCTGCAGCAACTCAGTGCTGCGCTCCGTGGTTTCGACGAAGCGTCGATCTTCACCATCCATGGCTTCTGCCAGCGGATGCTTCAGAGCCTTGCGTTTGAAAGCGGCATGGCCTTGCGAGCCGAGCTAGCCTCCAATAACGCGTCGCTCCTCGAAGAGATTGTTTACGACTACTGGGCCAGCCGCCTCTACGACGCGCCAGCCGAGGTCGTTCGGTTCGGTCTTGCGCACGGCCTCAAGCCAGAACAACTCCGCCCGATCGCAGCCCTCGGCGCCAGTGACCCGTCCCTTGTCGTGCTCCCCCAAGCCTCTGCGCCGGAGCTGCAAGGGGCCCTCTTGGAACGTAACACTGCGTGGCGTGAGGCGCGAGCGCTCTGGCATGCCGAACGAACAACCGTGCCTCTGATTTTGACCTCTGCGGGCCTCGACGAACGTTCGTACCGCAAGGGCGCTATCGCGGGCTGGGTTGTCCAGATGGACAGCCTCTTTGCAACCGACGAGCCTTCTGGTGGGACGCTATTCCCTCACTTCGCTCGATTCACTACGGACGCCCTTCGAAAAGCCACAAAGGCGGGCAACGTTCCTGCCGCCGACCCCTTCTTCGACGCGTGTAGCCGCCTGTCGCATGCAACCAACCGTGTCAACGATGCCCTTCAGTTGTGGCTCGTGGCGTTTCGACGGGGCCTTGTCGACTACGCGCGCAGGGAGCTCATTCGACGAAAAGAGTTGTCAAGGACCCTGGACTACGACGACCTCCTGTTACGGCTCGATGCAGCCCTGGCAGGTCCTGATGGAGCTGCGCTGGTCCAGGCGATCCGTGCGAAGTACCGTGCTGCGCTGGTCGACGAGTTCCAGGACACAGACCCGGTCCAATACCGCATCTTCCGCACGATCTTCCCGCCAATCCGACGTGGTCCCGGGATGCTCTTTCTCATTGGGGACCCCAAGCAGGCGATCTATTCGTTCCGCGGTGCCGACGTGTTCGCCTATGTCGAGGCTGCTCGCGACATGGGGGAGGCCCGTTACACGCTTGCAGTCAACTACCGCTCCGATCCCACCGTGGTGAAGGCGATCCATGCGGTGTTTGCGCATCCCAGTCGTCCATTTTTGCTCGACGCGATCCCATTTCCTACTGTGGGTTCACCTCCCGATGCCGTACCGAGGCTTCTCGACGCGGACAACAGCCCACTTGCGGGACTTCGCATGCTGTTTGTGCAAAAGGGGGATGCAGCCAAACCTCGTACCAAGGGCTGGGCCAACCAGGTTCTTCCGAGGGCTGTAGCAGCCGACATCTCGCGTCTTCTTGCCTCCGGGGCGTGTTTGCCTGAAGGACCGGTTTGCCCCGGTGATGTTGCGGTCCTGGTGAAGACAAACCGGCAGGCAGCAGAGATGCAATGGGCGCTTCGGACCCTGCGGATACCAACTGTGCTTCGCGGGGATGCCAGCGTGTTCGACGCGCCCGAGGCACTCGAGGTGGAGGAGGTACTTGCAGCACTCGCGTCCCCTTCTCACGCGTCCGCGCTGCGTCTTGCGCTCTCGACAAGCTTCTTTGGCCTCGGAGCGACGGAGCTACTGTTTCTAAAGGACGACGAGCAGGAATGGGACCGGTGGGCTCAGAAGTTCGGCACGTGGCATGAACTGTGGCAAAAGTTTGGTGTGATGCGAGCATTCCGAAGTTTGCTTGCAGACCAAGCAGTTCCGGCCCGTCTTGTGACCCATGGCGATGGCGAACGACGGCTGACCAACGTACTTCATCTTGTGGAGCTTCTGCACCATGCGTCGTTGAAGCGTCGTCTTGGCCCTTCGGGTCTTGTGCGATGGCTTTGCAACGTACGTCGTCAACCTGCGGAGCGCGGCGATCTCGATGCGGCGCAGATGCGTCTCGAGAGCGACGCGAGGGCGGTGCAGATCTTGACGGTACACAAGAGCAAGGGGCTTGAATTTCCAATTGTGTACAGTCCGTATCTTTGGGAAGGCCGACGCAGTCACGACGCGCGCGGGCTACTTCGGTTTCACGACCCTGACGACAAGTTCCGTCTGAAAGTGGATCTTGGAGGCGCGCAGTTCGATGCACACAAGGCACTGGCAGAGCGCGAGGAGGCGGCTGAGGGGCTTCGTGCGGCGTACGTTGCGCTGACGCGGGCCAAGCACCAGACGAACCTGGTATGGGGAGTATTCAACCAGGGAGAGCGTTCTCCACTTGCGTATCTGTTGCATCAACCAGAGGGGGTGCATCAACCAGAGGGGGTGCATCAACCAGAGGGGGAGCCAGCCGATCTTCAATCGGCGACAGAGAAGCGGGTAGCACGGCTGTCGGATACTGGGTATCGGGCGGATCTTGCGGGCCTGATAGCAAGGGCACAAGGGAGCGTGGTGCTCGAGGATCTGGATCTCGATAAGGGCAAGCCCTTTATTGCAAGAGTTGCCGATGCGGAGCAGGCGTTCGATTGTCGCACGGCACCGACGTTTGAGCACCAATGGAGGACCAGCAGTTTCTCAGCTTTGACGCGTCATCGGGAGGCGACCGAGCTGGAGGGAGAGGGGCGAGACGAGACCAACGGCTTGGAGTCTGCGGCATCCAAGGTGCCTGTGTTGCTACACGACTTTCCGAAGGGGCCGCGAGCAGGCAACGTGCTTCACGCGTTGCTCGAAGGGACTGAGTTTCGGCAGGTGGGGGATCCGAGCTTCGAAGAGCATGTGGCAGACACACTCAAGAGGTTTGGAGTCGAGTACGACGTCTCACGACTGGCAACGGCGCTGCGTGGGGTGGTGGCGACGAAGCTCGTGTTGCCGTCCTGTTCGACCGAGCTTCAGCGGATTGGGAAAGCCGATAGGCTGACCGAGCTTGAGTTCGTGATACCTGTTGCCGACGGGGGGGGGACGAAGGTGGGCGGGGGGACGAAGGTGACGTCGGAGGGGCTTGCAGAGTTGTTCGAGCGGTACGGTGGGGAAGGCTCCTTAGCTTGTCGTTATGCAGCTCGGGTGCGCACGTTGGGGTTCTTACCGCTGGAAGGCTATTTGCGGGGGTTCATTGATCTGGTGTTCGAGGATCGCGGGCGGTGGTTTCTGGTCGATTACAAATCGAACTACCTTGGGGCACTGGCGGAAGACTACCGTACGGAGTTGCTGGTGGAGCCGATGCTCGAGCATCACTATGTATTGCAGTCCCACTTGTATACGGTGGCGGTGCATCGGCACTTGGCGCGTCGGATACCAGGATACCGCTATGAGACCCATTTCGGAGGGATCCTCTATCTTTTCTTGAGGGGGATGGCTCCAGAGCGGGGTTCGCGGACAGGGGTATGTGCCGAGGTTCCCTCGCCACGGCTCGTGGAGGAGCTGTCACGGTTCGTTGGCGGCGGCTAACGCATTGCGACAACCGCAAATGTGGACGGGTGTGTGCTGTGCTCGGCGGGTGTGGTATGTCCGTCCGTCGACACGGGCGGGCTGTCCAGAACGAGGAGACCTTTCATGTATGCTGCAATTCATCGGGTTCCCAACGCAGCGAGTCCGGCGCTTCTGGACATCGCGGGTTGTCCCCTTGTGGTCCGGCAGCTCGAGTGGCTTTTTGCGGCGGGCTGCGCGCGTGTGTTCATCGAGGTGAAGCCCGACGATCTGGGGGCGTCGATTGCGTCGACGGTAGCTTCGTCGTTTCACGTGTCCGAGCCAGAGGGGCCGGGCGACGTGGTGGTGGTGGAGACGGAGGATCCTCTTGGAGCACGGTCGGTGGCGCTATTGGGGGGGCTGACGATGACGGAGCCGGTGCTGGCGATCCCCGCAGATTTTCTAGGGGATGGGGAGCTTCTAGCGCTGTATCAATCGTCCAATAGCTTTGGGACCGTGGCCATTTTCGAGCCACCGCCGCCCCTTCGAGCGTCGCTTGCGGGAGGGACCGTTCGTCTCGTGCGTGCGCAATTACGAAAAAGAAATCCGACCATTGGGATCGGTGTTGGGTGGGGGGTGCGCGTGAGAACACCGTCCGAAGCCGCTGTGTTGTCGAGCGCGGTCTTGCGGGGGATCCTGCCGCTGCGAAGTGACGAGCATCCCTATCCCATCGCGGTGACGATGCATTCGGGGATGTGGGGCTCGAGGCCGCAACCGGAGTCGAGCACGGGCTGAGGGGTCCTCGGTACAACTTTGCGGGGAGCTGTACTAGCTAACCCAAACCTAACTTGAGAACCGCAAATTTTCCGCTCGCGCAGACCTCACCCCCCCCAACCCCCCTCTCCCTCGACATCCTCCTTGCCCATTCGGGCAAGCAGGATCGTCTTCGAGCGAGGGGGGAGGAGAGCCACATGTACCGCGGTTCCGAGC
>CAITRH010000709.1 GCA_903894755.1 uncultured delta proteobacterium
AAGGGGTAGGCATGCGATGGAGTGAGCAGGGCTTTGGCCGCTTGCTGATCCTGCGACAGATGTGGATGAACGATCGATACAGCTCGCTGTTCGACGGATCTGCAATGTAGAGTCCAGTGCCCGCGCAAGGGGCTGTCCCTTTCCAAGAACTGTCGCTTTCCAATCGGGGAACTCAGAGAATCGCCTTCGGCACCCATTTCAGCTCCGCTCCGAACACGCGCAGGCAGAGGAAGCCCGTTCCATGGCTCCCGTCCATGCCAGGAAGCGTCCTGCGGATGTACAAGTCGTAAATCAATGTAACCTACTATGGCGATATTCATTTCGGTGCCTCTAGCGCATCGACTCGGTCGACTCAGCTGTTTGTCCCCCAGGCGAGAAATGCGCCCCTTAGCTCCACGCTCGGACGATGGTTCGTGGAAATCCTATGCCCAAACGCTTGACTTCAAATTCTGTTTTATGGAAATTCCTAACTAGTTGCCGCTTCAAACTATTGGGAAGGTGCGGTGACCATCATGTCGACCATGGTGCCATCCGGCGAAAGGGAGACGACGCGGTTTCGTCCGCTCGCTTTGGCGTGGTACATGGCTCGGTCGGCGTGATCGACCAAGGTATCTACCGTGTCTTCCTCGGTAAGCAGGGTGAGTCCGAAGGAAGCAGTGACAGGAACTCGATCCCCTTCAGGCGTTTGGACTTCGAGAGCCTCCACGGCCTGGCGCAATCGCTCCGCAGCGATCCGCCCTCCTTCAGCGTCCGCATCGGCAAACGCCACGACGAACTCTTCACCGCCCCAGCGGGCAGACAGATCCACCTGTCGGAGGTTCCTGTTCAGAAGCTGTCCCATTGCCGCAAGGACCGCGTCTCCCGAAGCGTGTCCGTGCTTGTCGTTGATGCCCTTGAAGTGATCGATATCGAACAGAATGCAGCTTAGCGGGTAGCTCATTCTCCGACTGCGCAGGATCTCCGTTTTGAGGAGCGGGATAAATGCCCTTCGGTTCATCAATCCGGTCAACGCATCGACGGTGGCCAAACGTTGCGTTTCCTCGACCAGCGTTGCCATGCGAATGGGGCCGGCCAGCTCGCGTGCAATGATCGCGACCAGCTCGGGATCACGCTCCTGCTGAGGGGTCCTTGTGGCCATGGCTAGCTTGCCAATTACAGTGTCGCCAAGACGGATTGGGCACACAATGGCCGCAGGACCCGCACTATCGTCGAAGGCGTCCTCGTCCTCCACCCCAATGACCCGCGCCTGCTCGTCGAGACCCAACGCCGTGCGCGCTTCCTGCTGGTTCTGGGTCCGCGTCGATGGATGCGTGTGGATTCCAAAGCGCTCGGGAAGCGGCGTGGAGAGCGCCAGCCAGCGGTAGCTCGTAACCTGGGAGACAAATTGCGAAAGCAAGTCGAACAGGCGATCGAAGGCTCCGCACATCGTCAGCGCTCGCACCTCAGAAGCAAGAACAGACTCGAACAGCGCCGCATCCAAGTGGACCGCAATGCGATCCCGGATATCGGCCCCCTCGGCGGCCAGCTCGGTGAAAAAGTCGTCCGAAGCGGGCGACTGCTTGATGGCACGACTCATAGCTCGCACGAGATCCCCCATTCTTCCTTTGACAACGTATTCTGCAGCGCCAGCTCGCTCGGCCCAAAACCGATTGCGGGCCCCTTCCGGACCTCGCAGCACCACGGGGACATTTTGCGTTGCGGGCTCGGCTTTCAGGAGACGACAAAGCTGCACCCCCGAAATCCCGGGCATCCATAAGTCGGCCACCACGATCGCGGGCGGGTTCGACAGCGCAAGCCGCCCCCCATCGGCACCGTCGGACGCAACCTCGACGTGATAGCCCTGCATCCGAAGTCGCTGGGCAAGTATCTCTTTTGCCTCAGTCGTGTCTACGAGGATGGCACGTTGTTCCTCTGCCACAGATCTCTCCCGCCTACCGAAGGGCCACGATTTTGCTGGTCATGTAAGTCTTTAAGCACATTGCCGCGCGCCACGCCAATTTGTGAAGGATCGCCCATACGGGCGACTTGAACTAAACCACGTCCTGATCAAGACCCGCAGTTTCTGCCAGACAAGGCTTTGGCCGAGGAGCCCGCGCAGCGTACTTAAAGTAAGGTACTCCC
>CAITRH010000710.1 GCA_903894755.1 uncultured delta proteobacterium
AAGATGGGTTTGGTTTAGCATCGCGTTCACGGAGGTTCGTCATGGCTTGTTCTTGGTCCCCTGTTCGTCTCGGTTCTACGGCACTCGAGGTGGTCCCACTCGGTCTAGCCGCGGGCTATGGCGCGGACTCGTCCGACGTCGAGCGCGCAGCCGAACGCGGTGTCAACCTGTTTTACTGGGGCTCGGTCCGTCGGCCGGCGTTCGCCGAAGGGCTTCGACGGGTGGCGGCCCGGGGACGCGACAAAGTCGTGCTTGTCGTGCAGACCTACGCGCGCTGGACCTCGGGCATCCGCGGCGGCGTCGAAGGGGCGCTGAAGTCTCTCAAGTTCGACCACGCCGACGTGCTCTTGCTCGGCTGGTGGAACCGTCCCCCGAACAACGCGATCCTCGACGCGGCGGCCGAAGAGGTTCGCAAGGGACGGGTCCGGGCGGTCATGATCTCCTGCCATCACCGTCCCACCTTCGTCGAGCTTTCCAAGGACCCCCGAGTTCAGCTCCTGATGCTCCGCTACAACGCCGCACACCCAGGAGCCGAGCACGACGTATTCCCGCACCTGCCGTCGTCTGGTTCCGGCGGTTCCGGCGTGGTCAGCTACACCGCGACCTCGTGGGGACAACTGATGGATCCGAAGTTCACGCCACCTGGCGAGCGCACTCCGCGAGGGTCCGACTGCTACCGGTTCGTGTTGTCAAGTCCGCATGTGGACGCCACTTTCATGGGACCCCGTAGCCGTGTCGAGCTCGACGAAGCGATGCGCGCCCTCGATCTGGGAGCACTTGGTGCCGACGAAGTTGCCTGGATGAAACGCGTCGGCGAGCGCGTGCACGCCGGAACCAAGGGACGGAATATGGGCATACGGGTGATCGACAGTCTCGTTGACCTCGTGTCCGGCTTTGGCGCCAGATGAGGCCGTCATGAGTTTTGCCGTTGGTATCGACCTCGGGACCACGAACACCGTCGTGGGAGCTGTGCGCGACGGCGTTGCATGCACCGTGGCGGATCGTTCGGGACGGCGCCTGCTGCCGTCCACTATTTCGTTCCACCCTTCGGGAAAGGTGCTGGTGGGCTATCCGGCCGTGGACCGCCGCGTCATCGATCCCGACAACACGGTCTATTCGATCAAGCGTTTGATTGGACGGGCCTGGAGCTCCGAGGAGGTGCAACGGGCTCGGCATCGGTTCCCGTTTGTCATGAAAGAAGGGCCCAAGTTTGGCACCCTCGTAGTGGCCCGAGGTGAGGAGTACACGCTTCCCGAGCTCAGTGCCTTCGTGTTGCGGGCTGCGAAGGCCATGGCGGAGGAGTCGCTGGGCGCTCCCGTCGAACGAGCGGTGATCACGGTCCCGGCCAACTTCAACGACCTTCAGCGCGCGGCCACGAAAGTGGCAGGGAAACTGGCGGGACTCGAAGTGCTGCGGATGCTCAACGAGCCCACCGCGGCGGCTCTCGCGTATGGCCAGGGGAGCGACGGGGTGCGACGGGAGGGGAGCGAAAAGGTTGCTATCTACGACCTTGGAGGAGGCACGTTCGACGTGACGATCCTCGAGCTGTCCGGCACGGTGTTCGAGGTCCTCTCGACGGCGGGTGACACCGCCCTTGGTGGCGACGACATCGACGCGATCATCACGGACCGCATTGTCGAGGAGATGCTCAAGAAGCACCGCTACGACGCGCGCACGGACCCCATCGCGTACGGGAGGCTTCGCATCGTGGCCGAGTCCATCAAGCGGGAGCTATCAAAGGAGCAGGAGGCTCGTTTTGATCTCAACGACCTGGTGTTCGACCAAGGCAAGACGATCCCGTTTAGCTTTCGTATGACTCGAGCCGAGCTCGAGTGGGCCAGTCTTCGACTTGTCGACCGGACCTTCCAGGTTTGCCAAGGAGCGCTCGATCGCGCGGGGCTTGCGGTCGACGACATGGACCGAGTGATCCTGGTGGGTGGCGCGACACGCATGCCCATCGTTGCGAGGAGGGCCGAGCAGTTTTTCCGCCAGCCGCCTTTTCTGCGGGTCAATCCCGACGAGGTGGTCGCACTTGGAGCGGCCCTTCAGGTGACGGCGCTTGAAAAGAGCGGCCCGCGGATGGCGCGCATCTCTCCCGACTCCATCGCCCCCGCCCGTCCTTCCGCACGTACCCATCCGGCGGCGCTCCCCCTAGACCTCCCGCTTCCCATGGTGGAACCGAACGAACCCTCGGAGGCGTACATTCCCATCTCGGTGCAAGCGCCCGAGTCGCTTCACATCGACCTGCCAGGACCAGGACGCGCTTTGGTCTTCGACATGGACTCGCTGCCCGCCAAGCGTGCCTTGTTGCCGCCGCCGCCAACGACGCCTCCGCCTCCACCTCCTGCTCCGCGTCCTCCTCCTCCTGCGCCTGCGTTGCCGCCTCCACCGGCTTCTGCGCCGACTCCCGTGCCACCGTCCCCGCCTCCTGTGACGGAACAACCTCCGCTTGTACTATCGAGGCCGCCGCTTCTCATCGACGTGACCCCGCTCAGTCTGTGTGTGGAGACTGTTGGAGGGTTTTGCAATCAGTTGATAGAGTGCAACACGCCAGTGCCGTGCGATCGGTCAAGGGTGTTTTCGACAGCGTCCGATGGCCAGACGGTGGTTTTCGTGCGGGTTGCCCAGGGGGAGTCCGACCGTTTCACTGAAAACGCATTCCTAGGTGAGCTCGAACTCTCTGGGTTGACGCCTGCCCCGCGGGGCGAGCTGGAGATCGTGGTGATCTTCGAGATTGACGCCGACGGGATTCTCAACGTGCGGGCGCAGGATGGAAAAACTGGGCGCGAAACGCGGGCAAGGTTGCACGCGTTTGGAGCGCAGCACGAGGAGCACGAGCTCGCTGCAATGCAGGAGCGGCAGGCTCGCCATACGGTTGAATGATGCTGGTCACCCGCGCTCCTTTTGTTTCTTGGCTCTCGGTGGCGTCAGGAAAGACCTATTACGAGCTATTGCGTATCCGTCCTGACGCCACCCAGGACGCTATCAAAGAGGCTTTCCATCGATTTGCGCTTGCATGCCATCCAGACCGCTATGTCGAGGAGCCCGCGGACATTCGCGAGGTTGCAGCGGAGGTCTTCAAGCGAGGAGTCGAGGCCTATCGAGTATTGAGCCGTACCACCGTCCGGGCCCGTTACGACCGCGGGATGTCGCGAGGGAAACTGCGTCTCGACGAGCATGCGGCTTCCGAGCGACCTCCCGCGCCGGTGGGCAAGCCTCTTGAAGACGTAGCGAAGACGTTGGGCGCTAAGAAGTTTGCTCTCCTTGCAGATCGCCTTCTGTCTGTAGGCAAGCTCGATGAGGCGCGGGTGCAACTCATTACAGCGCTCCAGCACGAGCCCGACAACGCCGAGCTCAGTGAGCGGCTGGTGATCCTCTATGAAGCCCTTGCCCTCGAGCCCGGCTGATGACCGCCGACCCAGACAAGAGTCGCAATCTTGCGGTCGTCGACCGGGTACAAAAGTACTTCCCGGTGCAATCGACCCTCCTGTCGCGCACGCCCACCATGGTGCGGGCTGTGGAGAGCGTCACGTTGCGGGTCCGTCGAGGCGAGACCCTCGGTCTGGTTGGAGAGAGCGGCTGCGGCAAGAGCACGTTGGGAAGGCTCTTCTTGCGGCTGCTCGATCCGAACGGCGGGCGCATTCTGTACGACGGCCAAGATATCACGCGTCTTGCCCAGTCCAAGCTCCGTCCGCTACGGCGCAAGATGCAGATCATTTTCCAGGATCCGTACTCGAGTTTGAACCCTCGCATGACCGTGCGCGAGGTCGTTGCGGAGGCCATCCGAATTCACAAGCTTGCCAAAAATCGCCGCGAGGAACAGGCGAAGATCGCCGCGCTCCTCGAGCAGGTTGGACTCCGTGCGGACGCCATGGGGCGTTATCCTCACGAGTTCTCCGGCGGCCAGCGGCAGCGCATCGGGATCGCTCGCGCTCTGGCTGTCGAGCCCGAGTTCATTGTTTGCGATGAGCCTATCAGCGCTCTCGACGTGTCCATCCAGGCGCAGATTGTGAACTTGCTTCTCGACCTGCAAGAGACCTTGGGACTGTCGTATCTCTTCATTTCGCACGACCTCAAAATTGTCGAGCACATCGCCCATCGCGTGGCCGTGATGTACCTGGGACGCATTGTGGAGCAAGGCCCCACCGATCGGGTGTACGACAACCCGATGCATCCCTACACCCGGGCGCTTCTGTCCGCGATGCCTGTAGCCGATCCTACGCAAAAGCGGCTTCATGCGCTGGTCGAAGGGGACATGCCGTCAGCTATTTCCCCTCCTCCAGGGTGCGCCTTTCATCCCCGTTGTCCGCGTGTCCTCGAAGGGACCTGCAACCAAGAGGTGCCCGGACTGATCGAGGCGACCTTCGGTTCCGAGCATCGCGTGGCCTGCTGGAACCCGCTCGTGGAGCCGTGATGCAAATAGGACGTTACGAAGTGCTCCACGTGCTTGGTCAAGGAGGCATGGGACGGGTCCTCCTGGCGCGCGATCCGGTCCTGGAGCGCAAGGTGGCCATCAAAGTTCTGCGCGACGACCTAGGAGTTCCTCCCGAAGTCCGCAGCGCCCTAAACCAGCGGTTTCGGCAGGAGGCGAAAGCTGCTGCCGCGCTCGGTCATCCCAACATGGTGACTCTGCACGACATGGGGGAGGACGACAACGTAGGGCTTTACTTGGTGTTCGAGTACCTCGATGGCCCAACGTTGCGAGGCAAACTCGATGCAGGACCGCTCTCCAAACACGACGTTGCCCGTCTCGCCCGCGAGCTCGGTGCAGCGCTCACCCATGCGCACGACGCAGGAGTGATCCATCGCGATGTCAAACCCGAGAACGTCATGCTGTCCAAGACCGGCAGCAAACTGACGGACTTTGGCATCGCAAGGCTTCCCGATTCCACGCTGACACGGGCCGGGTCGGTGCTCGGAACTCCAGCCTACAGTGCGCCAGAGTCGCTAGCATTGGCCGAGTTTGGCCCCCGTTCGGACCAATTCTCTCTAGCTGCCACGTTGTACGAGGCGCTGTCGGGCGAGCGGGCGTTTCCTGGGGACGATGTTCTGGCCGTGGCTACCCGCGTGGCCATAGAGCCGCCGAAGCCACTTGGAAGGCGCGAGCTCTCCAAGGTTGAAGCTGTCCTTGGACGCGCGCTAGCAAAAGACCCGCAGAAACGATTTCCAACCGCTGCAGCCTTTGGGGACGCCTTCGCAGACGCGCTGGATACCTTGCCTGGACTCGAGCTGCGACTGTCGATGCCCCACTCGTCGGTGCCCCACTCGACACAGCGGAGGCTCCGACGTTGGCAAAACGTGCTGGCTGCAGTGGCCGTGCTGGTGATTGCCACTTTGGCGCTTCTGGGACGGCATGCAAGCAAACCCGCTGGCTCCGGCGTGTCGCTCAAGAGCGCGGCCAGTGCCTTCGCATCTTCGCTTCGACCGCCCACTCGACCCGCCGGAAAAAGCCCCACACCACCACGCAGCACGGCTTCTGTCTCGCCCCCTGCGCAGTCCTCCTCAACGTCGCTCTGAGAGGTCCAGATTTGTCCCGCTCTCGCCAAACCAATGCAGCTTCCCCAAGTCCAGAGCCACATTGACAGCGTCCCCTCGCCGCCACGACGCAAACCCCGGCACCCGTAGCCGCAACACCACATCTGCCACCCGCACCACAAGGTGGCTCTCCGCCCCCAGCGGTTCCACAGCCTCGAGTACGCCTGCTGCTCCCGTCTCCTGCAGCGTCAGGTCCTCTGGACGCACTCCCACTTGCAGGCGATCGGGAACGGAAAACCGCGGACGTGGCAGTCGAAAGGGACCCGCTAGGACCTCGCCCCCTTCAACCCGCGCTGCCAGCAGATTCATTCGAGGGGAACCCAAAAAGGTTGCCACAAAGGAGGTCGCCGGATGCTCATACACCTCGCGAGGTGGCGCAAACTGCAGAAGCTTGCCTGCTTGCATGACGGCAATCCGGTCAGCCAGCGTCATGGCCTCCACATGGTCGTGGGTCACATAGAGCGCAGTCGCTCCTAGCCGACGGACCAAGGAGCCGATCTCGAGACGCAGGTCCGCACGAAGGGCCGCATCGAGGTTCGACAGCGGCTCATCGAACAGAAACACCCGCGGTTTACGCACTAGAGCGCGTCCCATCGCTACCCGTTGACGCTCCCCTCCGCTCAGTTCCTTTGGAAGACGTCCCAACAGCCCCTCGATGCGCAGCATCCGTGCTGCATCTTCCGCCATGGCTCCCCGTTCCCCCTTCCGAATGCCCCGCATCTTCAGCGGAAACTCCAGGTTCTCGCGGACCGTCATATGCGGGTACAACGCATACCCCTGAAACACCATGGCAACGTCCCGATCCTGCGGTGCAACCCCACGCATCGACCGCCCCCCCACGAACACATCCCCAGAATCCGGCTCGTCAAGCCCCGCTACCATGCGCAGCGTCGTGGACTTGCCACATCCCGACGGGCCCACGAGCACCACCAGCTCCCCCTCGCCCACCTCCAGAGAAACTCCAGTCAACGCTGGAGGCGACTCCTTCTCGCCCTCGCGAGGGGCAAAGCTCTTCTTGATGCCCTTGAGGACCACCATCATCCGTGACGCTCCCGCAAAAGACGCGCGGCGATCGCCATGTTGCGAAGCTTCGCATACGCTTCATCCACTGGGATATCTGCCGCATTTCCCGGGGCAAAGCCGCAGTCTGGAGCCAGTGCAAGGCGCTCCTTGGCAACATGTTCCATGGCCTTCTCAACCCGTCCCACGATGGTCTCGGGACTGTCAATCACCTCCCCACGACAATCGACACAACCAAGACCAATGCGCATGCGCTCAGGAAGATCCCGAAGGCACCGCTGGTCTCCTGCCACGGGGATTGTAAACTCCATCATGAGCTGGTCGACGCGCAACGCCTTGAGCGGCTCCATGATGGCGTCGTACGATCCTTGTCCCACCCATCCTTGGCGCCCTTTGTTTCTCCTGCAAAGATGGACTGCCGTGGTAACTCCTTCCACCCCTTCCACGACCGCGTTGATCAGCGAGACACAGTGCATCGCTTCCGCGTCGGCATCGGCAAACTGCGCGCGGACTTCCGGGTCGACAAAGAGGCAAAGGTGCGGGTCGTCGAGCTGCACTGTGTGCACTCCAGCATCCCGAAGCGCCAGCACCTGCGCCCGCAAGACAGGCACCAACGCATTGGCAAACGCCTCCCGGGTCGGATACACCTGGGAGGAACGCGTTTCATCCCACATGCGTACACTGAGGAGATAGGGGCTTGGAAGGGCGACTTTGAGTGCCTTTTTGGTGTGACGAAGGGCGAAGCGCGCGTGCTCGGCAAGGAGTTGCGCGTGTTTTACCTCCACGGGGCCTGTGACCGTGTGCCAGTACTTGCCGTCCCGCCCCGTGCCCGACAGCTCTCGTCCAAACCCCGCAGCAACGTCGGTGATCACGGCAACATAGGAAAAGCGCCGCCATTCGCCGTCGCTCACGATATCGACTCCTGCGGCCTCCTGCAGCGCCAAGGCGAGAGGAACGGACTCGTCGAGCAGGCGTTCCCTCTCGGTGTCGTCTACATGGCCCTCATGGAACTCGTCGAAGAGCTCTTTTAAAAACAGAGGACGTGGCAACGAGCCTACGACCGTGGTTGGGAACAGGTGCGGGATCTTCATGGCCAGAGACTCCACCAGTGGTCGGCACTTGCGTGGTCTTCGAGGGTGTCGATTTCCATGTAGCCGCCGGGGAGGCTCACGTGCCGAAAATCGGCCCCGGCTTCGAGCATGTGTTGAAACAGATCGATCAGGTAGGCCCGCTCGAAAGACCGTCCCTCGCGAAAGCTCTTGCCAGCAAAGATGCGGGAAGCAGCATCGAACGCGTCCCCAAGCGAGCAGGCCCCTTCTGCGGTGAACTTGGTCACTCCAATGAACTCTCCATGGGCAGAGTCCGAAGGGATATGGCGCGAGATCTCAGTGATACGATCCCCGTCGGCCCGCAACTTCTCTGCGTCGGTTTCCGGATGACGCGTGCGGTTGGCATATCGCGCTCTCCAGTTGGTGTCGCACCCGAGGACCCGATGGTGAGGACTGTCAACAAGGTTGCGAACGAATTGGCCCGAGTACACGATATCGGCGTAGGTCGATACAAAACCAGAGGCCAGGTGCTCGCGGGCGCAGAACAGCGACAGCAAGATATTGTTCTTCGCCCAGTCGTGGTTGTCGACATAGGTAAACTCGGGATACCGAGCCCGAATGATGTCTCCTCGGTATCCGGAGATGAACACGACATCGCGACGGGAAAAGCCCCCTTCGGCGAGGGCATCGAGAATCCACTCGAGCATGGGACGTCCCCGGATGGGCACAAGGGGCTTGGGAACTTGGTCGGTCAGGTGGCCGAGACGGCTACCGCGGCCAGCACCGATGATCACGGGACGCATAAAGACTGGCTAGCACAGGTCCTGGAGGCCCGGCAAACAGTACGACACGCTTGGCGCTGCCAGGTCTAAGGGCTGCCTTTGAGTTCCACGGAATACAGTAGGTTTGGTTTGGCACTTGGGCTAAGCTGAAACCTCAACGCATGGCGCTGCGTCCCAAACCCGAAAAGAAAGAACAAAAAGAGCGGGTACGTCTCGCCCTCCTTCAAGCTGCCGTGCGTCTATCGGCCGCCCATGGCTTCGGGAGCCTCAGTTTGCGCGAGGTTTCGCGCGAGGCCGACATCGCCCCCACCTCGTTTTATCGCCACTTCGCCGACATGGAGGAGCTTGGTCTCGCCATGATCGACGAGCTCGCCGGTCCCATGTTTCGTGCCGTGGCCGCCCAGCTTGCCCTTGCCGTAGGACACGACCATGAGCCCAGTTTGGCCATCGGTCAGGCGCTCTTTGCCGCTCTGCGCGAGGACTCGGATCTGTTCCGATTTGTCATCGCGGAGCGTGCAGGAGGCTCGGAGCGTTTCCGAGCCGCGATCCTCCTCGAGACCGAGCGCTTCATCGACGACCTTGCCGGGATCCTTCGATCGTCGTGTCGCCTCACCGACCCGAGCCTCCTGCGCAATGCTGCCGAAGCCGTCGTGGCCACAGCCCTCGAAGCGTCCTTTCGATCCCTCGACGTCCAGCCGCTGGCCCGTGCGGAGCTTCTCGCGCGCACCGTCGAGCAGGTCCGCATGATCACGCTCGGTGCCGAAGTGCTTGGGACCCGTCGTGCCGAGTCCGTTCGGCCTCCAGCGCTCAATATAGATAAGGTGACAGGATGACCCAGGAAACCCGCGATGCCTTGCTCAAGGCTCAACTCCGCTACGAGCTCGATCGGTTCCGCGGCGACGCGTTCGACCGCATGATTGACGAGGTCGTATCCGCGACCTTCGACTGGCTCGACAGCGTCACCGTGAACGACGTCGTCACGCCCGAACAGATTGTGGGGGTCATCGATCGGTACACCACGTTGTTTCGCACGGGCGGAGGGATCATGGAGCTCGCCGGGGAGCTCGCTCAACGGGTGGTCACGTCGCCTTTGAGTGAGAAGACCCAGGTGAGGGCGATTATTTCCGATGGGTGGCTCGACGATCTCGTCGACGAGCTCGTGGCGCTCGATGGCCCACGGCGCGAGCTGATTCACCGTGTGGTGGGAAGCTCCGCGTATGCAACCATGGTGGCGCATGCTCTCAGGCAAGCGCTCGTGGGGTTTCTGTTCCCCGAAGAGCCTGGGGTCGGGATTTCGCGGCTCACCAGTCTGCTCAAAGGCGCGATTCCAGACATCGAGGCGAGGCTTGCGTCCAGTGTGACGCATTTCCTAGGGAAGCGAGCGGAGGCTCTTTCGATGAGCAGTGAAGCGTCGCTGCTCGGGCTTCTCGACGAGCCATGGATTCGGCGAACGGTCGACGAGATCTGGGCTTCCCTCGCTCCCATGCGTCTCTCGGAGCTCTTCGGGCTTCTCGGAGCGCAGCACATCGAAGACTTCGTCGTGCTGGTTCACGAGTTCTGGCTGCAGTTTCGCAAAACCGAGTTCTTCAGCGGCATCGTTCGTGAGCTGGTGGTGCACATTTTCGACAAGTACGGCGACGAGAGCGTGCGTTCCTTGATCGAGGACATGGGGGTCTCGCGGGAAATGGTCGCGGGCGAGCTCCGGCTCTTCGGAAGACGCGTTGTTGAAAAAGCGCTGACAAGTGGGTTTCTCGAAGCGCTCCTTCGGGCCCACATCGCGCCGTTTTACGACTCCGAGGACCTGCGTCGGCTCCTTCGGGCCTGAACGAGACAACACGTTCCGACATCGGAGGCGCGGAAGTGACCGGCGACGGTCCCCTGTCCTGCAGGGGAGGGACGAGGCCAGCGGCCTCCATGCGCGCGTCCGGTCAGGGGACCTGCGCTCGTCACCGGTCCGCTCTCCCTGACCTCACAGGGTGATGCCGCCTGTCACCGACTACCTCACCCTGACGGCACATGAGAGCCCGGACTGTCACGGACTCCCCTCCCCTGACGGCACAGAACCTCTCCGATGCGACGGCGACGGGCCCCTTGTCGGCCAGGGAAGCGGGCGCGCTCGCGGCGGGGTCACCCTGTCGGCGCAGGTCGCTGGGACCCGCGACGGATGCGCACGGCGTGTCCGGTCAGGGGCCCCATCCGGTCCGCCGCGGCGTCACTCCTGCGGCGCGCTCCTTTTGTTTTGTTCGGAAGGTTGCCAAGACGGGCGACTTCTGGGAGACTCGGCTCCCATGTCCAACGGCATCCTCACTCTGGACCCAGATCAACACTCCCTCGAGACGCTACGGAAACACACATCCAAAACCTACGCCCGCCTCGTCAGCGAAGGTGTCAAGACCGCACACCTGGTCCCGCGCTACGCCGCCTTCCTCGCGAAGGTCGACACCTACGTCCAGCGGGAGACGGCGCTCGAAGACGGCGAGGCGCTTGCCGACGCGGGGGCCATCGCCGCAGATACCGAACTGAACAAAGGAATGGAAGACGTCGCGCACGCCATCCACGGCGGCAAGAGAGTCGACCCAAGCCTCCCGAAGCACCAAGACTACTTCGATCGTCTGACTGTCGCCGAGGCCAAGAAACCGGTGCTAGGCACGCAATTGGAGCGGATGGAAGGCTGGTACGAAAAGCTCAAACAAGAGCCGCTCCCCGCGCTTCAGACTCTTTGCGACGCCATCGCCGATGCGGTCAAGGTCGGCATTGGCCAACGGCAGACGGTGAAGGACAGCCGGGCGGCGAGCACCAAGTACCGGCTCTACGATCGCCGCGAGTTGTTCGCCGAGTACAACGCCATGGCCGCGACCACGCTCGGCGACCTGACAGCATTTGCCGAGTCCCATCCCGAGCTGAGGCTCCCCTCCGACTGGCCGGTCTCCTGTTATCTTCATCTGTCGCGCAATGTAGGGCCGCAGTCGCTCGAAGAGGTCGACCAGCTTCTCGAACTGGCCCGGGCGCGGGTTGCGGAACTGGAGACCAAGCGCCTGGAACTGGAGAAGAAGGGCCAGGACAGCGCTCTGGCCCAGAGCGAAGCTACTCGAACCGCGGACGCGGCCGTCAAGGCGGAGCGCACCGAGCAGGACTCGAAGAAGGCGCGCAAAGTGGCCGAGCGGGCGGCCAAAGACGCGAAGAGGCAGGCCAAGAAGAAGTAGCGCTTCCCGCGCAGACCTCACCCCTCGCGCAGACCGATGTCCCAGGGAGGTTCAGGATAGCTTACAATGCCCTCCCATGGTACGGTCGTACGCATGCGCCCCGTGTTCGCCGACCCCAAGACCGACTTCGTTTTTTACCGTATCTTCGGCAGCGACGACCACAAGAAAGTGCTCCTCGGTTTCCTCAACGACGTTCTGGAGTTGCCCGATGATCATCGCATTCAATTCGTCGAGTTTCTGCCTCGGGAACAACGTCCCAAGGTGCGCGAGCTAAAGCACTCGGCGGTGGATGTCAAGTGCGTTGACGTTCGAGGCACCACCTACGTTGTGGAGATGCAAGTGCTCAACGTGGAAGCGTTCGGCAAGAGGGTGGTGTACAACGTTGCCAAAGCGTACACGAACCAGCTCGACGTCGGCGAGGCCTATCCGGAGCTGAACGACGTCATCGGCATCAGCGTGTGCGACTTTGTGCAGTGGCCCAAGAAACAGGACTCGCCAGCCGTGCCGATGCTCAGTCGATGGTGCACGCAGGAGCAGAAGAGCGGCGCGCTGGGTTTGTCCCAGTTGCAGTTCGTGTTCTTGGAGCTTCCCAAGTACAGTGCGGGGAACACGCCTGCGACGTCGGCCGAGAAGTGGGCGTATTTCTTCCGCGAGGCCAAGAACCTGACCATGATCCCAGCGATGCTCGACGTGCCACCGCTGCGCGAGGCGTTCGAGGCGGCTCGGACAGCGCACTTCACCAAAGTGGAATGGGACCTGTACATTGCAGCAGGCATGGCAATTCAGAACGAGCGAGGCGTGCTGTCTGCGGCGCACCGGGAGGGGGTGCACGAGGGGATGCTCAAGGGAGAGCGCGAGGGGATGCTCAAGGGAGAGCGCAAAATGCTCCTGCTGATGCTGCGGGCCCGGTTTGGGAACCTACCATCCGAAATCGATGCGCGCGTTCAGGCCGCGGGATCGGAGCTCCTGGATCAGTGGGTGACACGGGTGCTCGGAGCCAAGACCCTTGAGGACGTATTCGCAAACCCGTAGCGATGGGTCGTGCAGAGCAATGGCGACAATTACCCCCCCTCAATTGCAATCCCTAGACGCTCCCGCAGTGCCCCGTACGCTACTCCCACTGAAAACAGCAGCAGCGCCTTCACCCGCTCCGCAGCCCCCTCCGACGGCTCCCGCCCCCCCTCCACCGCTGTCGCCAAGTCGTGTGCCAAGAGACACCCCCCCCGCTCCGCCGTCGCCCCTACTGCGTTGGACCACTTCTTCAAATCGATCGCGTTCCCCGACTGCAGCAGCTTTGCTCCCGGACTCGCCAACGCCTCACGC
>CAITRH010000711.1 GCA_903894755.1 uncultured delta proteobacterium
AGGGGGAAAACGGAACCTATACCAAATCCTTGGCCCGGTTCATGGCCCAGCCCGGACTGAAGGTCGAAGATGTGTTCAAATCGGCACGTCAGCAGGTGCACCCTTTGCGAAGAAGGGAAACCCCTCGCGCCACGTCCCGACGCGCTCCGCGCCCTTCGCTCAGCAACACTCCCAGCCTGGTGCACCCTTCCGCGTGCCGCTGCTCGCATGCGCGCTCGTAGGCCTGCGCTGCCTTTGTGTCATCTTTTCCTTTTTCTTGGAGCTCTCCAAGGCGTGTGCACGCCGCGCCGTCTTTTGCAGCGCACGCCTTTTCGTACAGGACGCCGGCCTGCTTGTCGTCTTTAGCGAGAGCTCCGAGCTGTCTGCACCCGGAGGCGTCCCCCGCTTCGCAAGCCTTTTGATAGGACCTCGCGCCTGTGCTTCGTCTTTGGAGACGCCGCGACCCGCTTGCTGCAGCTCTCTAAGGTGGGTACAGGCTGCGGCAAAGCCCCCGTCGCATCCTTTTTGAAACAGCTCGGCCGCCTTCTTCTCGTCCTTGGCTACGTCTCCCCCGCTCGCCAACATCGAGCCTAGGGTGTCGCAGCTTTCCATGACCCCGTCCTCGGCTTCACACGCCTGTTTGTAGGCCGCCGCTGCGCGTTCCAACTCCTGGTCGCCACCGTCGCCGTATCGAAGAAAGGGCGCTACGAAAAAGCAGCCGGATGCATTGCCACTGTCGCATGCGCGCAGACCGTAAGCTCGGGCTCGCGTTAGGTCTTTGGGGACACCTCTCCCTTGTTGAAAATTCGATCCAAGGTTCCTGCATCCCATGCCATTGCCGTTGTCGCATGCCCGAAGGAACAGCCCCGCGGATCGGAAGGCATCTGTCCCGACAACTCCAAGGTTGTTGCACGCCGCCATCTCACCCCCCTCGCAGGCCACGGCGTAAAACGTCGACGCACGCGAGCCGTCCTTTTCGACCCCCTTTCCCACGTGGTACATTACGCCCAACCACATGCATCCCAACATATCGCCCCGTCGCACGCCCGCTGGTGCAACTTGAGCGCCTCCGCATCGTTCTGCGTCACACCGGCACCATTCTCCGTGGCAAGCCCCAATTGGGTGCAACCGCGTAAGTCCCCACCGTCGCAAGCGCGTTTGTAGAGGTCGGCGGCCTTCTTGGGGTCCTTGTCGACCCCAGCGCCGCCCGCGTGCATGTCCCCGAGTCCGACGCAGCCGCTCATGTTGCCGGCGTTGCACACGCGCTGGTAGAGAGCGAGGGCTTGCGCCTCGTCTTTTTTGTCAAGCCCTTTCCCGTCGGCGAGCAACGCGGCAAGATGGACACAGCCGGAGAGGCTTTCGTGGTCGCATGCGGCCTTGAAGAAGGCGAGGGCGCGCTTTGGGTCTTTGACGACGGAGCCACGTCCGGTGGAGTACATTTCGCCGAGGGCGTCGCAGCTACCGACCTGCCCTTGGGTGCACTGCTCGATGCATTTGGCTTCCCCCTCGCTGCATCGCGTCGTTACGGCCGCGGAGGCGCGCAGGCGCTGTTCGAGTTGGGCACGAGCGCCTTCGACGGCCGTGAGACGTGCTTTGAGCTGGTTGATTTCCGTGTCCTGGGCGCTGGCGCCGCACGCAGCGACACCGAGCAAGAGAAGAGTAATGGCTCCGACTTTCATGCTGTCCTCCGAGCGCAAGATAAACGAGAACGTACGCAAGGGGCTACTCGAAACGTGGATTTCGTCCTGCGCCAGATTTCGCGGTGGCCGGCTTCACCGCTCCGCTGACGGTCGCGGTGCGGTACCAAACCAATGCCACTCGCTGAGTCCCGCGAGCTGGGGTAATCTGGCCGCATGAACGTGTTTGCTCGTGAGCTTCTGGACGCCGCCATGGCTCTTCCTCTGGACGAACGGGCAAAACTTGCAGCGGAGCTTCTCGCAAGCATGGACGGGAAGGCCGACGAGAACGTCGAAGCCGTCTGGGCACGCGAGCTCCACCGCCGGGCGGAGCGCGCCCATTCGGGAGACTCGGTAGGGGTGGACTGGAGTACCGTTCGCATCGAAGCACTCAGGCGCATTCGAAGCGAGTGAAGTCCGTACGGTTCGAGCCGGAAGCGCGGGAGGAGCTCTTGGGGGCCGTCGACTGGTACGCCGAACGCGACTCGAGCCTTGCCGATCGTTTCATCGCCACCGTCGATGGGACGCTCGTCGAGATTGGCGCAGCTCCACATACGTTCCCGCTCGTCGTCGAGGTCCCGCGTGCTCTGAACGTTCGAAAGCGCCTCCTGAATCGGTTCCCGTACGCCGTCGTGTTCACCGAGCTTGATGACGAAGTGCGCATCCTGGCCATAGCCCACGTCCGGCGACGGCCGGGCTATTGGCGCGAGAGGGTCTGAATGTGGCCAAGAAATGGGCGAACAAGACGTGCACGGCGCACATGAGGGGAAGGCAAGAAATACAAACGCAGCGACAGCCCCAACCCGCTTGTTTCCGTCGACAAATGGATGGTTTCGCACGATATGAAACAAATACGCTGCCGCCATCGCGAACAGATCCCCGTGGAAGTACTCGTCGCCCACTCCGGCCGCTGGCATCGCCAGGGCCGAACGCAGAAGCCCCATGTCCCGAATTCCCAGCGTTCCCCCGTTCCCCCGTACCGGTCGATCTGGTCGCGGTGAATCTCGACGACCTCCACGAGCTCCAGGAAAAGGGGCCCACCTATTCCGCCAGGCGCTTCAAGGCACGACCGTACCGCTCATTGGCCTTCGCGAGCGCGGCCTCGAACTTGCCGGAACGCTCCTCGTCCCGCACCGGCGCCACGATCAGGGCCCTGCCATCCGTCGTGATCTGAAGCGGGGTGTCCGCCTCGATCTCCAACATGTCCAAGACGCCCGGATCCAGCACGAGAGCCAAGCTGTTTCCGTGCCTTGCCAATCGCTTTACAAGAGCCATCGCCCGTTCTCCGTTCGACCGTGCTCCAGTGACCAGCCCTTACGCCTGCTCGGTTTCTGCGAAGACTTGGTCCACCGTCGCCGCCGTCCCCGCACGCACCATCCACGTGCGCAGTTGCTCGTTTTCTCGGCACCCCCGCACCCGTCCCACAGTAACGTCGTCCACGGGAAGTCCCCGCGCACGCAGGAGCGCCAGCAGCGTCTCCGCCATCGCTTCGCGTCCCTTTTCGAGCCCCTCTTCGCGTCCCTTTTCGAGCCCCTCTTCGCGTCCTTTTTCGAGCCCCTTCTCGAGGATCTGCGCCACGCTCTCGTACCCCTCGCGCTGCAAAAGGTTCCGCAACGTCAGCTTGTGCGCCAAGGTCCGGTCGTACAACGCTTGGACCGGCACCGGGTTGTGAAGGATCC
>CAITRH010000712.1 GCA_903894755.1 uncultured delta proteobacterium
CGAGGGGGGAGGAGAGCCAATTGTACCGCAGTTCCGAGCCCCCCTCGCTCGAAGACGATCGTCCTTGCCCATTCGGGCAAGGAGGATGTCGAGGGAGAGGGGGGTTGGGGGGTGAGGTCCGCGGGAGGACCTGCGGGTTTCAAGATGGGTTTGGTTTTGTCGCCGCCAAAGTGCGCGCCCGGCAGGACTCGAACCTGCGACCCGCGGCTTAGAAGGCCGCTGCTCTATCCAACTGAGCTACGGGCGCAACGAAGGCCGCTCTTACCACACGCTTTGAAAAAGGTCTCGCAGGAGCGGTGCTGACCGCGTGCTATTTGGGCCTCCATGACCCGAGTTGCTCTGGGCTTCGCCTTGTTTCTCTCACCTCACCTCGCGCTGGCCGCCCCTTTCGCCAAAGGCCCCTACCTCCAAGAATGCAGCGCCACGGGCGTCTCGGTCCGTGTCGAAGTCGACCCGCCAACTCCACTCCGTGTCGAGATCGTCGACCCCTCGGGAACCTCCCGCACCGTCGAATCCAAAGACACCGCCAGGTTCCATGCCGTGCGTGTCGGCGGTCTAAGTCCCGGCACCCGCTACGCGTACACGGTCCACAGTGCCGCGACCCGAGCTGGCGGCACGTTCCTCACGGCCCCCGCCGACAACGCCACAGGCCCGCTGCAGTTTCTCCTCTACGGCGACAACCGCACCGACGACGTCGCCCACGGACGCGTGGTGCGCGGCCTCGCCGGCGCTGAAGGGGCGTTCTTTATCCACACCGGTGACTTCGTAGAGTCGGGCGCCAGCGCCCCGGACTGGCAACGCTTCTTCGACCTCGAGACGCCGCTTCTCCAGAACCGATGTGTCTTTGGCGCGGTAGGCAACCACGAGCTCCTGGACGACCAGAGCGCCAGCGCATTTGTCCGGTACTTCGGCCCGACAGACGCCGCCGGACTTCTGTATTCGACCTTTCGCTGGCAGAACGCCCGCTTCTTCGTTCTCAATGCGTTCCAGCGCTGGGAGTCGGGCGATCAGCGCACGTGGCTCGAACGCGAGCTACGCAACTCGGACACGGAAGCAGGACTGACCTGGCGCTTTGTAGTGATGCATCAGGGTCCCTATTCGTCGGGCCCTCATGGCCATCATGCACGGCTTCACAAGGCGCAGATCCCCGAGCTCTTTGTCGCGCATCATGTCGACTTGGTTTTCTCTGGACACGACCACCTTTATGAGCGTGGTGAGGTTCAAGGTCTTCACTATGTCCTGTCTGGAGGAGGCGGCGCCCCTCTGTATCCGGTACGGCATCCGCATCCAGGCTCTCGACGCACCGAATCGATCCATCACTGGGTCGAGCTCACGGCCGAAGGCGCATCGGTCAAGCTGGTGGCGCGACGGGCGGACGGGTCGGTCCTGGAGCGCTGCGGTTTCACGAAGGGGGCGCCGTGGGACTGCGACGCTCCCGCGGCACAACCTGGAAGCTCCTCGCTACTACCTGCTCCGGCGCCATCGATGCCGCTGCTCACGCAGGAGCCTCGCGCCAAGTGTGGCTGCCACACCGTAGGAGCGCCGACTTCCATGCCCATCGCGGCTCTCCCGCTGGCCCTCGCGTTCTTGCGACGGCGGCGTGCGAGGCGTGAACCACGGACCTCACCCCCACACGATTAGAAGCGTTCCCATCGTCCCCCTCCCCATCGATGGGGAGGGGGAATTTGTAGGCGCGCGAAGTCGTGGGGGGGTGAGGTCCCTAACCCCTCCACCTCGGCAACCACTCCGCAGAGCACGTTTCGATAACCCCCCCACCTCGCCAACCACTCCGCGGAGCGCCTTTCGATAACCCCCCCACCTCGCCAACCACTCCGCGGAGCACGTTTCGATAACCCCTCCACCTCCAGCGGTTGTCTTTGTTTCAACAAAGCTTGACACGCCCGAATGCCAGCGGTGTTCTAAGGCAATGGCAGACCGCTTTTACCGTCCCGAGGACCTGGTGACGCTTCCGGTGCGCGACGCCGTGGGGACACTGGCCCTTTCGGCCCAGCTCGTCACCGCTGCGGCCCACTACGAGAAGACGACCGCAGTGCCACTTCCCGCGCCGCTCAGCCACGCGCTTGACGTGCTGAGAGTCATTCGCGCGGAGCTGGAGGTTGTCCAACCGCCTGCGGCCTCGATCCCGGCCAAGATCCGCAGCGCCGATAGCGTCGAGGACAACGCGGTAGCTGCATTCGCCGACTGGCTTCACGCCTTCATGCGCCTTCCCCTGGGCAACCAGGCCGGCGACGCTGCCCGTGGCATCTTCGCGGAGTGTTTTGGTGACGGCGACCTGAGTTTCCTCAAGCTCAAACCACTCAAAGAGTGGGCCGAAGTGGAGGCGCGCCTCAAGGTGATCGCGTCCAAGAACCTCGCTCCCAAGATCGAGGCGCTTGGCGGCAAGCCGATCCTGGATCATCTCGAGCTGGCCCATCGCGCTTACGGCGTTGCTGTAGGCGCCACGGTGGTGCTCCTCCAGGAGGCGCCGCCCGCAGTTCGCATCAAGACAAATGCAGTGCAGAAGGCCATCCGGGTCTACGTGGTGCGCGTCTCTGGGTCGATCGACGACCTCGATCCGGAGTCGGAAGCCCGCGCCGAGGCGCTCCTCAAGCCCCTCACCGAGTGGGTCTCCCCAGTGCGCGAGGCCAAACACGAGACGACGACAAGCCCCGCTGCCACGACAACGACCGCAACGACGACAAGCCCCGCTGCCGTCAAGTAGGAGCGTTTACAGCTGACATCCGACGAACACGGGCTCGGCGACGAGGTCGACTCCCCACCTGTTTTTTACGCCGTTGCGGATTGAGCGAGCGAGGGCGAGGAGGTCGGCGGTATGTCCACCTCCCCGGTGCACCAGCGCCAGCGTGTGTTTTCGCGATACCCCGACGGGCCCGTCGCCGTAGCCCTTGGGGAACCCGGCCCGTTCGATCAACCAAGCCGCGGGGACTTTCCACAGGTCCCCAAACGCAAAGCGCGGCACATGTTCTGGGCTTGCTCGACGTTCGAGTTCCCGAAGCTCGTCGGCGGTCTGGATCACGTTTACGAAGAACGAGCCGACGCTTACGGAGTCCGGGTCGTCGTGGCTCACGATCATGCCTTTGTTACGTCGCAGCTCGAGAACGGCCTGGCGGATGGCGCCGAGGGACGCGCGCTGTCCGTTCGGGACGTGTAGCGTTTGGGCGAGCTCGTCGTAACGAACGGGGGCGTCGTTTGCGACCTGCAGGGCAAAGCGGACCGAGACGACGACGAAGCGGGGGTTCTTTCGAAACCTGCTGGATCGGTAGGCAAACCCACACGCCGCTGCATCGATGTGGCGAAAGGAGCGGGCGTCGCGGTCGTAGACGCGCACCGAGTGGATCCTTTCGCTTACTTCGTAGCCGTAGGCGCCGACGTTCTGGATGGGGGTCGCGCCGACGAGGCCAGGAATGCCAGAAAGGCATTCGAGTCCGGACCATCCTTCGTCGACGGTACGGGCGACCAAGGAATCCCAGGGCTCGCCGGCGGACGCTTCGATCTCGACGCGGTGCTCTGAGCGTGTTGGCAGGATCCCACGAAGGTCGAGGCGGATGACGGTGCCGTCGAAGCCCTGGTCGGCGACGACGACATTGGAGCCACCGCCGAGGATGCAGATAGGTTCTTGTGGGGCGAAGGCTTGAGGGATTTCGGACTCGTCGGTGAGGTCGAGGAGGCGAGTCGCGGGACCTCCGAGGCGAAGGGTGGTGCATGAAGCGAGAGGGACCTGGGCACGAAGGCGCATGGAAGGGATTCCAGGAGAGCGTTATTGGCGTAGGGTAGCGGGATGGAAAAGCTCTCTGCGAAGGATCGCTTACGCCTCATGAAGTTCGTCTGCTCGTTTGTGTGGGCGGATCTGGTGGTGCACGATGCGGAGCGGCAGTTTGTGGCGAAGATGGTGAAGAAGCTACGTTTATCGCCGGACGAAGTGAAGCTAGTAGAAGGATGGCTCGAAGTACCGCCACCGCCCGAGGACTTGGATCCGGCGCATGTACCGGTGGCTCATCGAGCGTTGTTTCTCGAGGCGGCGCGGGCGGTGGCGTTGGCGGACGGCAACCTTGATGAAGCGGAGTTGGAGAACCTGACACTTCTCGAGCAGCTTTTGAAGTAGGGGCTCGCTATTCGGTGCTGCCTGTCCAGAGGTTTTCGCAGCTTTAGTGCCCATGGCATCCCACGCACCCTAATACGCAGCCCAGGGCTGGTATATGCTGCTGCGCGCGGGTGGATAGACGCTGCGGGTTGCGGCGCGACTCCTAAGCCCATCTGGAGAGTCTATGAACTTCGATCTTTCCGAGCAACAGCAACTGTTACGAACATCGGTACGTGAGTTTGCGCGAGCCGAGATCGCGCCACACGCGGGGGCCTGGGATCGGGAGGAACGTTTTCCGAAGGAGATAGTACCGAAGCTTGCGTCGATGGGGCTGTTAGGGATTCGGATCCCGGAGGTGTATGGCGGGTCGGAGATGGACATGACGAGTTATGCTCTTACGGTCGAGGAGATCGCGAGGGTAGACGGCTCGATGGCGCTGACGGTGGCGTCGCACAACGGGTTAGGGACAGGACATATTCTAGCGTTTGGGACCGAGGCGCAGAAGCAGAAGTACCTGACGAAAGCGGCAAGTGGGGAGTGGCTAGCGGCGTGGGGGCTGACCGAGCCTGGGAGCGGGAGTGATGCGGCGGGGATGGCGACGACAGCGGTTCGGGACGGCGACCGCTGGGTGATCAACGGGACCAAGATGTTCATCACGCAGGGGAGCGTGGGGGGGTTTTGTGTGGTGCTAGCGCGTTCGAACACGACTGCGAGCAAGCAGCGCGGGATCACGGCGTTTATCGTGGAGCATGGGACGCCGGGCTTTTCCGCGTCGGGGCATCTTCGCAAGCTTGGGTGTCGTTCGAGCGACACGGCGGAGTTGGTATTTGAGGACGTAGTGGTGGGCGATGGGCAACGTCTTGGCGAGGTCGATCATGGGTTTATCGACACGTTAAAGATACTGGACCGAGGTCGCATTTCGATCGCGGCGATGGCGTTAGGGCTTGGGTACGGGGCGCTCGAGATGGCGATTGCGTACGCGAAGGAGCGGAAGCAATTTGGCAAGGCTATTGGGGAGTTTCAGGCGATTCAGTGGATGCTAGCGGATTCGAAGGTGGAGCTCGATGCAGCGGCGCTGCTGACGTACCGAGCGGCGTGGCTAGCGGACGAGGGGCGACCGTTCATCCAGGAAGCGTCGATGGCGAAGCTGTTTGCGAGCGAGGCGAGCACGCGGGCGTGCAACAAGGCGCTTCAAGTGCATGGCGGCTACGGCTACACGCGGGAGTTTGCGGTCGAGCGGCATCTCCGCGATGCGAAGCTGTGCGAGATTGGCGAGGGGACGAGCGAAGTGCAGCGGATGGTGATTGCCAAACACCTGCTCGCTTGATGCTGTAGGCGGACGAGCCCTTCTGTAGGACCGTCCCATTTGTTTTCCACCAAAAAGTGAACACTGACGAAGGCTGTCTGCGTTGGCACGGCACAGAGACGTTTGTGCAGTGCGTCGCTGCAAACACAGCGGGTCGACCTCGAAAGGTTGACAGCGGAGACAGAGATCCATACCGTGGCGCCTGCAAGTGGGAAGTCGTGGCAAAAAGTGTCAGACCGAGGGGACGCGGCCCAATCCGGGCGGCGGTTTCTGGGTGAAGGCGGGCGGGCTGCGAGGGCACGTCAATGTTTCGGGGACGGTACGAACACACCATCGACGCCAAGGGGCGCACGAGTGTTCCCGCGCGATACCGCGATCAGCTCCAGACAATTGGGGAGCGGCGGCTGGTGGTCACGAGTGCGCTCGATCCATGTCTTGTTGCTTATACGGCATTGGAATGGGGCGCTTTTGAGGAGCGCCTGGGGAAGCTTCCCCAGTTCGATCGGGCGGTTCAGAAGTTGAAGCGCATCTACGTTTCGGGGGCAGTTGAGTGTGAGATAGATGATTCCGGGCGGATTTTGATTCCCCCCACGTTGCGGGAGCATGCTGGCCTGCACAAGGAGGTGCTGTGGGCGGGCGCAGGCAAATACGCGGAGCTCTGGGACAAGGAGACATGGCGCAAGCACTTCGAGACGACGGAAGACGAGCGGCACGCCATCGCGGCGCGTCTCGCGGAGCTTGGGCTGTAAGCGATGTCCATTTGGGCCTTCCAGGGATGGTTTCTGATATCCACACAGAATGGGTGTGGGGAGAGGTTATCGAGGAGGCTTGTGTGACTCATTTCCAGCACACGACGGTGATGCGGACCGAAGTGATTCAGGCGCTCGCTCCAAGGGATGGTGCCATTTATGTTGACTGCACGGTGGGGGCGGGAGGGCATGCGGAAGGCCTTCTAGAGGCAGCTTCGGGCGCGACGGTTCTTGGGATCGATCGCGATCCGAGCGCGTTGGCAGCGTCGGCGGAGCGTCTTGCCCGCTTTGGCGATCGGGTTCAGCTAGTTCGTGGCAATTTTGCTGACGTGGGCAAAGTACTTGAGTCGCGTGGCATTCGACGCGTTGACGGGCTCGTTGCGGACCTTGGGGTTTCATCGCCACAGGTCGACGACGCCGCGCGGGGCATGAGTTTCCGTCACGCAGGGCCGCTTGATATGCGCATGGACCCGGATGCTCCCTTGACTGCTCTTGATCTGGTTGCGCAGTGCACCGACGATGAGCTCGCTGAGATCATTTACCGGTTTGGAGATGAAAGGCGTTCGCGACGCATTGCGAGGAGTGTACGGCGCGCGTACAGTGAGGGGAATCTGCTCACCACGATGGATCTCCGAAGGGCGATTGTGCGTGCGGTTGGCCCTGCACGTGTGGGGGGGGTGGATCCAGCGACGCGGACCTTTCAGGCTCTACGTGTGGCGGTCAATGGCGAGCTTGACGCGCTCGAGGGGCTGCTCGGAACGCTGTCATCGATTCTCAATCCAGGTGCCATGGTGGCCATGCTTAGCTTTCATTCACTGGAAGACCGTCCTATCAAGCACACCTTTGCGATCCGCGACGTTTGGGAGCCTCTCTGGAAAAAGCCCAAGATGGCGTCCGATGAAGAGAGCTTCGACAACCCACGGGCTCGGAGCGCCAAGCTGCGTGTTGCTCGCTGGCTTGGCGAGCTTGGTGAGCGAGACTGAGGGGCATTGAGGTGAAGAAGAACGCTGTACGCGCGACGGAGACGCGTTCGAGTCGCGTGTTCCTAGCGCTCTGGACTGCAGCTATTGTCGCGTGTGTGGCAGCCTTTGTTGTGCATCTGGCCATGCGTGGTCGCATCGTGGCTATCGGGTACGAGCTTGGACGCGTTCGGGCGGAGCAGGCAAGGCTCCGGGAGGTCAAGCGGGTCATGCAGCTCGAAGCGGCGAGTTACAAGACGCCTGAACGTGTCGAGCTTGTCGCCAGGAGCCTTCTCGGGATGGAGCCTCCCTTGCCCGAGCGCATGATTCAACTGGCGCCTTCTCCTGAGACACCGAGCGTGGCAGTCACGGAGGGACCATGAGAAACCTCGACACGCAACGGGCCCGATGGATTCGACTTCGCATGGGGGTGCTTTGCGGCCTCATGGGGCTTGGTCTTGGTGGGATCGTCTCGAGCGCCTACCGCGTGCAGGTCGACGACGGTCCTAACTGGCGTGAGACCGCAGAAAAACAACGTCAGCGACGGCTCCATGTGGAACCGAAGCGAGGTACCATCCACGATAGAAACGGCACCACACTTGCGGTCAGTGTCGAAGTCCCCAGCGTTAGCGCCGACGTTGTGGAGATGCTTCGAGGAATCCAGGGGGCACCTGCTCAAAAAGCTGCACTACGCGATGCCGCCGCACGTCTTGCACCAGTGTTGCTCTTGGACCCCAACGAGCTCTTCGCAAGACTGGCCCGCAAGGGACGATTTATCTGGATAAAGAGGCGGACTACTGCAGAGGAAGCTACCAAGGTCCGGGAGCTCGGGGATCCGAAGAAGACGTCCCGTCCTATCCGCGGGCTTACTGTGGAGGGCGAGGGGCATCGCTATTATCCAGGACGCGAGCTTGCGGGGCCTGTACTTGGGTTTGTGGCCCCTGATGGACAGGGCAAGGACGGTCTCGAGCTGGCTCTCGACGAAGAGCTCCGTGGCCATCTCGAGGACGTCAAGGGGATCCGTGATCGCAGTGGCCGGCTCATCTTTTCCGAGGGGACAACAGACGAGCAATCCTTGCAGGGGCACAATGTGCATCTGTCAATTGATGAAGGCATTCAGCATGTAGCGGAGCGAGAGCTTGACGTGGCCCAGCGGACTTACGAGACCAAGGGGGCGTCGCTTGTCGTGGTGGATCCAAACACAGGAGAGATCCTAGCACTCGCCTCCACTCCTGGGTACAATCCGAACGACTACACGGACAGCGAAGTGGATTCCCGACGGGACCGTGCGGTCACCGATCGTTTCGAGCCTGGGTCCGTCATGAAGGTTTTCAACGTTGCAGCTGCTCTTGCTGCCGGGGCGGTGAAACCTACCGAGCTCATCGACTGCGAGCGAGGGACTTTCCAGATTGCCAACGTCACGATCCACGACACCCATGTCAACGATCTGCTCACGCCGACGCAGGTTCTTGCTCGGAGCTCCAACATTGGCGCCCTCAAGATCGGGCTTCGCTTAGGGGAGCCGGCCCTCTACGCAGCCTATCGTCGCTTTGGGTTTGGAGAGCCCACCGGGCTTCCTCTGCCAGGAGAAGCGACCGGTGTGTTGCGTCCCAAGGGCCGTCCATGGTTTGAAGTAGAGACTGCCAACGCGTCATTTGGACAAGGCATAAGTGTCACCACCGTACAGCTTGCGATGGCGATGGCAGCGATTGCCAACGGGGGGAAGCTCCTTCAGCCGATTCTAGTAAAGAAGGTCACGGACGGTCGGGGGCGAACAGTGCGAGAGGTAACCTTGCATGTTCGTCGCGAGGTGGTTCCTGCGGCCACGGCGCGCATGGTGGCTGAAATGCTGACCGCGGTGACCGAGCCGGGGGGAACGGGGGTCGAAGCGGCGGTACCTGGCTTTCGGGTGGGGGGAAAGACCGCAACGGCACAGAAGGCTGACCCTGCGACTGGCAAGTACTCTGCCGACAGGTACACGGCATCATTCATCGGATTCGTGCCTGCCGAGCGTCCACGCATTGTCATTGCGGTGGTACTCGACGAGCCCATGATTGGACGATATGGAGGCGACCTTGCAGGACCGGTCTTTCGACGCATTGCAGAGGCGAGCCTTCGCTACCTGGGGGTGAGCCCTTCGGCGAGCGCACCCAAGCTCAAGTCGGCCGCGCGGGACGGGGACACGGCAGATGCAACAGCGGCAGCTCTCAGGCCCATGATGGACGACACACCGCTGACAGGTCCTGCTCTTGGTGCGGTACGGGTTCCCGACGCGACGGGTTTAGCAGCGCGGGATGCTGTACGGGTGATCATGAACGCTGGCCTTCTCCCTCGGATCGAGGGGACAGGACGTATTGTGCGACAGGTCCCTGCGGCAGGTCATCCAACTCCAAAGGGGAGTGCGGTTCGACTGCTCCTCGAGCCCCCGTCATGATCCTGTCCGAGCTTGTACAGATACTCCCTGGAGTGTGTCGGATTGTGGGGGATGACTCGATTGACATTGTTGGGATGCACCATGACTCCAGAGAAATACTGCCGGGCGACCTCTTCGTGGCTCGTCCAGGTGGCAACGTGGACGGGGCGCGGTATGCGCGTGATGCGGTTGGACGGGGGGCGAGGGCGGTGCTTGCTCCATGTGTGTCCGAAGCGTTGCTTGAAGGTGTGGGGGTGCCGAGGGTCTTGGTAGACGATCTAGCCAAAGCCTTTGGCGTGGCAGCGTCGCGTCTGTACGGCGATCCGAGCCGGGCGTTGTCGGTCGTCGGGATCACGGGGACCAATGGGAAGACCACTGTGGCGCATCTGGTTGCATCGGCTGTCGACGCGGCGCTGGGCAGCGTGGGTTGCGGTCTGATGGGAACCGTTGGGCACCGCTTTCGTGAGCTGTCTTGGACCGCGGAGCACACGACTCCGGAAGCTGACGAGCTGGCGAGGGTCCTTTCATCGATGCAGCGAGCTGGGGCCAGCCATGTTGCCATGGAGGTGTCGTCGCACGCTTTGGCGCTCGAACGGGTGGCGGGGATTCAGTTTCAGGTCGCGTGTTTCACCAACCTTTCCTTGGATCATCTCGAGTTCCATGGCTCCATGGAGGCCTATGGTGAAGCCAAAGCGCAACTCTTCACAAGATGCGCCCCGGCAAAAGCAGTCATTCACGTGGGCGATCCTTTTGGGGCTCGACTGGCGGCTCGAGCGACCGGTCCTGTGGTGACCGTGGCGGGCACTCCTGGGGCCCATGCGGATTTGGTGGCGCATACAGTGGCTTTCGGGCCCCACGGGTTGGAGGCGAAGGTGCGGACCGCTCAACAAGAGATTGTCCTGCGTTCCCGTCTTGTGGGACAACATAACCTGGAAAACCTACTGGTGGCGTTGGGGGTGGTGGAGGCCCTGGGCCTCGATCTCCAGGCGGCGGCTCGTGGACTCGCAGCGGCTGGAGGGGCTCCGGGAAGGCTTGAGCGATGCGACGGCCCAAAAGATGATGTGGTGGTGTTTGTTGATTATGCGCACACACCCGACGCGCTTGCTCGGGTGCTCGACGCTGTGCGGTCGGCAGCCCGTGGACAAGTTGTGTGTGTGTTCGGGTGCGGGGGCGATCGTGACAAGACCAAGCGCGCTCCCATGGGGCAAGCCGTGGCCAGTCGAGCGGACCGAGCGATCGTGACCAGTGACAACCCTCGAAGCGAAGACCCAGCACGCATCGCTGAGGCCGTGGTCGAGGGGATGTCCAGGCTGCATCACTCCAAGGTGATCGTCGAGCTCGATCGAAGGCAAGCGATCGAACAAGCCATTCTTGGTGCCAACATAGGCGACACGATTGTCGTAGCGGGGAAAGGTCACGAGGCACTTCAAATTGCAGGTGACGTACGGCGTGCGTTCGACGATCGGGCTGAGACCAGGCGCGCTCTCGCATTGCGACGCGCCGGGAATGTGTGATGGCAACTCCCATACCGTCCAACTGCGCGTCCTTTTCCTTTGAGGAAGTGGCAAAGATCACGCGTGGGACCCTGGTAGGGGCGCGAAACCTGGCGGACGGCAAGGAATGCGTCACGGGTGTGTTCATTGACAGCCGTGCAGTGGTTCCAGGGGCGGCGTTTATTGCACTTCGGGGGGAGCGACTGGACGGGCACGCGTTTGTAACGTCGGCTGCGGCTCGTGGAGCTTCGCTGGTCGTGGTCCAACGAGGGAGTGGGTGGAGCGAGCAGGGGCCTGCGGTTGTCGAGGTAGACGACACCAGGGTGGCGTTCGGAGAGCTGGCGCACGGGCATCTTCAAGCATGGCGACAAGGTGGCGATCGGCGGATCCTCGTGGTCACTGGGAGTGCGGGGAAAACGACGACGCGCAGTCTCTTGGCATCGCTCCTGGCGACTTGCGGAAGGTGCCATGCAACGGAGGGGAACCTAAATAACCTAGTGGGACTTCCAGCAGTAGCCCTTGCCGTCACTGGAGAACACCGTTTTGTGGTGCTCGAAGCGGGGATGAGCCTTCGCGGCGAAATAGCGGAACTGTCGTCCATCGCACGGCCTGATGTGGGGGTGGTAACCAACATTGGTGTGGCCCACGCAGCGGGGGTTGGGGGAACGCGCGCCGACGTCGCTCGCGAGAAGGGCGCACTGTTTGCTGCACTTGGCGTGGAGGCAATAGGCGTTGCGAACGCCGACGACGACGCGTGCATGGCGCAGGCAGCGCACCTTTGCAATCGTGTGACGTTTGGGCGTTCGCCGGCGTCGGACTACCGGTTGCTGTCGAGGATCCCGATGGTGGGCGGGTCCGTTGTGCGGGTCTCGAGGCCCGGCGGGACTTTCGAGGTGCGGATTCCGCTGATAGGAGAGGCGACAGCGTTGGACTTCGTCGCCGCGCTTGCGTCCGCCGAGGCAGCGGTAGGAGAACCACTTGACGTAGCTTCCATCACCTACGCGTTATCTCATACGGGAGCTGTGGGGGGACGGGCCGAAGTGTTGCGTGTTGCAGGGAACCTCCTCATTGTCAACGACAGTTACAACGCAAATCCAGCGAGCATGGCTTCAGCCCTGGAGACGCTTGCGGAGCTTGCGGAGCTTGAAGGGCGACGGGCGGTTGCAGTGCTGGGCGAGATGAAGGAGCTTGGGGAGCTTGCAGAAGCAGAGCACGTGCGGGTTGGGGAGCTTGTGGCGCGGGCGGGGGTTGCAGAGTTCGTGGGGTGCGGCGGATGGATGGACCGGGCGCTTTTGCGAGCCGAGGAGCTCGGCGTGAGCGTGGTGCGTACAGAGGGGGTACAAGACGCGGCGGCACGGGTGGTCGGATTGGTCCGCCCTGGGGATGTTGTGCTGGTGAAGGCGTCGCGCAGTGTCGGGGTCGAGCATGTGGTAGAGGAACTCCTTCGGACCGCCGGAAACAATTGAATGCTATACGAGCTCCTTTATCCGCTCAGAAGTTACGCAAGCTGGCTCAGTTTTCTGAATGTGCTCCGGTATGTCCCGTTCCGAGTGATCGCGGCGACAGTGAGCGCCATGCTGCTCACGTTTCTTCTTTCGCCTTGGTTCATACGAGAGCTCCAGAGGAAACAAATCGGGCAGATAATTCGCGAGGAGGGACCGGAGTCTCATCGCATCAAGTCGGGCACTCCCACCATGGGCGGAGCCCTCATTCTGCTCTCCGTGCTTCTTCCCACTGTGCTCTGGAGCGACCCGCACAACCACTTCGTGTGGGCCACTGCGGCGGTGACGTCCGGGTATGGAGTGATTGGGTATCTCGATGACTACCTCAAAATAAAACGTAGAAACCCCCGGGGGGTTCCTGGACGGTACAAGTTGCTCGGGCAGGTCGCGATTGCCGGGGCGGTCCTGTGCTACTCATTTCTGGCGGAGACGCAGCTCCCGTCGGACTGGTGGGAGATCCGAACGCACTTGAGTGTCCCCTTTGTCGCGTTTGCCAAGCATCCCATTGTATTGCCCGTTGCGCTGTACATTCCGTTTGCTCTGGTGGTAGTGGTAGGAATGTCGAACGCCGTGAACTTGACCGACGGGCTCGACGGGCTAGCCATTGGGCCAGTTATTATCAATGCAGGGACCTACCTCGTGTGGGCATATCTTGCGGGCACCAGCTTCGGCATCGTGAACGTTGCACAGAAATTTGTCGTGGCGCGCTACCTCGACATCGCCGCCGTCGAGCAGGCCAGCGAGCTAGCCATTTACTGTGGGGCCATCGTGGGGGCTGGCATTGGATTCCTTTGGTACAACACCTATCCGGCGCAAGTGTTCATGGGGGATGTTGGCTCGTTGGCCCTCGGTGGCGGGCTTGGGATGTGTGCCGTGTTCACGAAAAACGAGCTCCTGTCCGTCATTCTGGGTGGCGTATTTTTTGTTGAAACCGTGAGCGTCATTGTGCAGGTGACCTCGTTCAAGCTGACCGGAAAGCGTGTTTTCCTGATGGCTCCCATTCACCATCATTTCGAGAAGAAGGGGTGGCCTGAGCCAAAGATCATTGTCAGGTTCTGGATCGTGTCCATTCTCCTTGCTCTCGTGGCGCTTTCTAGTTTGAAATTGCGATGAAATCCTCTTTGTCGGCCCTAGAAACCCTAGACTGGAACGGCCTTTGTGTGGTGGTGGTCGGCCTAGGAGCGAGCGGTGTGTCCGCATCCAGGTTGGCCCGTCGCCTTGGCGCCACTGTTGTTGCAACCGATACCAAGCTCGAAGCGGAGCTTACTCCTGACGCCCGGGCACTTTCCGACTATGGAATCCGGCTCGCCTTAGGTGGACACCAGGGGGTGGATTTCGATGGGGCGGATTTGATTGTGGTGTCGCCGGGGGTGGCTCCTCTTGATGCCGTCGAGCGGGCCGCAGGTCGGGGTGTTGCCGTTTGGGGAGAAGTCGAGCTGTCCGTGCGAGCTGCCCTTCGCACCGCGGAGCAATCCGGGCGTCCGGCGCCGGCTGTCCTGAGTGTGGGCGGAACCAACGGGAAAAGTACCACTACGGCTCTCCTCGGCGCACTCTTTGAAGCAGCAGGTTTCCGTACCTTTACCGGCGGCAATTTAGGAGAACCACTGTCGCCTCATGTCGAGGAGCCCTTCGATGTGATCGTGCTGGAGGTTTCCAGTTTCCAGCTCGAAAGGGTCGAACGATTTTGTCCAACGGTATCGTTGCTCCTCAACGTGACCCCGGATCACCTGGATCGCTACCCCGACTTTGAGGCCTATGCGTCAGCAAAAGGGAAC
>CAITRH010000713.1 GCA_903894755.1 uncultured delta proteobacterium
CACGGCGGTACCGACGGCTCCGAGGACCAGTGGGCTTGGTGCTGTCTTCTGGGGTTTCGCAACGGCGACATGAGGCGGCTCGAAGGTCCCGATAAGTCCCGCAATGGAGGTCTGGGGGCCTGTCTGCACGGGTCTTCGAGCCACTGGAGCTTGGGGCCCAGGGTCCCCTCGCCAGCCCTCGCCTCCCGCGCCTCCGGCTGCCATGGTGGCCATCCCTGCTGGGGCTTTCCTGATGGGAGCCGACGATCTCGGCGACGAGGCGAAGCCCGCGACAACCATCCGGTCAACTGCGTCGACTGGAACCAAGCAAACGCCTTTTGCGCAGCGGTCGGCAAGCGGCTTCCCACAGAAGAAGAATGGGAATACGCTGCACGCGGGACCATGGGGCGGATGTACCCATGGGGCAATACCCCACTGTCGGACCAGTTTTTGTGCTGGTGCGGCAGCTACGACCGTCAAAGCTCCTGCCCCGTAGACTCCTACCCGGCGGGACGTACTCCTTCTGGACTCAACGACATGGCCGGCAACGTCTTGGAATGGACAGCAAGCAATTACTGCCCCTACAATAACCCAGGGTGCAACAATGCAGCCCGTGTCATCTGCGGCGGGGGCTGGTTCCCCTCGCGCGCTGAGAAACCCAAAGAGAAACGGTCCCTACCCCGCGCGCCTTTCAACCACCTCCAACCTGTGCTCGAACTGCGTCATCCGGTCGCGGTCTTCCGCCCGGTCCTTCAGCAGATCGCGCACCTCAATCAGCGTCCCCGCCATCGCCGTGATCGCCGTCGCTAACCGAATCTCGCTCTCCGTCTGACGCCTCTCGAGCCGATCGAGGCGCCCAGACAACTCCGCTCGCGTCGCCGAAAGCTCCGTTCGCGTCGCATCGAGACGCTCGTTGGTCTTGACGACTTCATCACGAATCCCCCGCAGCAGCTCGGGAACCAAATCTCGGGTCGACCCCATGCCCCATCCATGCCACGCCACATCCTCAGGGTCCAGGAGAAAAAATGCCTTTCAATCACGTCCAACCTGGCTCGCACCGCGTGATCCGCTCATGGCACCCAAGGAATACCATGGGGCTCGCCGAAACGCGGACGAGACGCTAGATTCCGGTCGAGGCGATCCCATGCAATCCGCAATTCACCTGACAACAACCGTTCTGGCGGGAGGGAGGATAGACGTCGTCTCTCCCGAGCTGCGTTCCGGACAGCGCGTCGAGCTCATCGTGCTCCTGCAGGATCCTGTCGTTGCCCGTCCCTCCGCGGTCGATATCCTTGCCGGGGCTCCAGGGGACCGGCAGCACCGCCGAGGAGGTTTAAACCACGCCCATCTCGAAACCCGCCATTCCCGCCATACTCCGTTTTGGCCTGCGGTGCCTGCTCACGTACTCTAAGTCAACGGCCCGCCAAGTTCCGGGGGGGGGCCGACCGCGACACCCGCGACCCAGGGTAACCCTGGGTAGGGCGTGATCACGGCCGCCGCGGTCACGTAGGCATGAGAGGCCCCGTGACTTCCGCGCGCTCCTTTAGCAGATCGCGCACCTCAATCAGCGTCCCCGCCATCGCCGTGATCGCCGTTGCTAGCCGAATCTCGCTCTCCGTCTGACGCCTCTCGAGCCTTTCAATCACGTCCACCAAGCCTTTCCGGGTGTGCTAATCTTGGCATATGAAGCTGAAGGTCTTGGTTCACCGGGCGGACGAGGGAGGTTTCTGGGCCGAGGTTCCGGCGGTCCCAGGTTGTATGAGCCAAGGGGAGACCATCGAAGATTTGCTAGAGAATGTGCGCGAAGCGATCGAGGGGTGTCTCTCGGTCGAAATCGCGGAAGCCGTACACGACCTGACCGAGCAAGTGATGGAGATCACAATTTGAAAGCGGTCTCTGGCAGAGCGTTTGCGCAAATCATCGAAGCAAGAGGATGGCGCTTGCTTCGCATCCATGGAAGCCATCACATTTACGGGCTTATCGGCAGTAACGTACGACTTTCGATTCTGTTTCATGGTAACGAAGCGTTGAAAATAGGACTTCTCAAGCATGCGATGAAGCTCGCGGGGTTGGGCGAAGAAGACCTGTAGCGGGAGGCAAAGCACCCCGCGCGTTGATTGGCAGCCCCGAAGGGGCGAGTCAAATCAGCCCAGGGTGGGTAACCCTGGGTAGCGTGTATCGCGGTCAACCCTCGGAGTTTGATGAGGCCCCGTGACTTAGCGGGCCGTTGCTTTTAATCACGTCCAACCTGTGCTCGCACTGCGTGCTCCGCTCATGGCACCCATGAATACCATGGGCCCGCCGAAACGCCGACGAGACGCCGGGGCTCCAGAATCCGGGGCCCGCGAACCTGAAAGCCTGGTCAAGGTGCGCTACAATGGCTGCACTGCTATCCACCAAGTCGCGCATCGGGAGATTTCTGATGAACAAGCAATGGCGATCACGCATCACGATTGAGCCGGGCAAGCGAGGCGGACGGCCCGTATCCGCGGAATGCGCATCACAGTTTATGATGTCCTGTCAACCCTCGCCGCCGGGATGACCGTCGCCGAAGTGCTTAATGACTTTCCCTACCTGACCCCTGAGGACATCCAAGCCTGCTTCGCCTTCGCCGCAGAACGAGAGCGGAGCATGCTGGTAGCGGTCGCATGAAACTCCTCTTCGACCAAAACTTGTCACCCAAGTTGGTCCATCGCATGGCCGACTTGTTCCCGGCTCAAGACATGTGCAATCAGAGGGACCTCAGATAAGCGTATTAGAATTGCACCATGAACCCAAAGGTGTACTTGGATGACGCTGCAGAGATTGCCAATTCTTGACTTGACAGCCGAAGCGAGGATCCTAAACCAAACCCATCTTGAGAACCGCAACTTTCTCTCGTCGACACGGCACCGCGACACCCGCGACCGCCAGGTGGCCCCGGGCCGTCCCGGGGCTCCCACAGATCCGGACGTGCGGAATTCC
>CAITRH010000714.1 GCA_903894755.1 uncultured delta proteobacterium
CAAACCACCTCCGCCCGCCGTCGATCCTGTAGGTCAGCTTCAGCCCGTCCGTCGCTTCCAGCCGATGCACCACATTGGTCGCTGCCGTGTCGAGCTGCCGAACCGCCCCCCGCGGCCTGGACACTGTCAGCAAATGCATCGTCGCCCCCACCGTCGTCTCCTGCAGCACCGCCGTGATCCCGTCCCGCCGTAGCTCCTCGAGAATCCGCTTGCCAATCGCCTGCGCCTCCGCCTCCCCCTCCTGATCAAGTTGGTCAAGGGGACGCTCCGCGGCGCCACGTGGCAGCGGCAGCGTCGACGACGCCGTCGGAGCACCGTCCGCCCCAGGCCGTGGACGCCCGGCTGCCATGGGAGGATCGTCTCGCGCAGCAAGATGCCCAGAATACTGCTCCGCGCACTCCCTTGCAACAGGACACGCCGCGCAAAGGTCACTGCGCCTAGTCGCAGGCACCGACTCCGGAGACGCGAGCCAACCTTTCATCGCCCCTAGCAGCGGCACAAGCTCCTCCCGTAAAAGCGCTTCCGTGCTCGCCGTGTCCAGGGTACAGCGCGTCAGCTCCGGCCCAAAACGCAGAACCACTGGCTGCGCATCAACCCCCTCGGAGCGCCGTAGAAGCTCCCGATACAGCGCAACCTGCGCCCTATCCACAGAGGCGTTCGCTTCGTCGGTCAGCTTGTACTCCACGACCTCAAGACGATCATCCTCCGTGCCATACAAGGCGTCGATGCGACCTCGCAGGACGACACCCGCTTCGTCAATCCGTGCCTCCACCTCCCGCTCACCAGAACGGAGCAGTCGACGTACAGCATCCGCCGGTTGCGCCCCAAAGGGTTGCACGCGCCCCGCCAAATACGCCGCAAGCTGACGCAAAGCCTCGGCAAGGTCGTCCACCTCCGCTGGCATGGTCCCGTAGGTCGGATTGGCGTCGAGCTCGTCTATCAGGAACCCAAGCAGCCCCTGCGTCAGCGCCGAACGCACCTTTGGCTCCTCCGCCCCTTCGCCAAGCTCGCGAAGACAGGACGGTGGAGCATCGACCGTGCGGGCAAAGCGGTCGACGATGCGATGAAACGCTGCGCCTAGACAAGACGACCCCACTGGAAACGCCACCGCCCGCGACGTCGACCGCCCTAAGGCAAAAACCCGAGGACACCTCAGCGCGTTGCGGACCTCGGTAACCGACAGAATGCACAGATCGACCATGTTCACCTCACGTGGCAACAGAAACGAGGTTCTCGCCGTACCACTTGACCCGTGCCCCTGCGGTGCGCAGCTCTCTCAGTACGGTCGCACGCGTGATCCCAGGACTGGCCCTAGCAAGGTCGCGCTGAAGTCGCTCGAGCGAGGCAACGCGAAGCTCCACAAGCAGACTAAGAGCACCTGCCCCCTGTACAGCAACGTTCCCCGGACCGCTTGCTGCCGCTGTAACAGGGGACGGTACTAGTGGCTCGCCCGTGTCCGGACCGAGCAGAGTGCGGGTGATGTCCCAGTCCGAGGGGACCTGCTCCTTCTGTACCCACTCGATCACCCGCTGGGGATCGACAGGGGCTGCGTCCGGTCCCGACACGTCGCGGGAGATTGCATCCTTGAGAAGCGACGCTAGCGCCAAGAGACTCACGGCGTCGTTCCTCGACAGCCAGTGCCAGCGTGCGCCGGGTCTCGACAGCAACAAGGTGCGTTCCGCTTGGGTGGCAGTCCAGGTCGGTTTGATGTCCCGCCACTGCTCCCGAAGACCGAGTACGCGCCCCTTGAAGTCCTTGAGGCGACGGCACGCCACTGCCAGGGACCTGGGATTCGGATCGTGCAGCACCGTCACCAGGAGAGGACCCGAAGGGGTCTGGAGCCGCAGCGAGTCCTTGGAGCTCTCCAGCTCATCGAGCTCCCGGACCAGCCTCGCAAGAAAGGTCAGGCCTTCCACAATGCGCGCTGGCTCCGGCCCCAGAGCGAGCTCGGCCATCCGGTCCACGTACGCGCGTGCTTCTACCAGGTACTTCTCCCACGTGCGGGAGAGGATTGCGCCGAGTGGCTCGGGGACAACAGCATCGGAGATCACCTCCGGGAGCTCCCCCTCCAGGGCGCGGCGCAGATCGAGCAGAAGCTGCCGCGGAGTCATCCACGGCGTGTTCGTGAGGCCTTGGAGCTGCGCAGGAGTCAAGGGCCACGGAAACGGGTCGTCCGGGTCGGGGATGCGGGAGATCCAGAGCCTCAGCAGCCCCTCCGCCTCCTTTGCAGTGGGACATCCGAGAACCAAGCGCCGCCCGCAGACGCGCTGCCGTTGTGACTGCGCGAAGTGGGGCTCGAGGGCGGCGCTCCACTCGGCGTCGAGGGCCATCTGCACAATGACCACATCGCGTACGACGTCCACCAGCTCTGCGATCAGGTTGCCGTAGGCGCGTACGCGGTGCCCCTCGGCGTCGATGAGGTTTTCCAGCTGGTCGAAGACAAGTAGCAGCGGAGCTGCAGGGGCCGCCACTGCCGTCAAGGTGCGAAGGGCGCGCGTCACGTCCGGCTCCGACAGCGCCTGACGCACGCCGATCCGCGAGGCTTGCAAGTCATCGAGCTCCCGTCCGCCAAGCCAGGCCAGCGTTGCCGTGCGGGCGAGAGGTTTGAGGAACGGAACTCCGAGCAGCCGCCGTAGGTAGGCCTCGTCGAGGATAGGGTTCTTCCCCAGGAGCTGCTCCAGGGTCTTGTCCATCAGCTCGGCGCGGCGCTCTGGTGGCATCCGCGAGACATCGTCGAGGACAGTCTGTGGGTAATGGACAACAGTCGGCGGGTAGTCGAGGGTGCCTCTCTGGGCGAGGCCGAGAATGGACCCCGCCAGGGCGTCGATCTGCCGTAGGCCGCAGCTCTCGAACCCGAGCTGCTCGAGGATCTGGCTCAAGAGATACCGCGGGGTGATGTCCGAACCGACGAGGGGACGCAGGTGTACTAGAACGGCGCGCGGTCCTAGCTTGCGGCGCAGCCTGCCGAACAGGTGCGTCTTGCCAACTCCTGCAGTGCCGAGCACCACGAGGGGGACAGGACGAGGACTGTCGCGATCGCCAGCGAGGCCAAGGCGGCGCAGCTTGTCGACGCAGAGCAGTACTGCTTCGGTTGCCTGCTGGTGCAGTGCCGCGAAGTCGGTCAGTTCCCCGGCCCACGGATCGGCCTGGGGGGGGACGGGTAGGTCCCGAGAGCTCATTGCAACACCTCCTCTAGCGGGCGGGTCCAGGAGAGACGGGTGCCGTGAGCACCGGGCGGACAGAGCGCAGCATCCTCAGCGGACAATCGTCCCATGCCCGACTCGGGGCGAAGCTCGATGCGACGTGCGCGGGCCGCGTCGAGCAGTGCCGCCTGGATCGCCTCGACGGAATGCTGACTGCGGAGCGCTTGCACGACGTCAGGGACATAGGTCAAGCCGAGCTGCGGGCGCAGGAGGCGACGGACCTCGGTCACCACGAGCTCCTGAAGGTCTGGGGCTGCAAGGGGCGTGGCTGGCTGCGTTGTCTTTGCCGGGCGCGTCACGATATCGAGCAGCAGCTCTCGCACGTCCTGGTCGAGCAGGGTTTTCGGCGTCGCTCCCTTCATGGCCGTGGTGCACTGCTTGGACAGCGCATTGGTGGCGCGGGCGAGGGTGCGCAGCTCGTCTTTGTCGAGCACGGGGGTCCGGCTGGAGGCGAGCACATGGTTTTTGCCGCGCAGCACCAGGAAACATTGCCGTTTGTGTGCGAGCTCCTCGGCTGTGGACTTCGTCTCCTTTGCGGCGGCACCGGCGACGAGCTTCTCGAGGCCTTGGAGCGGGATCATTCCGCGCTCCTCGAGAACGGCGAGCAGTTGGTCGCGCAACGGGATGCGCACGTGGGTCTTTGTGGCTTCAAAGCCCTCGCCAGCGAGGCACGCGAGGGCTTCGGTGCGCGCCGCGGGAGGGACCCCGAGCCTGCCGAGGTCGGCTGCGTTTAGGGCGCGTCGGCTGCGGAGAGCTTCGAGGAGCGCGGGGAGTGTCGCGTCGAGGTTGAAGGGAGTACGTGGCTTTTTGGCCTTGGGCATGGGTTCTCGTAGCTTTACCTGCGCAACGCGCTCGTGGACACCAAGGTCAACCCCAGCTCCGCGGCCCGCTCTTTGGCATCGGGATAGACGGCTCGCCCAATCAGCACTGCAACAACAGGCTCCTTCACCACGGCCCGCACACGCTGCGCCTTGGCCCAGAAGGCATCGACCTGTCGAGTCCGAACGCGGCTCTTCGCTTCCGCGAGGATCTTCACCTTCCCCTCGGGCCCCTGACCGTCCCCGAAACCATCCAGCTCCTCGTCACCCAGCTCCGAGAGAAGCCACGGACACTGAACCGTTGCGACAATCTGGTGATGACGTTTCAACCAGTCGGGCAAGTCCGCGGAGACAAGGTCCTCGACGTCGAGCCCGGCGGTGTCCGACAGGGCGCCCAGCAGTCTTCGCACAGCTTCGAAGTTCTTGTCCGTCAAGGCCAGGAAGCGCTCCAGCGTCTCCTCGGTCCGGGTTTGGGCACGATCGGTCCTTTCCATGAAGTTTTCGGTCCTTTCCATAAAGCGATCGAGCGTCGCTTCGGTGCGGGCATGGGCCTCGGCGAGCCCTTTCAGCGTCTGATCGGTCCGGGTCTGAGCCTCGACGAGCGCCTCGATGGTCTTGTCCGTACGGATCTGGGCCTCCACGAGCTGATTGACCGTCTGATCGGTGTGGCCCAGCGCTCCGGCGAGTCGAAGGAGGGCGTCGGAAAGGCGCTCGATGCGATCATCCACGCGGCGGAGCGTCTCGGCCACCTGATGGAGGGCGTCTACGGTGTCCGGGATCCCTAGAAGGCGCTTCAATTCCGCGAGGACCACGGGGTCTTGTATCTGCGTGAGGAGTTCTTCGGAGGTCATGGACGACACAAGTAGCATGAGCCTCGCCGACATGCCGATTTGTCCGGCGTCCGTCGGACGGCGCGCGGACGGCGTGCGGACGTCCATGGACAGCCCATCGTGCTGCGTGTCACGCGAACGGCGCGATGTTTCCGCGCGCTCTTCCGTCGGTGCGAGCATTGCACACCGGAGGACCAATTATATCTCCCCATCGATGTCCCTTCTCGGTCGTACACCTCTGCAAAAGCTAGGTACAGTGCCTCCAAGGAGAAAACATGGCGGCTGCTACATAGTTTGCCCGAGCCAGGCACACGCTTCGTCATCAGAGAGTGGTGCTGTTGCGAGAGTACGCGGCGCAGCACTCGTGTCACGACGAGCTGAACGAGCTGCTATTGGCTCACTGGGCAGCACCTTGTCGGTCCCAGCTGTGATGGTCACGGTCGCCGTACCCACTGCCAATCGCCTCTGGCGCGACCTGCCTCAATCGACCACCACCGAGAGACCCGTGGAAGGGCCGCGGATTCACGTCCCATCAAGACGACGCTTGACATCGCGCATCGCGAATTGTCAAGTGAGCGCACGACTATGGCAACGCTTCGACAGATCAACAGGGACTTCAAAAGCACGGAACGCTTCACGGTCCTGCGTCCTCTTGGGGCCGGCGGCATGGACGAAGCCCACGATAACGTTCAAAACAAGCGCGTCGCCCTCAAGACCATGCAGCACATGGACCCCACCGCGCTATACCGGTTTGAAAACGAGTTCCGCGCCCTCGCCGATGTCTCGCCCCAACTTGGCAACCCTCTTCGACTTCATCGCCGGCTCGCGGCAGTGGAAGCCATTGCAAGACGGCTGGTCCGCGAAGGGTATGGGTGTTCCGACGGCTTCGCTGCGCAATTGGGGGATGCAGCCCGCATTGCCGAGGCCCGAGAGGTCTTCGAGGGCGAGCAAGTGCGCTGTCCCGAGCGATTTATTGCAATGCTGGCTCCTGGAGTCCTGCCGCAAGGGAACGCAAGACCATGACATCGCTTCGACCGATTACCGGCGAGTTCACTGGGACACCACGCTTCACGATCCTGCGCCGCCTTGGAGAGGGTGGCATGGGGGTGGTCTACGAAGCCCACGACAAAGTGCGCAACATGCCCGTCGCCCTCAAGACCATGCAGCGCATGGACCCCACGGCGCTGTACCGCTTCAAAAACGAGTTCCGCGCCTTGGTCGACGTCTCCCACCCCAACCTGGCAGCTCTCTACGACTTCGTCACGGAGGACGGTCAGCTGTTCTTCACCATGGAGCTGGTCGACGGCAGCGATTTCCTCACCTACGTGCGTGGCGACAGCGGGATCGCCTTTGCGGACACCATGGCCGGGGACCCTCGCCTTTCGGTAAAGCTGCCCGTGGCGCGTACCATGCCCACGGGACGGTGCGACATGGACAAGCTACGACAGGCACTGCGTCAGCTGGTCTCCGGCATCTCCGCACTCCATCTTGCGGGCAAGCTGCATCGAGACATCAAGCCCTCCAATGTGCTTGTAACGCCCCATGGACGCGTCGTGTTGCTCGACTTTGGCCTTGTTACCAATGTGGGCCAACAAGCCGGTGCCAGTCGTTCGGTGGTCGGTACGGCCGAATACATGTCACCAGAGCAGGCGTCCAGCGGTGAGGTCGGCGAGCCCACGGACTGGTACAGCGTCGGAACCATGCTCTACGAGGCACTGACGGGGACCCTTCCCTTCCAAGGGACCTTCCTGCAAATCCTACTAGACAAGCAGCGTCAGGATGCCAAGCCTCCGAGCTCGCAGGCCCTCGTTGCTCCGGACCTGGACTCTCTCTGCGTTGATTTGCTCCGCCACGACCCGAGCCAGCGACCCCGAGGACTGGAGATCCTGCAGCGACTGGGAGGGCCCCAGGAGCGAAGGCCGCCGGTCACTCGCACCGCCGGTACTGCGGAGACGGTGTTTGTGGGACGCGACGCGCACCTAGAGAGCCTGCGCGAGGCATTTCACCACACGGAGCAGGGACAGGCCGCAGTGGTATGGGTGCATGGCAGCACCGGTATGGGCAAGAGTGCCCTCTTGCAACGCTTCGTGGACTCCCTAACGCTCGCATCGCGCGTCGTGGTCTTGTCAGGCCGCTGCTACGAGCGGGAGAACGTTGCGTTCAAAGCCTTTGACAGTCTAGTGGATGCCCTATCTGGCTACCTTCGGCGCCTGCCTCTGGATCAGGCGTCAGCCATCTTGCCCGTGGAGATCTTGGCGTTGACCCGGGTGTTTCCGGTGCTCGAACGGGTCCCAGCGATAGCTGCCGTGCCCCGACGGACCGCTCCAATTGCCGACCCACAGGAACGACGTCGGCGGGCCCTTGGGGCTTTCCGCGAGCTTCTCCATCGTGTGGCAATGTACCAACCACTGGTGTTGTGGCTTGACGACCTTCAATGGGGCGACACAGACAGCGCACAGTTGCTGGCGGAGGTGCTCCGCCCGCCCGATCCTCCGTTGCTGCTGGTCCTTTTGAGCTATCGCACGGAGGAGGCCGAGGGAAGCCCTTTTCTCACGACGCTGCGCGACCCGCGCGTGGGCGATCTGGGTGCTGTGCGAGAAACAACGATCGAAGTTGGACCTCTGGAACGCGAGGATGCCGAGCAGCTAGCCACTCAGCTATTGCAGAAGCCGAACGAGGGGCTCGCAAAGCGCATTGCGCAGGAGTCGCAAGGGAGCCCGTACTTTGTCGATGAGCTGGTGCGCTTTGCCCAGACAGGCGACGTAGTAGAGGGCTTGCCAGTTCGTCTGGATGATGCCCTGTACCAACGCATTTCGGCCCTTCCAGAGGAGCCCTCCGAGCTGCTTCGTATGGTGGTGGTCGCTGGAGGGCCGATCAGTGAAGACGTGGTCCTTTCGGCGGCGGACCTCCAGGGAGCGCCAGGGCGCAGGGCCGTGGCACTGCTTCGCGCCGAGCACCTGATTCGATCCAGGCGAGGCGGACTGGACACGTTCCATGACCGCGTCCGCGAGACAGTCCTTGCACACATGGCCCCGGAGGCCAAGCGGGGGCTGCACGCCGGACTGGCTGTCGCGCTGTTGGCAGCGGGTCAAAATGACCCCGATGTGCTCACCGAGCACTTCTTTGCTGCGGGGGACACGGAACGAGAAGCCGAGTTTGCGCAGCTTGCAGCGACCAAGGCTGAAGGGGCGCTTGCCTTTGACCGGGCCGTGAAGCTCTACGAACGGTTGCTGGAGCTCGGCGGGACTGAGGACACGGCGAAGCAATGGGGACATAAGTTTGCCGATGCTCTGCACAATGCAGGTCGCTATGCCAGCGCCGCCGAGCAGCGATTGCGGTTAGCGTCCACTGAGACCGATCTGATCGAGGCTGTTGCCCTGCGTAGACAGGCAGCGGAGGAATTCCTGTGCAGCGGTCACTTTGAACGCGGCAACGCTCTCCTCGAGGAGGTACTGCGGTCGCTTGGCTACTTCGTGCCTAAGTCCCCCTGGGTGGTGCTGCTGGCACTTCTTGTGGCGAGGATTGTCTTGCGCCTACGGGGACTGCGCGTACGCAGGGTGAGGCGCATGCGACAGGAGGCGCATGCCACCGACGCCCTGGTTTCTGCAGCGACGGGGCTCGGGATGACGGACCATGTTCGTGCCGGCTACTTTCAGGCACGTGGACTGCTTCGTGCGCTCGACGAGGGCGATCCATTGCGGCTCGTTCGCCTCGTTGCCTTCGAGACCGGCTTTTCGGCAACGGAGGGACTGCGCACCCGCACTCGAACGTTCAGGCTTCTCGCCCAAACCGAGCGGCTTGCAGAAGAAGTGGGCCTTCCTCACGCCAGGGGCTTGTTGGCAGCAGCGACGGGCTTTGCCTACTTCTACCTGGCAGACTGGCCCCGGGCTCGGGAGCATCTGCTCCTAGCTGTCCAAATCTTTGCCGAGCGATGCACCGGGGAGTACGTCGCCGCTGGGAGCTATATGCTTGGATTCCGCGCCATCATGTTTATGGGAGGGCTGCGCGAGCTTTCCGAGCGGGTCTTGCCAATCCTTCGCCAGATGGAGGCCGTAGGAGACCTTTTGGGCCTCGCCAACTTGCGTACCGAGCCCCTCGCCATGCTCCGCCTTGCACATGACGACATGAGGGTTGCAGACGACGAGCTCCGACTGGTCGAGAGCGACATCCCCAAGACCCGATTCACTGTCCAGAGCTGGTACCACCTGCTGTGTCGGGTACAGCTCGAATTGTATCGTGACGATCCCCAGAAGGCACTTGCGTGGATCGAGCGGCAGTGGAGAGCTCTTCGCGGATCGCTGCTACTGCATGTCCACCTTGTCTATCTGGTGGCATGGGACCTTCGTGGACGCGCATCCGTGGCCTGTGCGGCCAAGCTGCAAGGCACCGAGCGGAAACAGCGCCTTGCGGCAGTGGAAACCATTGCAAAGCGCCTTGGTCGTCAAGGGTACGGCGTGTCCGACGGCTTCGCAGCGCAATTGCGTACCGGAGTGCTCACGCTGCGTGGCCAACGTGACGAGGCGGCGCGCTCCGCTGAAGAGGCCCAGCGCGCCTTTGAAGGGGCATCGATGAAGCTCCATGCTGCGGCGAGTCGATGGAGTCAGGGGGTGCTCTTGGGGAATGCAGCGCGCATCGACGAGGCCCGAGCGGTCTTCGAAGGTGAGCACGTGCGCCGTCCCGAGCGATTTGTTGCAATGCTGGCTCCTGGAGTCCTGCCGTAAGGGAACGCAAGACCATGACATCGCTTCGACGGATAGACAGTGATTTCAGTGGCACAGAGCGCTTCACCATCCTGCGCCGCCTTGGTGCAGGCGGCATCGGCGTCGTGTACGAGGCCCACGACAGCGTTCGAAACAAGCGTGTCGCCCTCAAGACCATGCAGCGCATGGACTCCACTGCGCTGTACCGTCTTGAAAACGAGTTCCACGCCCTTGCCGATGTCTCCCACCCAAACTTGGCGGCCCTCTACGACTTCGTTGCAGAGGACGGCCAAGTGTTCTTCACCATGGAGCTGGTCGAAGGATGCGAGTTCCTCACCTACGTGCGCGGTGACGTTGACAGGCTGCGCAGCACGCTGCAGCAACTGGTGTCCGGGGTATCTGCCATCCATCTCGCAGACAAGCTACATCGAGACATCAAGCCCTCCAATGTGCTGGTCACCCCCAATGGACATGTCGTGCTGCTCGACTTTGGCCTGGTCACTGGCGTCGACGAGCATGCCCTAGGCGGCCACGCAGTGGTCGGCACAGCGGAATACATGTCCCCAGAACAGGCGTCGGGCGGGGAGCTTAGCGAGGCCAGCGACTGGTACAGCGTGGGGACCATGCTGTACGAGGCTCTAACCGGCACGCTCCCCTTCCAGGGAACCTTTATGCAGATCCAGTTGGACAAGCAGCGTCGTGACGTGGAGCCCCCAAGCTCGATCGCCACGGTTCCGCCCGACCTGGACTCGCTCTGTGGTGACCTGCTCCAACATGACCCGAGCCAACGACCCACGGGCGCCGAGATCCTGCGACGCCTCCAAGGCGATCTTTCCTGTACCACCGAGCCCCCGTTTGTGGGACGCGATGCAATCCTCGAACGCTTGCAGGACGCCTTTCGGCACACACAAGGGGGACAGGCCGTGCTGGTCTGGGTGCATGGAAGTACAGGCATGGGCAAGAGCGCGCTGCTCCAGCGCTTTGTCGACTCGCTGCCGCTGTCGTCCGAGGTCGTGGTCCTGTCTGGGCGCTGCTACGAGCGCGAGGATGTGTCGTTCAAAGCCTTCGACAGGCTGATCGAGGGCCTTGTGGGCATGCTTCGAGAGTTACCTCATGGCGAAGCCAAGGCGCTGTTGCCCGTAGAGATCTTGGCTTTGACCGAGGTCTTTCCATGGCTTGAGCGGGTCCCGGCGGTGGCTGCAGTGCCGCGAAGGGCCGTTGCCATTGCCGATCCGCAGGAGCGCCGCCGCCGAGCGCTTCGGGTATTCCGAGAGCTTCTCCAGCGCATGGCAACTCGCCACCCTCTGGTGCTGTGGCTCGATGACGTGCAGTGGGGAGACATGGACAGCGCTCAATTGCTCGCAGCATTGCTCCGTCCGCCCGCTCCCCCCTCGCTGCTCGTACTTCTTAGTTACCGCACGGAGGGGGCCGAGGGCAGTCCCTTTCTTACGGCTCTGCGCGATCCGCGGGTAGCGGACTTTGCGGCGGTGCGCGAACTGACGGTCGATGTTGGCGCTCTCGACGCAGACCATGCGGAGCGACTTGCCTCACTGCTGTTTCCAAAGTGCAGCGACGTTCTTGCAAAGCGCATTGCTGTGGAGTCGCAAGGAAGCCCATACCTCGTCGGCGAGCTGGTTCGCTTTGCCCAGGCCGGTGGAGCAGTGGAGGCGATGCCTTCTGGGCTAAGCGATGCGTTACAACGACGCATCTTTGCACTCGCTGAGGAGCCCCGCGGGCTATTGTGTGCTGTGGCCGCGGCAGGGAGACCTGTGAGCGACACGATGGCCCTCTTCGTAGCCGACCTCAGGGGAGGTGCAGGACGGCGAGCGGTGGCACTGCTTCGCGCGCAACACCTGATTGGCACCAGCTGCAGCAGTCTCGTGCCGTACCATGACCTGGTGCGCGAGACGGTGCTTGCCCACCTCGATCCTGAACGCAAACGGGCCTTGCACTCCCGACTGGCTATCGCGCTTCTGGCTGCGGGGCAGAACGACCCCGATGTGCTGTGCGAGCACTTCGCCGCGGCTGGGAACACGGAACGAGAAGTGGAGTTTGCGCAGCTTGCTGCGACCAAGGCCGAAGCGGCCCTTGGCTTTGACCGGGCTGCAATGCTCTATGAGCGTTTGCTGGAGCTCGCAGGGCCTGAGGCTCCTGAGGCAAAGACATGGATCGGCAGACTTGCCGATGCGCTCCACAATGCGGGTCGCTATGCTCGCGCGGCGGAGCACAGACTGCAGTTGGCTTCCGTTGAGCCCAACCCAAGGGCGGCATTCCTTCTTCGGAGCGAAGCAGCGCAGGAATTCCTGTGCAGTGGTCACTTCGAACGGGGCAACGCGCTCCTCGAGGAGGTCCTGCGGCTCCTTGGCTACTTCGTGCCCAGGGCGCCTTGGCTCACACTGCTAGCGCTTCTTGTGGCAAGGTTGGTCCTACGTCTGCGTGGCCTGGGCGTACGAACGATGGAGCAAGACACCGAGCAACTGCGAGAGGGGGCGCTTTGCACCGACGCTTTGGCTTCGGCGGGGATAGGGTTCGGCATGACGGACAACGTTCGCGGAAGCTATTTCCAGGTGCGTGCGTTGCTCCGTGCTCTGGGGGAGGGCGACACACTGAGGCTCGTTCGCTTGATTCCTCTCGAGACCTGCTATTCTGCGGCGGGCGGGCGAAGAACGGAGGCTCGAACCCGCACGCTTCTTGCGCATACCGAGCGTTTGGCACAACAGGTGGCCCTTCCCCACGCCCAGGGCTGGTTGGCCATGGCGCGGGGCTGGTGTCACTTCTTCCTTGGACAATTGCCCGGCACCCGGAAGCATCTCTTTCAAGCTGTCCAGATCTTCTCTGAGGAGTGCACGGGGGAGGCCTGGGCCGCAGCTTCGTGCATGTCACTTGCTTTGCGAGCGATCCAGTACATGGGAGATCTGCGCGAGCTTTCGGAGCGGGTCTTGCCAGCCGTCCAGGAAATGGAGGCCACCGGTGATCTGCTTGGCCTTGTCAACCTGCGCACTGAGCCTCTCGCATGGGTCCGCCTCGCACAGGACAATCTGAGCGTTGCCGACCACGAGCTCCAACAGGTGGCCAGGGAGCTTCCACAGACTCGATTCACGGTCCAGAGCTGGTTTCACTTTCTGTGCCGGACCCAGCTCGAATTGTATCGTGACGATCGGAAGGAGGCGCTGTTGTGGGTCGAAAGGCAATGGAAGCCCCTTGCCCGTTCGCTGCTGATGCGGGTCAGCCTCATCGAGCTAAAGGCATGGGATCTCCGTGGGCGCGTTTTCCTCGCCTCCGCTGCCAACAACAGCCAAGGCTCCGAGGGAAGGCAGCGGCTCTTGGCCGTCGAGGCCATCGCAAGGCGCCTTGCCCGCCTGGGGTACGGCGTGTCCGACGGGTTCGCTGCGCAATTGCGTACCGGGGTGCTGACGCTGCGTGGCCAACGAGACGAGGCGGCGCGCTCCGCTGAAGAGGCCCAGCGTGCCTTTGAGAGGGCGTCGATGAAACTGCATGCGGCAGCGAGTCAATGGACTCAGGGGGTCCTCTTGGGGGATACAACTCGCATCGCCGACGCCCGAGCGGTCTTCGAGGGGGAGCACGTGCGCTGTCCCGAGCGATTTGTTGCAATGCTGGCGCCTGGAGTGCTGGGGTAGGGGAACGCAAGACCATGGCAACGCATCGACCGATAAGCACGGACTTCACTGGGACAGCACGGTTCACCATCGTGCGCCGCCTTGGAGCGGGTGGCATGGGGGTGGTATACGAAGCCTACGACAAAGTGCGCAACATGCCTGTCGCTCTCAAGACCATGCAGCGCATGGACCCCACAGCGTTGTACCGCTTCAAGAACGAGTTCCGCGCCCTCGCCGACGTCTCCCACCCCAACTTAGCGGCCCTCTACGACTTTGTCACCGAGGACGGCCAGGTGTTCTTCACCATGGAGCTTGTCGAAGGGACCGATTTCCTCACCTACGTGCGCGGCGACTCCGGATTTGCCTTCGCTGCCACCATGAGCGAGGACCGTCGCTCCTCCGCAAAGCTGCCCGTGGCGCGCAGCACAGGGACGGGACGTTGCGACATGGACAGGCTGCGACAGGCACTGCGTCAACTGGTGTCCGGGATCTCTGCGCTCCATCTCTCAGGGAAGCTGCATCGAGACATCAAACCCTCAAACGTGCTGGTCACAGCCGAGGGGCGTCTTGTATTGCTCGACTTTGGCCTGGTCACCAGTGTCGAGGATCAGCCCCTCGCCAGCCATGCCGTCGTCGGCACTGCAGAATACATGTCGCCAGAGCAGGCGTCCAGCGGTGAGCTCGCCGAGCCATCGGACTGGTACTGCGTCGGCACCATGCTGTACGAGGCTCTAACGGGAATCTTGCCTTTCCAGGGGACATTCCTGCAGATCCTCCTAGACAAGCAGCGGCTCGATGTCCAGCCTCCGAGCTCCGTCGCACCGGTTCCGCCGGACCTGGACAGCCTCTGTATCGAGCTGCTCCAACATGACCCGAGCCAGCGTCCAACGGGCACCGCAATCCTGCGTCGCCTGGGAGGCCTGCGTGAGCGGACCCCTGGCCATGCCCTCACGACTGGCACCGCAGAGATCCCCTTTGTGGGACGTGACCCACACCTCCAGCGCCTGCGCGACGCGTTTCGCACAGCCGAGCAGGGACAGGCCGTGGTGGTCTGGGTCCATGGAAGTACCGGCATGGGCAAGAGCGCACTGCTCCAGCGCTTTGTGGACTCCCTTGGACTGGCGTCGTCCGTCGTGGTCCTCTCTGGTCGCTGCTACGAGCGTGAAAACGTTGCGTTCAAAGCCTTTGACAGCCTGGTAGATGGCCTCTCTGGGTACCTGCGAGGGCTTTCGCTCGAAGAAGCCAAGGGGCTCTTGCCCATTGAGATCTTGGCCTTGACGCAAGTGTTTCCAGTGCTCGAACGGGTTCCGGCAGTGGCCGCAGTACCTCGACGTGTGGTCCCTATTGCCGATCCGCAGGAGCGACGTCGCCGGGCGCTTCGGGCTTTCCGTGAGCTGCTGCAGCGCATCGCAATGAGCTGCCCTCTGGTGTTATGGCTCGACGACTTGCAGTGGGGAGATACCGACAGCGCACAGTTGCTTGCAGAATTGCTCCACCCGCCTGATCCGCCATCGCTGCTGGTGCTACTCAGTTACCGTACCGAGGAGGCCGATGCCAGTCCCTTTCTTACGACGCTGCGCGACCCCCGGGGGGACCTGGCCGCGGTGCGTGAAGAGACCCTCGAGGTCGGGCCCCTCGAGCCGGACAATGCCCAGCGCCTCGCCTCGCACCTCTTGCAGGAGTCGGATGAGGGGCTCGCAAAGCGCATTGCACTGGAGTCGCAAGGAAGCCCGTACTTTGTCGACGAGCTTGTGCGCTTTGCCCAAACAGGCGGGGCTGTCGAGGGGATGCCCCTTCGCCTGGATGACGCATTGCATCAGCGGATCTCGGCGCTCCCAGAGGAGCCCACCGAGCTGCTGCGCGCTGTAGGCATCGCGGGCGGACCTGTCAGTGAAGATGTGGCTCTTTTCGCGGCCGACCTCCGGGGAGGCGCAGCACGAAAGGCAGTGGCACTGCTTAGAGCCAAGCACCTCATTCGCACCAGGCGCAGCGGCCTCGATACGTACCATGACCGCGTGCGCGAGACAGTCCTTGCGCACATTGAGCCCCAAGCCAAGCGGGCGCTGCACTCCCGTCTGGCTGTCGCGCTGCTCGCTGCAGGGCAGAACGACCCCGATGTGCTCACCGGGCACTTCTTCGCTGCCGGCGACAGGCAACGAGAGGCCGAGTTTGCGGGGCCTGCGGCGACCAAGGCCGAAGGGGCGCTCGCTTTCGACCGGGCCGTGAAACTGTACGAGCGTCTCCTGGAGCTCGCGGGACCTGAGACTGCAGAAGCAAGGGAATGGGGACACAAGCTTGCCGATGCTCTGCACCATGCCGGTCGCTATGCTCAGGCTGCCGAACAGCGACTGGTGTTGGCTGCCACCGATGCAGACCGGAACAATGCCATGGTCCTGCGGGCGCGTGCGGCCGAGGAATTCCTGTGCAGCGGTCACTTTGAGCGGGGCAACACGTTGCTCGAAGAGGTGCTTCGGTCACTGGGCTACTTCGTGCCACAGTCTCCCTGGGTCGTGCTCCTGGCTCTTCTAGTGGCAAGGCTCGTCCTACGCCTGCGAGGCCTACGTGCGCGCAAGGTGCAACACAGCCCCGAGCGCATGCTACGGGACGCCCGTTGCACCGACGTTCTTGTTTCAGCTGGAACAGGTCTCTCCATGACGGACACCGTGCGTGGCAGCTACTTTCAGGTGCGTGGGTTGCTACGTGCTCTTGACGAGGAGGATCCCGTGCGGCTCCTTCGACTGGTGGCCATGGAGACAATGTTCTGTGCTTCCTACGGGCGACAGGCACGAGCTCGAACCTTCGAGCTTCTCTCACAAACCGAGGGGCTTGCGGAGCGGACCGCTCTCCCTGCCTGTCAGGCCTGGTTGTCGACGGCCAAGGGCTACGCATACTACTTCCTTGGAGACTTGCCCCTTGCACGGCAACACTTGCTCCAAGGCGCTGCCATATTTTCCGAGCAATGCACGGGCGAGGCCTGGCCTGCTGCCGCGACTTACATGCTCGCTTTCCGCACCCTCATGTACATGGGCGAGGCACGGGAGCTTTCTGAGCGGGTTTGGCTGACCCTTCGGGAGATGGAGGCCATAGGAGATCTCTTCGGCGTGACCAACTTGCAGACCGGCCCCCTCATATGGCTCCGCCTCGTTCAGGACGATGTCAAGGTCGCCGACCATCAGTTGCAGGACGCAGCCTGGCGGCTTCCAAATACGAGATTCACCATTCAAAGCTACTTTTACCTCAATGGTCGAGCACAGATCGAACTGTATCGGGACGACCCCAAAGAGGCGCTCGTGTGGATCGAAGGGCAATGGACTACCCTGCGCCGCTCGCTGCTTCTGCGCATTGGCCTGCTTCGTCTGATGGCATGGGACCTCCGTGGGCGCGTGTCTCTCGCCTGTGCGGCCAAGCTGCAAGGCACCGAGCGGAAACAGCGGCTTGCGGAGGTCGAGGCCATTGCAAAGCGCCTCGCCCGCGAAGGGTACCGATGTTCCGACGGTTTCGCCGCCCTATTGCGTACCGGCGTGCTCGCACTGCGCGGTCAGCGAGAACAGGCCGCACGCTCCGCTGAAGAGGCCCAACAGATTTTTGATGGCGTGTCGATGAGGCTCCATGCTGCTGCCAGTCGGTGGAGCCAGGGGGTCCTCTTGGGGGATGCTGCGCGCAGTCGTGAGGCCAGGCTCGTGTTCGAGGGGGAGGGCGTGCGCCGTCCTGAGCGATTTGCCGCAATGCTGGCCCCTGGTGTGTTGGGGTAGGGAACGTAACGCCATGCAACTGGAGTGCACCGAGAGGGCGGTTCAAACCAGCGGTATTCAAAATGGGTTTGGTTTAGTCACATGTGCCCTGCAGCGCCTAAGTCCCCAAGTACTCGAGAACCGTACGAGCCACCCGCAATACCTCCGCTTCGGTCAGCTCGGGAACAATAGGAAGCGCCAACACCTCGCGCGCTGCTCTCTCGCTCTCTGGAAACGCTCCTGCGCCTAAATCGCGAAAACAGGGCTGCAAATGCAATGGAACCGGATAGTACACCTCGCTCGCAATGCCTCGCGACGCAAGAAACGCTCGGAGTCCGTCGCGGTCGTCGCTGCGGAGCACGAACTGGTGGTAAACATGCAAACACCGCGGAGCTTCGACAGGAAGAACCACCCGAGTGCAACCCCCAAGCTCACGTAGGTAGAGACTGGCATAGCGTCGACGTGTGGCAGTCCATCTGTCGAAAAACGGAAGCTTGGCGCGCAGTACGGCCGCCTGGAGCGCGTCGAGACGAAAGTTTCCCCCGATGGCTTCGTGCACGTAGCGAGCCGTTTGGCCGTGCGTTCGAAGACTCCGGACCCGCTCCGCCAGTGCAGCATCGTTCGTCGTCACAAGACCGCCATCCCCATAGGCGCCGAGGTTCTTGGTTGGGAAAAAGCTGAAACAGCCAAGCGTGCCAAGAGACCCCGCAGGACTGCCGTCGTAACTCGCCCCAAGCGCCTGGGCCGCGTCCTCAACCACTGCAATGCCGCGGCTACGGGTTATCGTCAGGATCTCCTCCATCGCCGCGGTTTGGCCAAAAAGATGGACCGGAAGAACCGCCTTGGTGCGTTCTGTCATGGCGTCTTCCAGTCCAGTTGGAGACATGGTGAAGGTGGCTCGATCGATGTCGACGAAGACAGGACGGGCTCCCAACCTTGAGATCACTCCAGCAGTGGCAAAGAAGCTGAAAGGAGTCGTGATGACCTCATCGCCTGGCCCCACCCCAAGGGCCAACAATGCAACGAGCAGTGCGTCCGTACCCGACGAGACACCAATTGCAAAGTGGCTCTTCGTGAGGGCGGCTAGACTGGCTTCAAGGGCCTCAACCTCGGGACCCAGGATGAAATGCTGCGAATCGAGCACGCGACCCACGGCAGCGTCGACCTCGGAACGCACTGTGTCGCGCTGGGCGCGGAGGTTGACAAAAGGGATCGGAGCGTCGCCAAGGCAAGCCGAGGGTTCGGGAAGAGGAGCGTCCTCGGGCCAATCCACGCAGCGCAGTCCCCCTGGAACAACCTCGCGGTATCGCCATCGGCTCGCAGGACACGCCATGAAACCGTCGGCGTCGGGCTCGGGGAGCCGTTCGCCATGACGGCTCATCCAACCGCTCTGGCGGGCAGGGACCCCAACCACCAGTGCATAATCAGGTACGTCCCGCGATACGACAGCGCCTGCGCCTACAAATGCGTAGCGTCCCAGGGTCACGCCGCAGATGATCGTGGCGTTGGCTCCGACCGTAGCGCCTCGGCGGACCACAGTGGGACGGTACACATGGCGTCGCGGCAGCTCGGCCCGGGGATTGTTGACGTTGGTGAAGACACACGATGGACCAAGAAAGACGTCGTCTTCGACCGTGACGCCTTCGTAGACGGAGACGTTGTTTTGAATGCGGACCCGGTCGCCGATGGAGACGCCGCCAGCGACGAAGACGTTTTGGCCGAGCGAGCAGTGCTCTCCGAGGGTGGCGTGGGGCATGACGTGGCAGAAGTGCCAGATGCGGGTGCCTCGCCCGATGTGGACCGGGGGGTCGAGGATGGCCGTGGGATGCGCGAGGTAGTCGGGCATGGCATTGCGCGTAGCACGCCCAGAGGGACAAAGGCGGTCTCGACCCAGACGAGGAAAGGCGCTACGGACCCCATATGAGTGAAGCAACCATTCGAATCGAAGGCATGACCTGTGGCGGCTGTGTCAACGCGGTCAAGAGAGTGCTCAGTAAAGCTCCGGGCGTGACGGTGAAGGACGTCACGATTGGCTTGGCAGTTGTTTCCTTCGACCCCTTGTCAACTTCCATCGACGCGCTCAAAGCGTCCATCGCAAACGCCGGTTTCCGTGCCGTGGAAGCTACCGTCGCTTAGATGCCAGGAACATTTTTTTCCCATTAAACCAAGCCCATCTTGAAAACCGCAGGTCCGACCCACGGTCCGAACGTCGACACCCGCGACCCAGGGTTACCCACCCTGGGCTGATTTGACTCGCCCCTTCGGGGCTGTCGAACAACGCGTGGAGTCATCGTCTGGTGCCGCGTGCGCCGTTGCAGCGTGAGAACCCTCAGTTTTTCCCTTCGATGGAACGGACACCGTGCGTTGATTGGCAGCCCCGAAGGGGCGAGTTAAATCAGC
>CAITRH010000715.1 GCA_903894755.1 uncultured delta proteobacterium
CCACGAGACCCAGCCCACCAGCAAGAGCAGGAGCCGCACCAGGCGGCCTTTGCTTTCCAACGGAGTTCCGCAGTGTGAGCATGGGGGCCAGGCCATAGGCAACCGACTGCGTCGCTCCAGTTCCTGCTCCACCAGAAGGGCGGCCAAGCGTAAGCCCAAGCATAAGGCCAGTTGGGCGATTTGAACGAGCGACGTCTGCAGCTGAACGCGCCGTGAGAAATCGTCCACGTGATTGCGGATCAGCTCTTCCCTTGCTCCACCTACCGACGCTCTCTTGGTGTCTCAGCAGCGCATTGACCAGTCCTCCGACTTCGAAATTTGCGCGGGGCGTAGACTCAATTAAATATCTCGCAGTACGTCATATGATCAATATATTACATTCCTGTTATCGATCCGTCTTTCGATGCCTCAATGGCTCAACCTTGACCCCCCTAATCGCGAAATGCGCCCGTTCCCTTCACGCCCCATGACGGTCTTGTGGGATGGCGCGTCGTATCATCGCTCGGCGATCGAGTTGGCGGCCGCGGCCCGACTTGGCATCGAGATCGTGCGCCTTCCAGCATACAGTCCCGACTTCATGCCCGTTGAAGCGCTCTGGCATTGGATGCGCGAGAGCGTGACATACAACTACTGTCACGACACGGCGTCCGAACTGATTGAAAACGTCGCGAGCTTCGTTGCTAGGATAAACCGCGACGTCTACGTGATCGCCGACCGACTGTGGGTCAAGGACGAGCTGGACCCCGAAGAGGAAAAGTTGCGGTTTTCAACATAGGTTTGGTATACTTATCCCCTTGAGTCAAAATTCGCTGTCGTTGTACTAGTGTGGACGCTTAGATAGGCTGTCCCGTACCTCAATCTGGCCCCACATCCAGACCTGCGAAAACACCGTAGGCATAGCGCGCGTCTTGGTCAACCTTGGCCCCTTTTGCGAGCCATGGGCGCCCATCCATCTCGGGAAGCCGCGAGACTCAATTTCACTTGACTTCCTGGCATCTGAAGGCCGCAGTCTTGCCGGTCGTCGCCCATGCCGCGCGCAGCGCCTTTCAGCCAATGGTGTCGAAAGAGGCCATTCTTGCCCTCGCCCCTACCAGCATCGCCCAAAGCCCAGGTGACCGGGGCGGCTATTCGCATGATGACGCCGATGGATTTTATGGCGCGGTTGGCTGCGCTCATTCCTCCACCTCGTTACCCGCTTGTGCGTTACTTCGGGGTGCTTGCGCCGAATTCGAAGTGGCGAAAGCATGTCGTGCCGCACGCACTGTCACGGTTTGAGTGGTGCCTCGACGGAAGGCTCGAGCGCTAAGGAACTGCGCAAAGATAAGGTACTCCCTAGGAAATAAATACACCAGAGCTACCCATCAGATCCATCTCTCCGTTGGGGACACCCGGGAAGAAAAATAAAAAAATGAGCAACGGTTGAGACTCTGAGGAAGCGAGAGCGGCCTATATCGAAGCGATGGATCTGACAAGCCGAACTGCACGGGTGAAGGAGTACCTCAAGAATACTGCCAAGAAGTTCAAAGGAGCCGCACGGAGGCTCTTTCAGGCGGA
>CAITRH010000716.1 GCA_903894755.1 uncultured delta proteobacterium
CAACCCACGGCCTTCTCGTTGCGTAAGGGCCCCCGCTGGAAAGGACCACGAGCGTTGATCGGCAGCCCCGAAGGGGCGAATCAGAACAGCCCAGGGTGGGGAACCCTGGGTAGCGGGTGTCGCGGGCTCGGCTGCCCCGGCGGCTGCCCCGGACTGTCCAAGGACTTCCGCCGCGAGCTACTAGATGCTCCCCCAGCGAGGGGAACGCAGCAGCTTTGCGGTGAGGCTCATTACCTCTTCCCCGCTGCGGCAGTACCGAAACCGAAGGAAACCACCAGAAACGTTTGTCCGTTGGCAGGGCGTCGAGATCAGAGCATAAGCCCGCGCCTATGGATCCACCGCTCGTGTTGGCGCTTCCCAAAGGACGAATCCTGAAGGTCCTTGTGCCGCTTTTCGTACGGGCCGGGATCGACGGCGCCGAAGCCCTCCTCGTCGACGACCGAACCCTCTTTCGTGACCTCGGTACGCTGCGCGTACTCCTGCTCAAACCCGATGATGTCCCTACCTACGTCGAATACGGCGCTGCCGACCTCGGGGTGTGCGGACGCGATGTCCTTCTTGAACGGTCCATCGATCTCTACCAACCCCTCGACCTCGGCATCGGACGCTGTCGAATGGTGGTCGCCGGGGTCATCGGACAGAACCCGCCTGCCGATTTCCCTAGGGTCGCGACCAAGTTCCCTCGCTTGGCGACCGAACACTTCGCCCGACGCGGAGTGCAGGCCGAGGTGATCTATGTGCAGGGATCCGTCGAGCTCGCGCCGCTCACCGGGCTCGCCGACCTCATCGTCGATATCGTCGAGACCGGCACTACGTTGGCGCAAAACGGCCTCGAAGTGCGCGAAGAGGTCGCGTTCATCTCCAGTGTCGTGGTCGCTAACCGTGCGTCGTACAAACTGCGGCAGATGGAAATTGGCCCCATGCTGACCAAGCTTCGCGCCGCCGTTCGACCCTCGTAGGTCTTTGATGTCCGCCCGCCAGCACTACGAACAAGCCCTCGCCAAACAGCGTCATCGCATCCAGCGTCTCGAGCGCCGCTCCCGTCTGCTCGCGGCCATGCGCCTCCTCGTGGTCGCCTTCGCCATCGCCGTGCTCGCAGGACTCGTGTGGTGGGACCTGCCGCCTGCCGCATGGAGCGTCGTGGTCCTCTCGGTCGTTGCGTTTGCAGCCCTGGTGATCGTGCATGCGCGCGTTCACCGGGCGAAGGACAGCGCACTTGCCGCGGTCCGTTTTCACGAGCGAGGACTCGCCCGACTCGACGGTCGATGGACCGAGTTGCCCCACACGACCGAGCAGCCTCCCTCGGGACAGCTGTTTGCGGGCGACCTCGATCTCTTCGGTGCAGCGTCGCTGTGCCAGCTTCTCGACGCGACCGAGACCCGATTTGGCCAAGAGCGCTTGGCGTCGCTGCTCACCGAAAGCACCGCCGAAGGGGCCCTGGAACGTCAAGAAGCCGTGCGGGATCTCGCTGCACGCGTCGACTTTCGCGAGGAGCTGTCCGTTCTGGGAGCCCTGGTAGGACAAGATCGTCCTGACCCCCGTGCCTTGCTCGCCTGGGCCGAGGGGGCGACGCCAGTGCAGGGGGGACGTCTGCTGCGGATGATAGGGCGTGTCCTGCCGCTGGTGTTTGCGTCGATGCTTCTGTCGACCTTGGTGTTTGGGGCGCCGAGAGCGGTTCTAGGGGGCGTGCTGGTGGTGGCGATAGGAGCCGACCTGTGGACACGCAAACGGGTAGGTGCCATTGCCAGCCTGTTGGGGTCGGCGTCGGCAGAGGGGAACCTTGCGCGCTATTCAGAAATGCTGGCGGCCATCGAGCGGGTAGCCTTTGACGCCCCGCTTCTTCGGGACCTTGCAACCCATCTTTCTGCAAGCGGGACACGAGCCACCCGGGAGCTTGCCCGATTGGAGCGTCTAGTTGGGTTCCTCGAGGCGCGGAACAACGAAGGGTTTCGATTGTTTCTTGGGCCGCTCCTTCTTTGGGACCTGAACTTCGTACTTGCTCTAGAGACCTGGCGTAGCCGTGTGGGACTCCAGGTACGTCGATGGCTGCAGGTAGTTGCCGAGGTCGAGGCATTGGCGAGCTTGGCGGCGTTTGCTTTCGAGCGTCCCCAGTGCCCGTATGCCGAGTTGGTATCCGAGCCACGTTTTGAAGCGCAGGGGCTGTCGCATCCATTGCTTGCGGGGGCTGTAGGAAACGATCTGGTGCTGGAGGGGCCTGGACACGCGCTGCTTGTGACGGGGTCGAACATGTCTGGCAAGAGCACGCTGCTTCGGGCGGTGGGGACCAACGTAGTGCTGGCGTACGCAGGAGCGCCGGTATGTGCGACTCGGCTGGTGCTGGGGCCTGTGGTGTTGGCGACGAGCATGCGCGTATCGGACTCACTGGCTCGGGGCATTTCGCACTTTCTTGCCGAGGTGCAACGTCTTCGCGAGGTGCTGGACTGCGCCAAGCCACCTGCTGCCGTGTTGTTCTTGCTCGATGAGATCCTGCACGGGACCAACTCGCGCGAGCGGATCATCGGGGCGAAGGCGATCCTGCGGACGCTGCTCGGTCGGGGCGCCATGGGACTGGTGTCGACGCACGATCTTGGGCTTGGCGATTTTGCGAGTGAGCCGAACAGCCGGGTGAAGAACGTTCATTTCCAGGAGCAGATCGAAGGGGAGACGATGACCTTCGACTTTCGGCTTCGCGAAGGGCTGGTGCACAGTTCGAACGCCCTACGTCTCATGAAGCTTGTGGGCATCGAGGTGCCGCTGGACCCAGACGCCCAGTGAGCCGTTGAGGCCACACGATCGCTTATCGGTCGAAAAGGCGCGCCAAGAGCTCCAGGGCGTCGACCACTCGAGTCCGCTCGGGTCTGGGAACCGCGTCGAGAACACCTGCCAAAGCTTCGAGGGTCGTTTCTGCCACGGTATCGGCAACCCGTTTGCCGCGCGGGGTCAGGCGAACATCCGTCTGCCTTCCGTCCTCGGTCCCCTTTCGCCTCGTCAGGTAACCGGCGCGCTCCAACGCACTTAGGTTTCGACTCGCTGTCGAGGGATCGATGCCAAGCGTCAGGGCGAGTGCCGCCGTCGAACAGACCCCGCGCTCGGCCACTAGCAGGAGCGTTTCTGCCTGTTGTGGCGTCACGTCGCCCGTCCGCGCCCGGTCGCGTCCAAGCCGCGCCAAGCTGCGAGCAAGCGCTTGCGCCGCGCGGGCGAACCGTTCGTGTTCGGCCATGAAGGCGGACTTCTCGACAAGATCGCCCCCGGCGTCAAGCCATCGCGTCTGGAGTCTCCCCTTGACGACGCATCCCGTGGCTCGTACGGTCCGGTCCCCTTGGGTTCGGACTCCCGGCCCACGACCAGAAACAAGGAATCCCCGATGGCTGTCCATATTCGTCTTGCCCGCGCTGGGGCCAAGAAACGCCCCTTCTACCGCCTTGTGGTCACCGACCAGCGCAGTCCACGCGGTGGCCGCTTCCTCGAAACCGTCGGTACCTACGACCCCGCAAAAGACCTGGCCGGCTTCACCGTCGACGACGCCAGGGTCGCCTACTGGCGTAGTGTCGGTGCCCTCCCCTCCCACACCGTCGACCGTCTCCTCAAACGACACGCCAAGGCCTTGGTCCCGTCCCCCTGACCCTCCCCACTCCCCACCCACGCCCCCCTAGCCCCAAACGCCGCGCGACTCGAATCCGTCGAGCGCCCGGTAGACGCAGAGGATCCGGATGCCCTTGAAGGAGCTGATTCAAGCCATCGCGATGGAGCTCGTAGACCATCCCGAACAGGTCGTCGTGACCGAAATAACCGGTGAGCACAATAGCCTGATCGAGCTGCGCGTCGCCAAAGACGACGTCGGTAAGGTCATCGGCAAGGAGGGTCGCACCGCGCAGTCCATGCGAACCATCCTCACCGCCGTCTCCACCAAACTTGGACGCCGCGCCCATCTCGACATCGTCGACTAAAGCCCTCCCCCCGTGACCCGACCGAACGACGCGATCCCTATCGCCCAAGTCGCTCGCCCCCATGGCGTGCGCGGAGAGCTACGCCTCAAGCTCTTCAACGACAAAAGTACCGTCCTCCTCGGCCTCGACGAAGTCCTCGTCCGTCTCCCAGACGGCACCGAGCACCAAGTTTCCGTCGACCACGCCAGACCCGCCGGCAACGCGATCCTCCTCAAGCTCCACGACGTCGACGATCGTGACCGCGCCGACCAACTCCGAGGTGCGCAGATCTGTGTCCCTCGCCATGTCCTTCCGCCCCCCGAAGAAGGCGAGTTCTACGTCTGCGATGTCGTCGGCGCCGAGGTCCTCGTCGACGGCAACCCCTTCGGTACCGTCATCGAGCACCGCAGCTACCCCACCGCAGACGCACTCGTCGTGCGCGATGGGGCCGGCGTCATGTGGGAAATCCCTCTGGTCGAGGCCTTCATTGCGGAGATCGACACGCAAGCTGGCCGGGTAGTCCTTCGCACCATCGAGGGACTAGAGCGCTTGTGATGCCGTCGTGACCGTCCCGCCCCTGCGCATCGATCTGGTGACGTTGTTCCCGGAGCTCTTCGAGCCCTGGGCCAGCCTCAGCTTCGTAGGGCGCGCCCGTGAGCGCGGCATTCTCACACTTCGCCCCAGGTCGCCTCGCGACTTCGGCTTGGGGCGCCACAAGAGCGTCGACGACACCCCCTACGGCGGCGGAAGCGGCATGGTGATGCGCGTCGATGTCCTCGTGGCCTGCATCGAATCGCTCGATGCCGACGCTCCGGGACCTCGCGCTCATCGCGTGCTTCTCAGTCCTCAGGGGACGCCTCTCATTCAATCGAAGGTCAAGGAGCTCGCCCAACGCGAGGCGCTCATGTTGATCTGCGGGCGCTACGAGGGATTCGACGACCGCGTCCGCGCCTTCGTCGACGAAGAGCTTTCCCTTGGAGACTTCGTGGTCACCGGAGGCGAGGTCGCGGCCATGGCGGTGATCGAGGCCACCGTACGGTTGCTTCCCGGGGTGCTAGGCAACGAGGCCTCGACGCTCGAAGAGTCGCACGGTGCCGACGGGCTCCTCGAATACCCGCAGTACACCCGTCCCGCGGTCTATCGCGACCAGAGTGTCCCCGAGGTGCTCACGAGTGGCCATCACGCGGCGATCGCGTCCTGGCGACACGAGCAGGCCGTCGAACGAACACGGGAGCGTCGTCCCGAGCTCCACGCGCGCTACGTCGAACGCTGATGCGTCGCCTGGCCCTCGGTCTGGTTCACTATCCGGTGCTCGACAAGGGGGGGGCGACGGTGACGACGGCGATCACGAACCTCGATCTGCACGACATCGCGCGTTGCGCCCGGACCTACGGATGCACCGACTACTTCGTGATCCATCCCATCGCCGCCCAACGCGACCTCGCAGAACGCATCTGCCGCCACTGGATCCACGGCTCGAGTGGCGTGCGCATTCCCGATCGCAAAGACGCGCTTTCTCTTGTGCGTGTGGTGTCCACGCTCGACGACGCGACACGGGCACTAGGGGGCGATGTCGACCTGTGGATCACGTCGGCACGTGAGGTTTGTGGTTCGCTAGGATTTCACCAAGCGCGTCGAGTGCTCGAAGGACCGGGGGCTCCAGTGCTTCTTCTTTTTGGGACAGGCTGGGGACTGGCCGATCATGTGGTGGAGGCCGCTCGGGTACGGCTCACGCCGATTCTGGGTCCATCCGAGCCTCGGTACAATCACCTGAGTGTGCGGGCGGCGTGTGCGGTGACGCTCGATCGACTTCGGGGGCTTCGAGAGGACTAAGGCATGGCAACGACAAAGAGCAGACGTCCATGGGGACTAGTGTTGGCGTTGGTGTATCTCGTGTTGGTGGCACTGGTGTGGGTGCTGATACGAGGGTGGGGCGACGTGAGCTGGTTTGCCACGGTTCTTCTTTTCGGACCGCGGTGGGTCTATGCGGTGCCGCTCGTCGTGGTGCTTCCAGCGGCGGCACTCTGTCGGCGACGTCGGCTACTTGCGCTTGCGGCCACGGGCGTTGCTGCGCTTTTGGTTGGGGTCATCAACGATGTACGCGTCCCCTTTCCAGCGTTTGGAGCGAGGTCCGAAGGGCCACGTCTTCGGGTGATGACGTACAACATTGGAGGGGGCACGTTCGAGCCGCGCGAGCTGATGGCTCTCATCGAGGAGGTGGGGGCGGATGTCGTTGGGCTTCCCGAGTGCGGCCATCGTGTGGACCCGGCTGCAGCGTTAGCGAAGGGCTACACGGTGCACGACGACAACGGGGCATGTCTCATCACGCGTCTTCCCGTTAGGGCGGTGGACATACGCGATCCGACGGACTTCTGGGTTCTTTACGGCAGCGGAGTGATCAACCGGTACGAACTGGAGTGGCAGGGCAAGCCCTTTAGTATCGAGGTGGTGCATCTGGAGACGGTGCGTGAGGGGCTCGAGGCGCTGCGGTTTGGCTTTTGGAAACCGTCATGGGAGGGCCCCAAGGTGATGGGAGAGAACATCAGCGAGCGTCTTCTCGAGTCGCGACGAGCGTTCGAGTGGACAGCGCGTTCGAAGCTTCCAACGTTGGTTCTTGGCGACTTCAACATGCCAGTAGAGAGCGCGATCTACCGGGAAGTCTGGTCGCCGCTGCACAACGCCTTTTCGGAGCGTGGGGTGGGAAGAGGCATCACAAAGGCGACCCGTCTCCACGGGATCCGCATCGACCACATTCTATACGACGACAAGTGGCTCTGTGACCGCGTCTGGGTGACCCGCGACCTCGGCATGGACCACCGCCCCCTAGTCGCCGACCTCCCCCTGCGGGGGGGCCAATAAGGGGCTTCGCCCCTCCGCTCCCGTTGGTCGCTACCCCTTCCTGCGGGTGGGTTTTGTAGGACTGACGTGGTCACAGAGTCAGAACACCGTTGTGAACTTCGGGACTCCCAAGACGACTGCTCCCTGCTTTACCGTCACCGTCGTTTCCCAGGAACCCGGCATCGAAAAGCTGACCTGCCCTTCGTAACGTCCCAGAGACGTGGCCGTCGGCGAAACGCTTCCTGGGGAGCCGTGTCCCATGGACGGCATCTGTGGGTCAAGCTCGAGACTCGCATCCTCCACTGCAATGAACGTCATCATGTCCTGCATGCGATGCAGGGTCAGCACCACCGGATTGAGACCCACCTTGGGCGCCGCCTTGATGTTGAAACTGGCCACGTACCTGGTGGAGATGCCGGCGGGATCTACGTAAGAGAACGTCTTGGCCCGTCCGCTGTCCGCTACGGTCAGAGCAGGGAAAGTCAATTCGAGCGCTGTCTTGCCAGGTCTTGTGACACCGACCGTTGCACTCCATGTGCCCATGTCGCTCGTTGCCATTTGGAAAACAACACTGAGCGCGTACAGTTGGTCGGCTCCGAGAGCGGCGGGACCAATGACAGGCGCACTGTGTTTGGTCCCAGCGGACATGGACATCATCGGCATGAACGTTAGCGTGGCGTCGGTGACCGCAACCCCACCGGAGCTCACGCGCACGTAGACTGGAGTCATTCCTGTCTGCATGGCGCCGTCGGCGAGCAACTCCGCGGTTAGATCCCCCGCACTGGCCTGTGCGATGCTCGACTTTGACGACGACTGCTTGGAGTCGGAGCTGCAACCGGCGAGTAGAAGAGCCGCAGCAAGATAGGAAACGAGGGTTGTGCGTAGCATGAACATCTCCATGGTTAGTGAGAACAACACGAGCTGGATGGGGCCCCAAAGAGCGACCGCGTGATCGTGCAGGGGCTAGGTAATCCAATGGCGATCCGCCGCGAGCAGAATGTTGCGGCGTCGTCATCATGGGCCCCATCCCGGTGAAACATCGGGGAGAGGTATCGCTTTTCCGAGGGGCGATGGCAAGGCATATCC
>CAITRH010000717.1 GCA_903894755.1 uncultured delta proteobacterium
CCACCCGCGACCAGGGTTACCCACGGGTTACCCACCTGGGTCGCGGGTGGCGCGGTTCGGCACAGGGAGAGCACGATGCGAAACAAAGCTGCAAACGACCAAAATGCGCTAAGCAAGGCATTGACCATGCGATCATCCCCAGGCCCAGGCTATCGTGAAGACTCCCTCCTCGCGCGTATCCGCGGCCTCGAGCTTTGGCGCGGTGTGCGCCTCGACGACAGCGCTCCGGTCCTGCTGCGCTCCTGCGCCAAGTCAATGCCTCCAAACGACGCGTGTGACGAGCTCCGTCGCGAGTTCAATGTCCTGCAAGCCTTGCACTCGTCGTCCTTCATCGCCCGTCCACTTGCGTTGACCCCCGACTGCCTTGTCCTCGAGGACCCGTCCGGCACCCCGCTCAATGACGCACAAGGCCCACTCCCCTTGGCGCGCGCCCTACGGCTCGGCGGGTCCATTGCGGACGGCCTACTGGAGCTGCATGCGCAAGGGATTTTGCACCAGGACCTGCAGCCAGGACACGTCCTGGTCACAGCAGCAGGCGTATGTCTCCTTGGCTTCGGCCTTGCGACCCGTGCGTTGCGACGTCTCCCGATGCTGCGACCTCGCGGGTTGGATGACTCCCTCGCCTACGTTGCACCAGAGCAGACAGGACGGCTCGCCAGAAGTGCCGACGCTCGCAGCGATCTGTACGCCCTCGGTGCCGTGCTCTTCGCTATGTTGACTGGACGTCCCCCCTTCGTCTACGACGACCCCCTGGAGCTGCTCCACGCGCATCTTGCCCTGGCCCCACCTGATCTCCAACTGCTCCGTCCTGGTCTCCCCTCTTGGGTGGCCCAGATTGTCCACCGGCTGCTTGCCAAGAACCCTGAGGACCGCTACCAGACAGCCCGAGGGGTCCGCGATGACCTCGCCCACTGCCTGCGGAACCTCACGGACGGGGCCCCGTTTCCCTTGGGCACTACGGACATTCCCGAGCTGCTTCGCTATCCGGAGCGCCTCTATGGACGGGAAACCGTGCAACGTGCACTGGAGAAGAGTCGCGAACGGGCTGGCCATGGTCACCCGGAGCTGGTGCTCTTGCGAGGCCCAGGAGGAATAGGGAAGTCGGCTGTCGTCGAGGAGACCTTTGCGCGGGTTCCCATTGCGAAGGGGAAGTTCGACCTGCTTGCACGCGATGTTCCCTACGGGGCTTTCCTGGCCGCGATCCGGGACCTCTTGCGACGTTGTCTGCATGCGGAAGAAGCCGAGCTGCTGCGCTGGAAAGAGCGACTGACTCCGCTCCTCGAGATCGGTGGGGCCGTGCTGTTACCGTGGCTGCCGGACCTGCAAACAGTCGTTGGGTCCCAGCCTGCTCCACCCGAGCTGCCCCCTCGGGAAGGAAAAGCTCGTTTCCAGAACGTGCTGCGTGACCTGCTGGCCATTTTCGCCGCTGCGGCCCCTCCCCTCGTGTTGTTCCTGGACGACATGCAGTGGGCGGACCAAGCGTCGCTGGATCTTCTGGAGTTTGTCCTTCGGGCGGACCTTCGCCCGCTGCTCGTGATCGCAGCGTACCGGGATGACGAGCTGTCCGCTGCCCACCCGTGGCGTGCCACCCTCGCATCGCTTTGTACTGCCCCCTGCACAGTGGTAGACCTTCCCGTGGAGCCGCTTGGAGAAGCCGTGGTGCGGCGGCTTCTTGCAGACATGCTGCGCCGCCCCGAGTGGGAGCTTCGAGAGCTTGCAGGACTGCTGGCGGCTAGAACAGGTGGCAATCCCTTTTTCCTTCGAGAGCTGATTGAGGCGCTCGAGCGGGACGGGATGCTGTGGCTTGATCGCACAACCTTGCGCTGGACCTGGGACTCCGCGGCAGTCCGGGCCCGCGAGCTCACAGACACGGTTCTCGAGCTGCTGCTTGGGCACCTTCGGACCTTGCCACAGCAGACGCAGCGCTGTCTGTCCGTCGCGGCCTGTCTGGGGTCGACTCCAAGCGTGGCGGTGCTCCTGGCCCTGGAGGATGCTGCCTCGCTTTTGGAGTCCCTGCGGCAGCTCGTGTCCGAGGGGTTTCTGGTCACAGCCGCGGACCTTTGGTCGCTGGAGCTCCTGGTGCCGGAGCTCGGGATCGCCTTTGTGCACGACCGTGTGCAGCAGGCGGCCTATGCGCTACTTGCCGATGCGGAGCGTCCAGCGATGCATCTGCGTCTTGGGCGGTTGCTATGCGCCTCTGCGGGGGCCAACGTGCGGGAGCGGTGCTTCGAGGTGTTGGATCATTTCCAGCGCGCGGGAGAGCTGCTTACCGATGGAGACGAGCTCCTCGAGCTTGCGGCGCTGGCGTTGACAGCGGGGCGACGTGCGAAGGCGCAGGGGGCCTTTCCGTCGGCCTTGGAGCACCTGCAGCTTGGCCTCAGGTGGGTCAAGGACGTGTCCTGGGAGGCGCACTACGAGCTGTTGCGAGACCTGCACCACGAGGCTGCGGAGGTGGCTATCGTGAGCGCTGAGGATGGCCTCTTTGACACCTACGCGACCGCTTTGCAAACGCACGCCGTGGGGCCGGTGGATCGCGGTGGGACCGAGTTGTTGCGCGTGCAGCAGGCGAGCGCTCGCCGCAGCCATGAGGAGACCGTGACTCTGGCTCTTGGAGCGCTGGGATCGCTTGGCATCCACCTTCCCAGCAAGCCAACGCAGGCGCAGATGCTTCTCGCCCTCGGGCGCCTAGAGCTCCTGCGGTTTCCACGCACTGTGGAGGAACTGGAACAGCTACCGCTGCTGGGCGATCCAGTGGCAGCGCTGGCTTTGAACCTGCTCGGAGCTGCAGGCCCCGCTGCGTACTTCCTGAATCTCGAGCTCTTCGCGCTCATTGCTCTCCAAGAGGTGGAGCTTACGCTGCGTCACGGTCTTGGTCCCTTCGCCCCCCTCGCCTTTGCCTCTTACGGGATCGTACTGCAAGCGCTTGGGGCTCATGACCGAGCCTTTGCCTTCGCAGGTCTTGCCCTACGGCTTATTGCGAAGAGTGGTTTGCAGCACGTGCCTCGAACGCTGTTTGTGGTGCACTCCTTTGTCCAGCCCTGGAGCCTTCCGCTCGCGGAGACCTTCGAGCCGCTGCGACGGGGAGCGCGTCTGGGCTTTGCGGGGGGCGATCCAGAGATCGCGGTCTGGTGCCTTTACATGCGTCTCCTCCATGGCTTTGTGGCGGGCGAGCCGCTTGCTGCCTTGGCGCTCGAGGCGGCCACTTCGGTGCAGCAGGCGCAGGGGCGCGGGCAGCCGGTGAGCGAGCAGGTGCTGCGCATGACGGCGCAGACCTTGGCAAACCTACAATCGACAAAGGAGGAGCCCTGGTTGCTCCGGGGGGACCTCTACAACTGGGAGACGCAGCGTCCTCAGCATGTGCAGAGCAACGAGCATGGGTCGTTGGATACGGCTTTTGGTTTGCAGGTGATGCTCCATGTGCTCTTCCAGAGGTCTCAAGAGGCCTATCGCCTCGCAGTCGAGGGCAAGGCGATGCCGAACATCGACCAGACTTTCCTGAAGCCTGTTGCGTCGTTCTACCTGACCCTTGCGCGTCTTGATCTCCTGAGGGAGCTGCGGGGGGTCGAGGCGCTCCGGCTACGCGCAGAGGTGGAGCGAGCCAGACGGGACCTAGGGAGTCTCGCTCGGCGCTGTCCGTCCTCATTTGAGGGGAAGCGGCTTCTGGTCGAGGCGGAGGTTGCCAGGCAACGAGGGCACCAGGACAAAGCAAGGGGGCTCTTTGAGCAAGCGATCGAGGAGTCTCGACGTCAGCATCGCCCCCAGGAAGAAGGCCTGGCAGCGGAGCGGGCAGCGGCATTGGAGCTAGGACTGGGCCGTTCTCTTGCAGCGCATCGTTACCTGCGCGATGCGAGGGAGGCCTATGCGCGGTGGGGGGCACGGAGCAAGGTCCAGCAGCTCGACAGGCTGCATCCGGAACTTGCGCTCAGGGTGAGTGTGCCAGCCCGTGAGGAGATTGCGGCGACGGTGGGTTCGGAGACGGGGCAGAAGCTCGATCTGCATGCAGTTCTCCGCGCAGGACAGCTTCTAGCCCGCGAGACGCGCAGGGACAGGCTTCTTGGAGCACTCCTGGAACTGCTAGTCACCACGGTAGGGGCAGGGCGCGGCTACCTATTGCAGCAGCGGGAGGGCTGCTGGTACGTCGAGGCGCGGCTTGAGGGCGGCGCTGCTGAAGTCCGAACTTACCCTGCAGACGGGACCGAGCTTGCGCTTTCCGTGGTGCATTTGGTCGCGCGCAGTCGGGAGCCTGTGGTGCTCGAAGACGCAGTGGGACTGGGGACCTTCCGCCAGGACCCTTACGTACGACAGGCGAAGGCGCTTGCGGTGCTTTGCCTTCCGGTGCTGATGCAAGACAGCGTGGCGGCGGTGCTCTACCTGGACAACGTACTGACCCGCGGTGCCTTCACACCGGAGCGGGTCGAGATCGCGGGGCTGCTCGCCTCGCAGGCGGCTATCTCTCTCGAGAATGCGCAGGCCAATGAGGCGCTGCGTGCGTCCTACCAGCACATCGAGGAGTACAGCAAAGGACTGGAGACGCTGGTAGCGGATCGAACACGCGAGCTGCAGGCCAGCGAAGCGAGCCTACGCAAGGCACAGACCATCGCCCAGGTAGGAAGCTGGGAGTGGGACATTCTCGCAGACTCCGTCACCGCCTCCGAGGAAGCGCATCGCATCCTGGGAGTGGACGCGGGCACGATGTCGCTGTCGGAGTTTACAGCCGTGGTGCACCAAGAGGACCAAGCGCTGCTACTAGAGCGAATGCGGGCGGCGGTCGAGAAGAACGTGCCATTGAACGTGGAGTACCGGATCCTTGGGACAGGCATGACGCGAGTGGTCCATGCGCAGGGGACCTTGGAGCGCCCCCGTCTTGCCGAACCCCGGCGCATTGTAGGGACACTGCAGGACATCACGGTGCGCAAGGAGGCGGAGTTAGCCCTCGAGCGCGCAAACCAACTGCTTACTGTACTGGTTGCGGAGCTAGCGGACAAGAACAAGCGTGTTTTGCTGCTGAGCGTGCTGAGTGGACGGCTGCAGGGGGTCCAGAGCACGTCGGAGGTCATGGATGTCGCCCAAGAGTTCTTGCCCCAGATCTTCTTGCCCTTTGAAGTGAGCCTGGTCGTTCGGGACGAGGGGGAGCTGGTGCTGGAGGGGCAGCCCGGGGCCGCACTGGCCGAGGGACTGATTGAGGCCGTGAACAAGACGTTGGGGCTAGCGGTAGCAAACGTACGCCTTTGGGAACGTCTCGAGATGGAGCGGGACCATGCGCAGGTTACTGCGAGGACCGATGCGCTTACCAAGCTGGCAAATCGCAGAACGTTCGATGAGATGCTGAGCAAGGAGTTCGATCGGTTGAAGCGTGAGGGGCTGCCGTTGTCGCTCATCATGCTGGACGTTGACCATTTCAAGAGGTTCAATGACACCTATGGCCATGTGGCCGGGGACAACTGTTTGAGACAGGTGGCTGCTGCGATCCAGATTGCAGTGCGCCGTCCTGCGGACATTGTGGCACGGTACGGTGGCGAGGAGTTTGCAGTGATCCTGCCTGAGACCGACGCTTGTGGAGCTGCACACGTAGCGGAACGTGTCCGGATGGGGGTCGAGGCACTGGGGATTCCACACGCAACCTCCGATGCTGCTGGACATGTGACGGTCAGCCAAGGGGTTGTCACGGTGTGTCCGTCCCGATTGACCGAGCCCGACAGGGTGGTGGCGTTGGCCGACCAGGCTTTATACAAGGCGAAGCGTGGGGGGCGCAACCGGATTCAAGTGGTCCACGATGACGCAGCAGTCGCTACCACGCTCGTGGTCATTGACGATGACCCCAATTAACGCGTGGGGTCTGTTCAATCGGGCCACAGATGAGGGACCGCTTCGAGGGCTCCAGGTCACCTTGGCACCGTCAAGACGAGTGCTAGCCTCAGCGCCATGGCGGAAAACGTAGAAACCCTCACCGTGACCATCCTGCGCGAGATCCGAGACGAGATCCGCGCGACCAACGAGCGCCTTGACACGACCAACGAGCGCCTTGACACGACCAACGAGCGCCTTGATCGAGTGGAGCGCCGGCAGGTGGAAAGCGAAGTCCGGCTTTCCACTGCGGTGCTCGCTTTGGGCCAAACGCTCATCGAAGTGCGGGACCTGCTCAAGGACCGCAGCGCCGACCGTGGGCGTCTCACCCGCGTTGAGGCTCGGGTCGAAACCCTCGAGCGGAAGGTTGGCTAGAGCCTCGCCGAAAAGCGTCGCGAGCGACGCAAAGCTAGGAAGGGCGAGCGAGGAATACTCCTGTATTTTGAGCGACCCCGACCGACGATTTGCGTCGCGCAGCAGCTTTGCGGCGAGGCTCTGGCTAAACAATCAATGCTTGCGACCTACCTCGTGAGCGTGCTCACTGCCGCCAGCACCTAGGAGGTGGTCCATGCCCTTGTTCGACTATGTATGCCAAGCTTGCAGTCATCCTTTCGAGGCTTTGGTGGCACACGCCAGCGACGAGACCGAGTGTCCATCGTGTGGCTCCCGCAAGCTCGAGAAGCAGCCAAGCATGTTTGCCGTCGGAACCGCGCGGGGTGGACGCGACGAGATGCCCGCCGCTTGCCGTTCGTGCGGCGATGGCCGAGGGCCCGGGGCGTGCGGAATGGCCTAACGGAGGGGCTCGAGTCTCAAGGCAGGTGACCTAAGCCGAAGACCTCGATACGCTCCTGCTTCGAGCGCGCGCACGGTCACGCGCTCAATCGGCGGAATCGACCGCATCGAACGGGAGAGCAGGCATGTCGGAGATCTTGGATCGCATCGAAAACCCCTACCTCGCGCAGAAAATTATGCCGGCCGAGGAGGCCGCCAAACTCATTTTCGACCACGCTACCTTGGCCATCAGCGGCTTCACCAAGTCCGGCGAGCCCAAGACGTTCATGCCCGCCCTCGCCAAACACCTCTCGGAAAACGCCCCCACCACCCGCATCTCGCTCTTCAGCGGTGCCTCCCTCTCTGAGGACGTCGAAGCCCCCATCGCCCCCTTCGTCAGCCGACGCGGCCCGTACATGTCGTCGCCCGCTTCGCGAAAATTGATCCACGCGGGACGCATGGACTTCGCGGATATCCACCTCTCGCAGTTCGCCCGCAGCCTCGCCTACGGCATCTACGGCGACATCGATTACGCCGTCGTCGAGGTCTGCAAAATCTGGCGCGATGGCACCGCGATCCTCACGTCGTCGGTCGGAAACACCACCGAGGCCCTCGCAAAAGCAAGGCACATCATCCTCGAGGTCAACACCGCCCAGCCCGACTTCACAGGGTTTCACGACCTCTTGGTCCCCACCGTCCACCCGCGCGTCTGCTGGCCGCTCCCCATCACGTCGGTCAAAGACCGCATCGGCACCGTCAACGCCCGCTTCGACATGCGTAAAGTCGTCGCTGTCGTCGAATCGAATATCCCGGACTATCCCGTGTCGTTCAAACCCACGAGCGAGGTCGACCGACGTATCGCCGGCAACGTGATTCAGTTCCTGCTCCACTGCCGCGACTGGCTTGGCTGGAAAGATAGCTTGCCCCCCATTCAGTCGGGCGTCGGTAACGTCGCCAATGCCGTCATCGGCGAGCTCTATAACTCCCCCTTCCGCAAGATCCGCTTCTGGACCGAGGTCTTTCAGGACGGGATGATCAAGTACGTCGAGGATGACGACAAGTTCGACTGCGCGTCGGCGACGGCGATCTCGCTTTCTCAGGACGGGCGGACGGAGTTCATGAGGCTCTTTGAGCGCTGCCGCGACAAGATCGTGCTCCGTCCCATGTGGATCTCCAACAGCGCCGAGCCCATCACGCGCCTGTACGTCATCGCCATGAACACGCCCCTCGAGATCGACATCTTCGGCAACTGCAACTCGACCCACGTCGACGGCACCAAGTTGATCAACGGGCTTGGAGGAAGCGGCGACTTCTTACGCAACGCCTACCTCTCTCTCATGCACACGCCGTCGACCCGAGCTCTTCGCGATGGTCGCGTCGTAAGCTGCATCGTCCCGTCCCTTCGCCACGTCGACCACACCGAGCACGACGTCAAGTGCGTGGTGACGGAACACGGGTTTGCTCTCAACATGGATATCCGCTCGCCCAAACGTCGCGCGGCCGACATCATCGAAAAGTGCGCCCACCCGTACTTCCGTCCGCTCCTTCGCGAGTACGTAAAGATGTCCGGCGAGGGGGACGAGCCGCATCCATCGGACATGCGCTTCGTCGAGGGCTGGATGCGGGAGTACGACGAGGCCACGCGCGCGTTCCCGATCGACCGCCCTGTCCGCGTGACCGCTCCAGAGTGAAGGGGCGGGCTGATTGCACCGATAATTCGCCCCTGTCGCCAGGGGCGTGAAAGACTCCGCCCCGCGTGTCCCTGCGCGATCCCTATTTCTATGTGAGCGGTCTGCTCGACCTCCACAACCTCAGCGACCCGGCAGAACGCCGTGCCACGTGGCGCCAGTCTGTCGCCGCCCTCGCTCGTGCCGCCGTTGAAGACGGCCCTGCGCCGCTCGACGCGCTCCAGCCCGACGTTCTGGTCAAGGGGATCCGCATCGCTCTGGCCTCGGGGTTCGTAGACGACCTGGACTGGCTCGAGCCCGCAGCCGCAGGTGCGGCACTCTATGAGCTCGCCGCAGCGCTTCCCCCCGGCACCGAGCAACGTGAGCTCGGTCGACGGGTCCTGTCACGTCTGATCGCTGGCAACGCCGATGCCTTCGTGGCCATTGCGACGCGCATGGCACTCGGCAACGCCAAAGGCTTCGGGACCGGTGCGGCCCGCGCGCGCATCTCTCTCATCGTGGAGCTGCCCATTGCGCTCGGACTGGCCGATGGTCCGCTGGCACTTGCCCTTGCGTCGCGTCGAGAGCTCGCGCGCGAGTGGATCACGACCCCTTCGACCGGGGCGCTTCCAGCGCGTCGTCTTGCCGCGCGACTTTTGGAGCGTGCGGCCCGCGAGGCGTCACGTCGCGCCTCGCAAGGGGATCCCAACGCGCTGCGGGTGTTTCGAACCGACGCGATCAGCCAGGCCTGGACCCGTCTGCTCGACGATCGTGAGTCGCTCGTGTGGCGTCATGTGGCGGTTGCCCGCGGACTTTTGGCCCCTTGGGTGCCCGAGCTCGACGCACAAATTCAGGGGGCGCTTTCGCCGACCCTCTCGCCCACCGAGTGGCGTCGCGCCGCCGCGTCCATCGCCGCGCAGGTTGCCGTGGACCCGTCCGGAGCGATGCGAACCGCCACAGCCAACGTCGTGCAGTCGATTCTGGATCGCGACCCAGGAGCGGCCGTGGCCTTTGCGTGGGGCATCACTCGGGCGGCCGAGGCCGAGCCGGAGGCAGCGGCTACGTTGCTCGATCTGGTGATCGCTCGCGCCCCTCAGGAGGTGGCCGAAGCGATCGTCGAGCTCCGTCAGGACTTTGGCCTCGCGCCGTTTGCCGAACGCGCGAGTCAACTGGCCCTCGAAGCGCTGGCCAAGGTTGGCGGACCGACCGCATCAGACGACGGTGCGGCGTCGCTTGCCCGAGAGATCGCACGGGATCTCGACAGCAAGCCACAAGCGGACACGCCCGTGCGCGAGCTGCTTTCGCGTGCACTCCTCGTGTATGCGCATGGCGGGGCGCGTGCAGCCTACGCCGCGGCCCGGGAGGTCCTCGAAGCGAGCAAAGATGCCCTTGACACGCTCGAGGCCGTGGAGCTCGAAGAACCAACCGAGGACCCACGTACCGCGCCCTTGGCCCGCAGGACCGCCCTTGCTGTTCTGCGCGACCTCGACATCGGGTTGCTCGAACGCGACGTGCTCATGAACCTGCTGCGTCTTGGGCCGAGCGGTGACGCGGCCAAGGGGCACCAAGAGACCATGGACGCCCTCCGCGACCGGCTTGCGGGCTGGATCCTGGGGCATGAAGCCGCCCCGTCCTCGACAGGCGTGCGCACACGACACGTCGGACCGCTGACCGAGCCCACTCATCCAACGTTGGGCCTGCGGCGTCTGCGCGCCTTGCTCCACTTGGTCGACAGCGACGTGGTCGATACGCAAGAATACGCTGGACGTGCCCTGCTGCTCCGTGGCCGGTGGCTGCGCACGGCGCGGGCCCTCCTCGAGCGGTTCGAGCACGGGTGTCCGGCCATCTTGCGTCGCACCATTTTGGCGGCGCTCGCCCGTACGTTCGATGCCTTGATCCGTGTGGGGGCGTGCGACGTGAGCGACGTGCTGTTGGTGGTGGCGCGGCATGTCGAGGACCCGTCCGAGTTCCAGACCCTTGCCGAGGCCACCATGAACCCCGATCTGGTCCACGTGCTGTCGCGCTACGAGGACTTCGTACGCGCCTGCTCGCCCGGTGCGGCCGTCGACCACTTCCCCGTGTCGATGCGGTTATCAACGAGCTCGTTTCCGCCCCCTGAGGAGCTCTCGGAAGACTCACGCAAGCTGCGTGCACTCGAGACGCTGGCGCGGGATCTGGCGCCCGAGCCTTCGGGACGGATCGAAGCGCTTCGGGTGGTCTTGAACAAGCTGCATGGGGCGCTGCATGCGATCCACGGGACCCCGTCGCTTCGGAGCCTGGCGACCTTGGGCACGTCCGAACCGGAGGCCGTCGCGTCGCTGGAAGCCGCACTTGGGTCCCTGGCCCAGCTGGCGGTCGGGGCGCGTGGACGTCTGGATCCCGATCGAGCGCCGCTTCCGTCTACGGCACTTAGCAAGCGCAGGCCGCTAACCCTTGCGATATCTCGAATCTTGTCAGGGGCAGAAGAGGCGCTGCGCGATCATGTGGTGTCGGCCTGTCTCGATGAGCAGTTGACGGCGATCCCAAACTCGGTGGCGCGTCTCGTGGCGCACTTCGTGTGGGGCATGGTCGACTTGCCAGTGGAGCGGGCTTCCCTCGACAGCGCGGCGGTCAAGACCATCGAGGCACTGCCCGCGTGGGTTCCTCCGCGTCGCACCTTGGGTGGGTTTTTCGTCGTACGGGCCTTGGGGTCGGGGGCGGTGGGCTCGGTGTTCATCGTGACGCGGGTCGAGGATCGTCACGACGCCGAGGCGGAGCGTTTTGCTCTCAAGGTTCCCGAGTACTCGGCCACTGCGGCGCGCAGCGTGTCGGAGGCGGAGTTTCTGAAGATGTTCCGCGATGAGGCGTCGGCGCTCATGGCGTTGCCGTCGCATCCGAACCTGGCTCGCTTCGTGACGTTCGATGTGGGGGCCCGTCCCAAGCCCATCTTGGTGATGGAGCTGGTGGAGGGGGTGACGCTCGAGAGGCTGACCGACTCGAGGGCGCTCGATGTGCGCAAGGCGGTGGCGATTCTCGACGACATTTTGGCGGGTCTCGAGGCGATGCACGCAGTCGGGCTGGGGCATCTCGATTTGAAGCCCTCGAACGTGGTGCTGCGCGGGGGCAAGGTCGGGGTGCTGGTGGACTTTGGGCTGTCGGGCAGACGGGTACGTCCAGGGTGCGCGACGGGATCGTATGGAGCGCCGGAGGTCTGGGGGGCGATTCCAGAGGATCACCAGCCGACGCCCGCTCCTGTGGACCTCTATGCTTTTGGGTGTGTGGCCTACGAGGTGCTGACGGGCAAGACGCTATTTTTAGCGGACAGTGAGATGGGTCAGATAGCGCTTCACATCACCCATGACGGGTTTCCCGATCCTGTGCGGGACCTGGCGATGAGAGACGAGTTTGCTCCTTTGGCGGAGCTCCTCTTTTCGACATTGCGGCGTGACCCGCGCAATCGGCGATCTGCGACGGAGGTTCGTGCGGATCTGGCCAAGCTTGCTCCCGCGCTTTCGCGCTGCCGCTGGCCGATTGCGTAGCGTGAGCCTCGCCGAAAAGCGTCGCGAGCGACCCAAAGCTAAACCAAACCCATCTTGAAAACCGCAGGTCCGATCTACCCCTTCCGCGCCCCAATTTCGCGCGGACCTCACCCCCAACCCCCTCTCCCTCGACATCC